>CAYWIJ010000007.1:0-2508 GCA_964458335.1 uncultured Candidatus Peribacteria bacterium | reverse complement strand
TAGTATTCAGATTATAAGCACAAGAAGACCTTACAAATTTACAAACCTTACAAATTTACAAACCTTATAACCTCTATGACTCTTGAACAACTTGTTCTTGCTCTTCTCAATATTCCTGATCTCAACAAAGACCATGTCAGTTCATTGAAAAGAGAATATGCAAGAATAAACAAAATATCATGACTACCGAGCAATATGCAAATGCTTAAAACCTATCGTGATCTCATCCAATCATGAAAAGCGTCAGAACATAAGATTTTTCAACAATTACTCAAAAAAAGATGAATCAGAAGCCAGTCAGGTATTGTCTCAGTACAAGTACTCACGAAGCCATTTTGGTGTCCAGGAGAGTGTATCTTTTGTCCGAATGATTTTACGATGCCAAAGAGTTATATCAATACCGAACCTGGGGCAATGAGAGCATTGCTGAATAATTTCGACCCTGTAAAACAAGTCTATAACCGTCTGCTTTCGCTTCATCTCACTGGTCACGATACTGATAAAATCGAGATGATTGTCCTGGGTGGAACATGGGACGTCTATCCTACCGAATATAAAAAAGAATTCATCAAGTGATTATATGACGCCTGCAATACCTTTCCAGAATTTTTGAAAACTGTCACTCTAACTCAAAACGCGAACAAGAGTCTTTTTACTATCGAGGATAATATCGATAAAACTGAAGACTCAGTACAATCACTCGTAGCAAAAAGTGAGACAGATACAAAACAGTTTCCTGATACGGTGGAAGAGTCTATCCGTATCAACGAAACGGCTTCTCATCGTATGATCTGACTGACGGTGGAAACGAGACCAGAATATGTCACGGACGAAAATTGTCAACTGTGGAGAGAACTTGGGATTACCAGACTTGAAATGGGGATTCAGTCTACGAATGATACTGTCTTAGATATGAATAAGAGATGACATAGTGTAGAACAATGTAAACAAGCCTGCCATAAACTCAGACAATACGGATTTAAGTTTTCAGTACATCTGATGCCTGGACTCTATGGTTCTGATGAAGAGAAAGATTTGCAGACATTCATCGATATCTATGGTGATCCTGCTTTCCGTCCTGATGAGATCAAGTTTTATCCAACTTCTGTTATACCAAATACAGAACTCTACGAATTGTACAAAAAAGGAGAATACAAACCTATCGAGACTGAAAGTATCAAAAGAATTATCACCACAACATTCCGTGACATCATCCCACCTTATACTCGTATCAAGAGATTGATCCGCGACATCCCATCAACAGAAATTGTTGCAGGAAGCTCAACGACAAATCTTGCGCAACTTATGCACGAAGGATTATACAAACAATGGAGAAATACAGACACTATTCGCGATATTTACTCGAGATTGTACGAAAATTCTCACTATTATGACAGTATAGAACAGTTCTTAGATGTCATTGCAAACGAAAGTGAAGCAACCCAGTCAACTAGAGACCACCACGCTCCTCTCGAAAATTCAAATAAAAAGTCGCTCGCGATGACAACTCACATCATCTGATGACAACCTGATATGCAGTCAGATAGAGCCTTTGTATCTCTCGATACGCGTAGTAGAGAAATTCGCCATAGAAGAAAAAATGAGCCAGAAGATGTACTTACTATTATCCGTGAATATAGAAGTACTGTAGGAAGAGAATATTTCATCAGTTTAGAGACATCGCAAGGATATCTGTATGGATTCACAAGACTTCTCCTACCAGATTCTCATCAAACGATAGACTATCCGTGATTATGAAATAACACTGCTCTCATCAGAGAACTTCATGTCTATGGGAAAGTTGCTAGTCTTAAGTCAAAAGATAATGATTCTACTACACAACATACAGGAGTTGGAAGAACGGTCATGGCTATCGCCGAAAAACTATCACAACATCACAACTATTCTCGTCTCTCTGTCATCTCAGGAGTAGGAGTAAAAGAATATTATCGTAATATACTCTGATACCATGATGAAGGGACATATGTAGTGAAAAAGTTATAAATTTTCAATTATTTTCATAAAAAATACATTCTGACAAAAATTCTTATACCTCATAGAGGATGATTATTGTGAGTTTGTAATTATAATATTACATAGACATTTTCTTCCATTGCTATCACTCGCATTTTCCCTATAGTATAGATAATTCATTTTATTTACACTTTTTTTATGACACAATTTTCTGAATTAGGATTAGATAACAAGATACTCCAAGCATTAGCGACACTCTGATATACCACTCCAAGCCCGATACAAGAACAAGCCATACCTCCTATCCTGTCAGGAAAAGATGTGTTCTGATCTGCACAGACAGGAACTGGTAAGACTGCAGCTTTTTCGCTTCCGATGATACAGTTATTATCTCACAATACGTATCCGACTACGATGAAACCGAGTAAGTACAAGCGTCCACCGATTCGTGCCCTTATTCTCACTCCCACTAGAGAACTTGCTATCCAGATTGGAGAGAATATTACCGAATATGCTAAAAATACGAATATATCC
>CAYWIJ010000006.1:0-62766 GCA_964458335.1 uncultured Candidatus Peribacteria bacterium | reverse complement strand
TCTCGACCACCAGAGACTATAAACCAGACAACTATATGAGAAGAGATGAAGCAGCGAAATTCTTTGTTAAAATAGCAGGATCTTTGGGTGATATAACATATAAAAAATCAATTAGTGATTGTGGGTTTAGGGATATTAATCAGTGACATATAAATCTTAAAAATGAAATTATAGAATCGTGTAGATTGTGAATATTTCAATGATATGGAGATAAGTTTATGCCAGACTGGGCAATTACGCAAGAACAATTTAATACTCTTTTAGTAAGAACATTTGATGCTATTGGTGATCATGTCATGAATTTTTTAGGAACTTGCGGTGCTAATGAAAAATATCAATATATTACAACTCCTTTAGTGCCACAACAAAAAATTACAAGATGAGATGTTGCAGAACTTACTTATGATATCTATCAATGGAACTTATGACTTGAAAATTGGATCTTATGGGGTGAACATAGTAATCGAAATTATGATAATTGTTATGGTATATAAAATGATGTGTTATAACTTATCTGTCTTCGTGGCAGATTTTTTCTTGCATTTAAAAAACCCTCACAATAGAGGATTTTATAGGTTTTAGAGGATAATTTATTTGTTATGGATTGCCACGTCGTTTCTTGATCAGAAACTCCTCGCAATGACGAATACTTGTGTTAGAATTGAACTACTAGGAATTAATACCTAAGAACCAATTAGCTAACTACTTATCAGCATCGATGACTTCTCCATCGACAGCAGATTCATCTTCTACCATATCAGCAGGAGAAGCATCAGAAGCAGTGTTTTGTGCTTGATATTTACCAGCCAACTCTTGCATCTCTTTCTCGATTTTATCAATCATCGCTTCGACATCTTCTTTGCTAGCATCAGCATTGTTTTTGAGTCCTTTTCATTCATCGACAAGAGCTTTAATACCCTCTTGGTCAGATTCTGGGATTTTATCTTTGTTCTCTTCAAGCATACGTTCAAGTTGATAGACCGTAGATTCTAATCTGTTGTGAGCTTCGACCATCTCTCTCTTTTTTCTATCTTCTTCTGCGAATCTTTCAGCATCAGCTTTTGCATTTGCGATTTCTTCATCAGAAATTCATGTCGCTCCTTGGATAGTTACTTTTTGCTCTTGACCAGTAGAAAGTTCTTTAGCTGATACATTGAGTATTCCGTTCGCGTCGATGTCGAAGGTTACCTCGATTTGAGCTTCACCTCTTCTCTTCGATGGAAGATCGATGTTGAACATTCCAAGAGATTTATTATCTTTTGCAAATTGTCTTTCACCTTGTGTCACGTGGACTGTAGCTGAAGGTTGGTTATCGACAGCATTCGTAAAGATGTTTGACTTCTTTGCTGGGATAGTAGTATTACGAGGGATCATAACGTGTGCAAGTCCTCCTTCTACTTCCGTAGCGAGTGAAAGTGGAGTAACATCGAGAAGAAGAATATCTTGGACATCTCCTTGGATAATACCTCCTTGGATAGCTGCTCCAAGAGCTACTGCTTCATCAGGATTAACGGTAGATTTTGGTTCTTTGTTAAAGATATCTTTCACGATTTTGACCACTTGTGGCATACGAGTAGAACCTCCGACAAGGACGACATCATTGACATCAGATTTTGAAAGTCCAGAATCACTGAGTGCAGCTTCTACTGGTTTCTTTGTCTTTTCAAATAAGTCTTTACACAATTCTTCAAATTTTGCTTTCGTTAATGTGACATCAAGATTACGAGGTTTTCCGTCCACTGACATGGTGATAAATGGAATCGTGATATCAACTCTCTCCGTGACAGAAAGTTGTTTTTTTGCACTTTCTGCTTCATCTTTGATACGTTGCATCGCCATAGCATTGTCGCTGAGGTCGATACCTTCTTTCGCTTTAAATTCAGAGAGGATAAAGTCAATAATTCTTTCGTCCCAGACAGCACCTCCGAGGTGAGTATCTCCAGAAGTTGAGAGAACTTGATAAGTACCTTCGCTTCCGATTTCCATCATCGTGACATCAAATGTTCCTCCTCCAAGATCAAAGACACAGATTTTTTCATCTTTGTTTTTTCCTTCTCCATAATTCAGAGCAGCGGCAGTAGGTTCGTTGATAATTCTTTCAACTTTTAATCCTGCGATTTCTCCTGCAGCTTTCGTAGCATTTCTTTGGCTATCATTGAAGTAAGCAGGAACCGTAATTACTGCTGAGTTGATCGTAGTTCCGAGGAATTTCTCCGCATCTTCTTTGAGTTTTTTGAGCACAAATGAAGAGATTTGTTCTGGTTTGTATTCTTTATCATCGATGACGATGAGGACACCACCATCTTTCCCTTTTTTTGTTTTATAGGGCATTCTTTCAGCTTCCGTTTTGACTTCGTCATACTTCATTCCGATAAATCTCTTCACTTCATAGACGACATTTTCTGGTTCGAGAACTGCTTTTCTCTTCGCTAATTCTCCTACAAGAAGTTCGTCTCCCTTGATATAGACGATAGAAGGCGTAGTTCTAAGTCCTTCTGCGTTAGCAATAATCTCTGACTTTCCATTTACGAGGTGAGCGACAGCAGAGTTTGTCGTACCAAGATCGATTCCAATAATTTTTGACATGTAATATAGTTTGTAAAGTAATAAAGTTGTAAGGTTTATAAAGTCCCTTAGTAATATAATGTTAATTTATATCACGCTTTATGATGGCTATGTATCACATAGCACGTATAGGTGATGAGTGCTATAATAATCATTTTTTTTTATTTTGCAAGAGATTTTAGAGTTTTTTGAAAGTAATATTGACATTTATGCTTTATTTGATTATAGTAATGTTTGAAAATAAACAAAATAAAAAAAATAAAAAAAATTAGTGTAAGTGATGGCAGAATCCATTACATCACTATAAAAGAATAAGTAATTTTCAAAATCTGTCTTGAATTAAGGCGGATTTTTCTTTACTTGTTTTTGCTATGTATTTGATTATTACTTAATAGTTATTTTATTTGATTAGTTTTCTCGTGAAACTTCTTTCTCTTCAGTATACGAATATTGGTCCCTTTCAGGATCAGACAGTCATAGTCAGACCAAAGCATGGATCATATATTATCAAAGCACCTATCGGGTCAGGAAAATCTGTACTTTTTTTTGATGGTCCGCTTTTTGCCTTATATAACAAAAAGAATACGAGACCATTGCTCAATATGAATTCTCAACAAGGAGAGGTTGTCATAGAGTTTGAACATTTGTGAGTTCAATATTGTGTCCAGAGAATCCTTTCAAAAACTAAAGCAGGGAATTCTGTCAAATCTAAAATGTGGCAAAAGATATTGAGCTGACAGCCCGTGAACGAACAGAATCCCATAATTGAGTTTTTACCAGTGACAGCATTTGTCCTTCCATGATGATACGAAGCTGTGGAATTTAAAAATGAGACTGATCTTCAGAAACTCATTGATGATTTACTTCCTCGTAAAGAAGTATTACTTGGTACATATTTTCTTATGCAAGATAGTACGAATATTTTTGAACTCCCCCCACAAGAGAGATTGATGATTTTGAAAAATATTTTTGATTTGCTCGGTATTGATGAAACTAAAGAAAAAATTAGTGAACAAAAAAGAGAGATTTCTGCGCTTATTAAAGCACGTAGCGATGATTCTTTGTATGATAATAAACTTCAACAAGGAATCCACGCTCTTATGGTTTCTTGGAATGATATTGATAGGCTGTTACAAACATATCATATGAGTGAACTTGGGAAGAATCGACAGTCATTTATTGATGAACAGAAACTATTAGGAGATAAAGTATTGATGGAACATTTTTCCTTACCGAAGTTGTTTGATACTGATAGGCTTGATCATGCTATTATTCAATTCCAAGAACAGTATCATAAATTTACGACTACTCAACAATTACTCTCTCAACAACTCCTTGATCATAAAAAGCAATCACAGCAATTAGAACAACAACACAATACTCTTACTCAACAAATTACACAGATTCAACATTCACTTTCACTACAAAGAATAGTGAATTATGACGATGTGATGAACCAAGTATCACAGTTACAGGAACAACAGAAATCATTGCGAAATGATGCTATCGCTGAACGTTACACTACTTTTATACAAAATGCAGATTTTCAGAATCAAGAGTGACGTGATATTATAGATTCTCTCTCATGAGTATTGAATATCTATAGCCTCTCTCAACTGATACAACAGTGTATTGCACTCTGAAAAGAATATAAATATCGTGGTGAAAATCATCAGGAAAAGAAAAAAACATTGGAAGATCAGAAACAGAATATTTCTACGCAGATTGTACAATTTCAACAGAATCTGGAAAAATCTCAGCAAGTAGCGTCAGAACAATCGTTGTTTTTTTGTGATAAAATAGAATGAAATTGTCCTTATGTTGATCTTATCAATACCAGTATTGCCAAAAAAAATACAGAACAACTTCAGACATTACAACACCAACTTCAACTTTTGAGAGATCAAGAATCTCAGATTGATAAACAACTTTCAGATTTGCAAGATGATAAAAATTTGTGAATGGTTGAACATGATATAAAAGTGTTGAGTAATTTGCTTGTTCAATTAGATTGGAAACAGTTAGATAATGCCATGAAACAATGGACTGAGCTTGAAGACAAGATGAAATCATTACAACAACAACTCAATACCATGCAGCAAGAACAACAAGAGCAGTTGAAACACAAAGAGCAACTTCTCGTACTACAAACAGAATTGTGAAGTACTGAACAACAACAAGAGCAGTTGAAACAAACACAACAGATCGTACAACATGATTATGAACAAGCACAACAGTCAATGTCTACACTTCCATCATTGGCACAGTTAGAACAAGAGAGAATATCACTTCAACACTTTGTCCAACAAGTACATAGATTAGATGATATTGTAAAAGAATATAAAGAAAATCTTCTTGCCGTAAAAAAATTGAAGGTTCAAGAAAAGATGTTGTCTGACCTGTATACGATTTTTTCTAAAGAACTTCTTCTGCTTGTGATTCAAAGTAATCTTCCGAAGATTCAAGATCTCATGAATGCGTATCTTGCACAGAGTGTCGATTATCAACTCAGTATGGATATCGATAAAAAATCAGCTACGACTGATACGCTCGAACTTTTTGTAAAAATCTTAGATCAACATGGAGAAAGACAAGTAGAATCACTTTCATGAGGTCAGAAAGTTATTTTGAAATTAGTATGGATGATAGCAATCTCATTTGTAACCAATGCTCCGATGTTGTATCTCGATGAAACAATCAATAATCTGGATACTGATACGGTCGCAAAAGTAGCTGATATGATCACCAATTTTATCAAAACAAAATGACCTGACTTCCAATTTTACGTCATTACCCATAGTCAGCAGATCCAAGAGATGGGAATTTGGGATGGTGTGATAGAATTAAGAATTTAAAATTAAGAATTATAATTCTTTTTCTAGTTATCTCTTTTTATAACTTATTTCTTACTGTATTCGGTATACTCGTATTTTCTGGGTGGGCATAGGTTTCTCCTTGTCATTTTACTGCTTTGGTTACTCATTCTGGATATGATCGATGAGTGTTTTCGCTGGTGATACCTTGTTCTTTGAGATATCGTACAACATCATTACGCAGTTTCGTGTTGAGGTTATATCCATAGGCAGATTTTGCAAGAGGACTGGCGTTGGTATTTCCTGCCCAAGCGATCACCATAATATCAGGATTATAGGTTACTAACCATCCATCTCTGGCTACATTTTTTCCATTGACTTTCATATTCGTCGTACCAGTTTTGGAAGCACAAGATGAACATCATGGCGTGTTTACCGTATCACGGAAGTAAGCAGGTGCAAATTCTGCTGTCTCGGTAATATAGGTAATCAATCTCGCTACTCATAGTGGTATCTTACGTTCGTAGGATTTGTCTCCATGATCATAGACTACCATTCCTTGATGATCGACAATTTTTGAAATTCCATGAACAATACCCACATATTCTGTATCAGAAAGATGAGTATATCATTGTGCAAGATCTAACATACTCATAGGAGCTGTACCTAGAGCCATAGATAAACCATATTGTCAGTCAGGATTAAGATTTTTCATTCCCAACGATTGAAACCAAGGTAGAAAGGTCTTTGTTCATCACATGGCATTAAACATCTTGATAGCTGGAATATTACGTGATCCAGCAAGTGCATTCTTGAGTCTAATGTTTCCTCTAAAGGCACCATCAGCATTGTTTGGAATATAACCACCGAAATTTGTTCTCGTATCTCTAATAATACTATCCAAACCGAGTGGATATTGACTCATAGCGTACGCATAGATCAGAGGTTTCAGTGTTGATCATACTTGTCTCGTACGGCGAATGAGATCGACTTGTCCATCGACAGCAGTATTGTAATAGTCTTTGGATCCCACATATCCGATGATGTCACCATTTTTAGTATTTGTCACGAGAAGTGCTCTATTCGTTGCTCATAGCTTATAGGCTTCATCATTATGAACCGTTACAATATGCTCTAATTCATTTTGTATATCGAGATTGAGAGTGGTGTATATGGTATATCCTCATTGTGAGAGTTGTTGTTCATTGATACCAAGTTCTTCTAATCAGAGGATTTCTTCTTTGATATAATGGACAAAATGAGGAGCTTTGATGGAATTTATGATTTCAGGTTTAGATGCAAATTCTATCGGTGTGATAATAGCTGTTATTGCATTATCAGTTGTGATATATCCATCTTCTCGTAATCTTTGTATTACATAATCTTTTCTTCCAGGGCTATAATTTATAAATCGATGATGTGAGATGCCTTCATCGTCTTTGGTCGTACCAGAGAATACAGGTAGAAGAGTAGTAAGGTCTTGTTGAGGATCAGAGACATGATAGCCAGTCATGACAGTATCGGTGAACAGATATCCATATTGGTCAGTATCAATCGATATTTCTTTCTCTCCGTCGATACTAATTTGTCGATTACCTACAACATTATCTCTATATCTATAGGGATCAAAATAATAGGGGGATTTTGGTATCGCAGCGAGTACAGCCACTTGTTGAATGGAAAGATCGTTTGGTGTAGTATTGAAATAGATACGAGCAGCTTCAGATATTCCATACGCATTGTTTCCAAAGAAAGTACTATTCAGATAGTAGGTGATAATATCTTCTTTGGATTTTTGCCAAATTTTCGCACTGTCACCAGCATAAAACTGCTTATTGACAGCGTAGGTATTGTAGGTGAGCAACCAAGCGTGAATAATTTCGTGAATTTTACGGGTCAGTTTCATTTCTTTTCATCCTACGGTATTTTTGATGATCTGTTGTGTTAGAGTAGAAGCTCATTGACTATATCATAGAAATCCATTGTTCCACCAATCTCTGAGTGTGACGATGATACTTCTCATCATACCTCTTGGATCAAACCCATCATTGTTCCAAAATTCTTTATCTTCTGCACTAATGAGTGCTTGAATCATTTGAGGCGATATAGCTTCATAACTCACAGGAACTCTCCTTTCATCAAAAAAAGTATACAATTCTCTCCCTTCACTATCCAAAATAGTGCTAGGTAAAGCGAGTGGAAGATCATAGACAGAGTACTGTTGTTGAGAGACGATAAAGTTATACAGATAATATCCTGAGATACTTATTCAGGCAATACAAAGTATAATCGCGATCGCAAATAACCATTGGAGTGTTTTTCTCCAAAAATGAAATTCACCGACTAAAAAATGTCATAATTGAGAGAAAAAAATGGAGGTTCTGGAACGGCGATGGTGAGGCAAGTTGAATGAATGTTTGAGATAAAAGATACTATAAGTATAGTGATGATTGGTTGTTTCTTCAAAAAATAAGATATATTGTAGAGGTGTTGTAGTGATAAAGAGTAGTTTTGTGATAAATGACTTGACATTGTATATTTATATCGATATAACAATTATTATCAAAATAAAAATATTAACAAAAACAAAAAAAAATTACAGTTATGGAAACAACTACAGACAAAACAATATTGAAATTCAAGTATGATCAAAAAATACAAGATAATCATGAAGAGTTACGATCTTTATGTTCCTTGTTAAATGGTTTTACAACAGGAATTTCTGTTGTAAATTATCAAAAAATTAAGAGAAGAGGAAAAATTGTGAAAGAAGGTCTTGTCATAAAGACAGAAAACCCTTATTCAAAAAAATCATCATTAAAATCATCATTGGTGTATATGGATTATACATTTAATGATGATGATCCTAATGAAGTAGAATTAACTTCCTCAAGAGGAGATGTATTTACTATACATCTCCTCGAAAATCAAATTATTATTATATAATAAAAAAGAAATTATTAAAAGGCATCCCGTTTTCGTTGGATGCTTTTTGCATAACTGAGATTTTATAGAATAAGAGGAAATAAATTTATATACTATAATATTAAGAAGGAGTATTTGAATTTGAATATTGTGATGGAAGAGGATCATGTGATGAAGATTGTTGAGGAGGAGTTTCTATTTCTTGCTGATGAGTGATGGTGTTTTGTGATATTTGTTCAGTAATCTGTTGTTGTGATACTACTTCTTCTACAGGTACTGCTTGTTGTACTGCTCATGCTTGCTGTTCGTCAGGAGCTTTTACTTTGTCCAAAAGATCAGTCATATGACCTTTTATCGATGAAAAATCTTGTCTCAAAATCGCTATTTGTTCTTTCGCATCTACTAATCTTTGCATATATTCTTTCGCTTGAGGTCTCAAGAGCATAATCCAACCTACAATCTCTGGTAAGGTAAAACACAATACCAACAATATACCGACACGATATTGGAGTCATGGAAAAATTAACATCAGTACAGTAATAGGGATTACCAAACTCAACTTCCACATCATCGCTGATAGTATAGAGACTTTAAGAAATTGAGATCTATCTCGATTCATCACTCCATAGATCATGGGTAAAAATCATCAGATACTCAAATATCTTCCAATATATAACATCTTCTCTCCTTGTTTCGTCAAGGCAGTCTGTGCCTCCAAAAAGTATTTTTTCTTAAAATACCACGTATCTTTTCTGTCATACAGTCAGGAACCCAATTTTTTACCTGTAGTATATCATAGATAATCTCATAAAATCGTAAATCCTATAGATAATATTGTCACTAAGACGACCATTCACCATCTTTTCATACCCACAAAGGTAATAACAGAAGCTGATAAGATAAGATCAGATGGCAATAAAATTCCAAAGAATGTTCCTGTCTCTATAATGCTTGAAATAATCACAAATAGACAGATTCCAACGATAAGAATCACTGCTCCTGTACCAGTACTTTGATTCACTGCTTGTTGAAGTCATTGTACATCTCCTTGCATGACCGTTCATTGCAAGGTTGTATACGTGTCACTGACGACATTACCTGAATTGGTAGTTGGCATATTACAAAAAACAGTATAAAAATAAAATATTATAAGTATCATAGATATCACATCATCAAAATCAATCTTAATTTGAAGACAGAAAAGATATTTTACCAGACGAGTTGGGCGGCGTAGATCAGCATTCGTCATCCGACGACCAACTTAAAGCCAGTCGTGAGAAGAAATCCGACAAATGATCCTCGAGCAGAACGTAATGCTTTCTCACCCGTTCCTTCTACATGCATATATTCACCGATAAAGGCTCCTACAAACGGTCCCACAATCATCCCAAAGGGAGGAAAGACAAACAATCCAGCTATCATCCCCATGGTTGCTCCGGTGACTCCCGCTTTGGTTCCTCCATATTTTTTTGTTCACCAAATGGGGAGATAATAATCCACGATATTGGCCAATACGACCAGTATGACAAAGACGATAATCCATGTCATGGGTATCTGATAGACACCCGTTCGGTGGATGAGCAACAGACCAATAAGGGAAAGTATGGATCAAGGCATCATGGGTGCAATAGCTCCTATCAATCCTGCGATCAGACACAGAAACCCTGAGATAACGAGTACTCGATCAAGGAGGGGCATTTTTTGAAGTGTTAAGTTATAAATGATAAGTTATGAGTACTTTCAACTCTCATCAGTATTTAATTTTTAATACTTTTCATCTATGAATATAGTCTCTAATCCTTTTTCTTTTAACATATCTTCTATTTTTTGTAATCAACATTTTTCTGTCTCGTAATGTCATCAAAGCAAAACATTTTTCTTATTTTCTTTAGCAAAAGTCAAAGCATCATGCAATGCTTCTCATGTAATAAAAATATCTATCTCTTTCATGAGATCTTGATTCTTCAGTAAAGATCATCCAGCTCATGTCACTACTCATATATTTTTTATATTTTTATCTCCAAAATCATAGAAATCAGTTTTCCATCACAATTCTTCTCAAATCAATCTAACCGTATTTGTAGAAACTTCATCTTTTAAGACCAACTTTAGTCCAACATATACAGATCAAATTAAATAAAAATCTTCAATACTATATTGATCTTCTATTAATCCAAGTTTATTAACAATATTATTTATTGTAACTATATTATTACCAATAGTTTTATGAGTATCTAAAGGCAGATGAAAACTTAAAAGACTAATATTATTATCAATTAACTTTTTTAATCTATCATAAGAAACTCATACAATAGAATTCTCTTTTCACCACAAAATTCCATGATGAACAATAATCATATTAGCTCAATATTCTATAGCTTTATCAAATATGTATGTTGTTGCATCTACCGCAAAAGCAACTTTATTGACATATAATAATGTATTATCAACTTGAAGTCAGTTTATTGCTTTATCTACTCATTCAAAATTATGAATCTTTAAAAAATCAGAAAGGTAATTTACAAGATATAATTTGTCCATAACATTAATACATATTTAAAACAAATTATTTATATATATTTCTTGCGACAAAGCTAGCAAATTTTTTTCTTTCTTGTAATGATAATTTATCATACACTGAATTATGTGACAGAAAACCATTTCCTTGTAATAATAATTCTTTTTCAATAAGCGTAGTATAGACTGATAATGAACTATTGGATTTTTGAAACTGATCATATATAGTAGTTACTCCACCAATAGATTTGTCTATAGTATGCAAAAATATATTAAATTCTCTTCTCAAAATATTATCCAGTTCATATCAATTAACAAATACATCTAATAATTTAGTTAAAATTTTATCATATTCCAATAGTTGTTCATTATTTCGATTTTTATTTGAAAGAAATAGTTTTTCTATTCATGAATCTGTCTCTATATTTAAATTAATATTATTTTTTATAGAGGGAATCAAATTTCAGAGAAAGGAAATTAATCAAAAAAAAGAAAAAAAATGAGAGTTTGATTTTAGATGATATTTAGATTCATTATCATAGTTATTCATGGCAATAATATTTCTACAAATAGCACTTTTATTAATAATTAGTATCTTTTTAGGAAATGTATATAGGAAATTAAAATATACACTTATGTTTTTAGAAAATAGAAAGATGGAGGTACAAAATATTTGAAAAAAAGAATTTAATAAAAAGATATTAGTATTAATACCTCTTTATAAAGAAGAATCAATCATTAAAAATACAATAGATTACTTTTCAAATATAAAAGACAATAATATTGAATTGTATTTCATTACTACTAACAAAGAATTAGTAAATTGAAAAAATAAAACTTTAAATATTTTAGAAAAAACTATTGATTCCAAACATATCATAAATTATCCATTTAATCAATGAGATAAATGACATCAATTAAATTATGCTATAAATAAACTATTAAGTAAAATAAACAATAGTGATTCATATAATTCTTATTTTGCTATTTTTGATGCTGATTCTAAACCAGATGTAAAATGATTATATGAAGTACTAAATGACAAAAAAAACGAAGAAATATATCAAATGCTTTCAATGTATAATATAAATTTTCACAATACCAATTTATTTTGAAAAGCAAATGCTCTTATACAATCTAGACGATCCATCTACTTTGAAAAGAACTCTCTATTACAAAATTATAAACAGAATAACAAATTAATGTATTTAATATGACATTGATTATTTATAAGATCAGATATAGCAAAACTTTATAAATTTCCAGAAGATTCAATTACAGAAGACATAGTATTTTGATACACATCAAATCTAAATAGAATTTATGCGAAACCTCTTAAATATTTTGATCACTCAACAGTACCGAATAAGATTTCTTTAACAATCATTCAGACATCTAGGCGACTAATTGGAGAGTTTGATTTCGTTTTTAATTTATTATTTAAAAAAAAGAATATTTTAGCATTAGAAAGATTTATACAACTTATACAACGATGATTATGAGGTTCTCTTGTACTAATATCATTAATAATTTCAATTATAAATTCATATAACATTTTCACAGCTATAATTATATTGGCGATTATAATTGATTATTTAAGTCTTATTATAATATATCATAAATATTTTAAATTAAAAATTAATATCGAAACTATAACTATTTATCTAGTAAGTATATTTAAAAATATTTTAGATATTATACCAACTATAATAAGTCTAATGAAAGTTTGAGGTAAAATATTACTAGATAAGAAATATGTATTTAATAAAACACCAAGATAGTTTAATCTATTTTATTCAAAGCTCATTTAAAAAATCATAACATTCTTTTCTCATACTTGTTAGGGATGATAAGCTATGAGCATCGCTATTTACATATATTTTCTTGGCATGATGTAACATATATATCAATTTTTCTTGTATAACATGTCATTTACGAAATGCTCATCGATTAAATTCTAAAGGTATATTATGTTGATTTGCTAAATCAACAACTGCCTCAATATCTATAAATTCTCAAAGTTCTTTTGTAGCATAAGGATGTCAAATTAAATCAATTTTACTGTGAAATCTATCAATCGCATGTAAAAGTCAATTTCCAGCAGTTTTATGATCAGATTGATAACTATTCCAATGTACAGAAAGAATAGTAAATTTTCATTCCATGTGTTGATGCTCTAAACAAACATCACCATTACTATTAACAACATCTCATTCAACACCAAAGATAACATTTACATCATTATGGACATTTTTTCGACTATTCAATGCATATCTTGCTCATCAAGAAGGAGTTATAGCATAGCGCTCTTTCAATATATTAGTCATTAAATCACTATGGTCTGTTATTGCTATTTCCTTCATTCATAATTTACCTGCATATTGTACTATCTCTTCTACAGTAGCAGTTCCATCTGAAAAACTACTATGAATATGATAATCTGAGTATTTATCATTAATAATACGAGACATTATGATTTATATAATATAAAAAGATATATCACAATATATTAACTACTTTCTCACATAAAAAAAGAGCAAAGTTGCTCTTTATGAAATTTACAACTCTCTCTCCTTCACCTCACTCTCTATCTTTGCGATAAACTCTTCAAGAGACATCGTGTATTGTTCTTTCGTCTTGTAGACTCTGACACTAACACTAGAGTCAGATACTTCTTTTTCTCCTACGATGAGGATGTAGGGGATTTTGAGAAGTTCTGCATTACGGATTTTCTTCGCGAAACTATCAGAAGAATAATCCACTTTTGCTCTAAGGTTCCTAGTTCTTAGTTCCTGGTTGCAAGATTCGGCATAGTCATTGAAGACATCAGCTACTGGGACGATCATCATCTGGATCGGCGCCATCCACAGTGGAAATGCTCCAGCAAAGTGTTCAATCATAACTCCCATAAATCTCTCCATACTTCCTGCAATCGCACGATGGATCACCACTGGTCTTTCGTTGTCTCCTTGTTCGTTGACGAAACTGAGATCAAATCTCTCTGGAAGATTAAAGTCGACTTGAACCGTCGCGAGTTGGTGTTGTCTACCGATCGCATCTTTAAACATAAAGTCTAATTTTGGTCAATAGAATGCTGCTTCTCCAGGGATTTCTTTATAATTGAGATCCAATTCAGTACAGATATCTTTCAATGCTCACTCAGCTGTAGCCCATACTTCTTCTCCACCCAGATATTTCTCTTTGTCTTCTCCTCTGATACTGAGCGATACTCGGTATCCGTCCAGCATTCCCATGGTTTTATAGAATTCTTTGATGATCTTTACGATTGTGGTAATTTCATCTTTGAGTTGAGTGATACGACAGAACAGATGTCCGTCATCCTGAGTGATCGAACGCACACGAGTGAGTCCAGATAGTTGTCCCGTTTTCTCATCTCTATACACCGTCGCTGGCTCGAAATATCTGATCGGCATATCACGATACGAGAATTGGTTATCAGCAAAGAGTTGCATATGATGGGGACAGTTCATCGGTTTGAGATAGAAATCTTCATCAGAAGTACCACCATGCACCTTAAACATATCATCTAAGTAGTGCTTGGCATGTCCAGAGGTATTATAGAGATCTTCCTTAGCGATATGCGGAGTCCAGACACGAGAATAGCCGTGATCTTTGTGCAACGACCAGAGATAGTCTTCCAATTCTTTACGGATAATCATCCCATTCGGTTGAAAAAGAGGTAATCCTGACCCAACCAGTTCTGAGATAGTGAAGAGTTTGAGTTGTTTCCCGAGGATTCTATGATCTCTCTTCTTTGCTTCTTCCATCATGGTTTGATAGTCTTTCAATTCAGCTTTTGTCTCGAAAGCAAGTCCATAGATACGCGTCATCATCGGATTTCCTTCTTTCGCTTGCCAGTATGCTCCTGCAATTTTCTCCAAGGCGAATGATCCATCAGCGATCTCTTTGAGATTTTCGACATGTCCTCCTTCACATAGATCGATAAAGGTGATGAATTTTCCTTCTACGGCTGGATCCAGATTCGTAAAGTATTCTGTTAACGACTTATATGTGGTGATATATTCTTCTTTACAGTTTTTTTCTAATCTTGGTAACATCTGTGTATCGACGTAGTTATACCAGAACGTATAGCTTGCATTATTATCGCTAGCAAAAAACTTTTCCAGTAATTCGATTTTAAAATGCTGTCCCAGATTGGTCACGATTGCTTTCGCTTCCTCGAGATTCTTGGCAGTATAGGATCAGAATCCTTGTCCTTCTTTCACGATCCCTTCCATAATTTTTTGGAGTGGTTTGAGATTCGCTTCACCAAATTCTATCCCCTCAGAAAGCAAGACATCATAGTAAAATCCGTTGTCGATAGCAGGTCATGTACCGAGTTGTACTTTCGGATCGAGTGATCTCTGAATTGCTTGTGCAAGCACGTGAGCGAGGGAGTGGCGAATGTTGTAGAGTGGATTCATGAGGTTGTAAGATTAGAAGATTAAAGGTTATTTTTGAATATTCAGTATTTTTCATTTACATTAGTATATTTTGTTAAGTCTTTTATAGCAAGTATTTTATTTTCAAAGCATTCAGACTTAACTGTAATTTCACTATTACTATTGTTCTTAGTAGTAAATCGATATCGAGAAGTATCTATTATACCTGTTGGTTCATTCTTTATATTTCACCTAGATGATTTAGAGTTTGTAATATATACATCCTTTATATCTCATGTCTTAAGAGTATTATTTTCTTGATTTGTACCACTATAACCATATGTTGTATAATCTTTTACAAAAACAATTTTTTCAAAGACATCAGTTCATATATTTTCATCAATAAATCTATTTAGTATAAGTTTATTTGCTTTACTATTCAATTCTTGAAATCAAAAATAAACTATTATTAGACTTCAAACAGCTCCCACAGCAGTCCAAGCATTTCACCATCGACCTGCATCCCCAGACATCATTTGACAAATAAATTCACACATACTGTATAGGTATAATAAATTAAAACTTATTCAATTATCTTCTGTATTCTTGATATTCTAAATGTTCTTTTTTCTTTTCTAAGATGACAATAAGAAACAAGATATTGCATTTTATTCTCATAATACAAGAATTCTGGCGTAATAGTTCTTTCTGTTACTTTTCCATTTTCATCTTTGTAGATGATATCTATATCTTCTTCATCTTCTAATGCACGATTGATGATTTGTAATTTTTTACTGATAGGTCTTCCTTTCGTTTCACCTATTCCTATTTCATATCCATGCAGATCTTCATGACAGTTTCTACAGAGCACTACGAGATTATCTAGCTCATCTTTTCATCACATATGTCTAGGCAAGACATGATGGACATCAAGATAGTCAGTATCATCACATTCACTACAGATTCTACCTTTGAGATCGAATACTTTTTGTTTGAGTTGTTCCCATTGTTCATCTGTTTTGTATTCTTTATAGGTATTTCCTGATTTCTGATCATTATTTTTTTCTTCTCCTTTATAGACTCCCTTATCTTGTTCTATATCATCATCTTGTGCAAGAGTAGTTTCTTTATTTTGTTGTGATATTTGCAATTCTGGATAATTATTTTCTGAATATTTATTGAAAAGGAATTGTCCTTTTTTATCAATAAAATTACTTTTTCAATCTTTTTTTACTTTAGCATATCACTCTGAAAAATCTCATACTTCGTCAAACCATTCCTCACTTAATAATTTACATTCTTTATCAATAAAATTCCATGTTCAATTTCTTTCTACTTTAGCGTGTCATTCTAAAAAACCTCATACTGAATCAAACCATTCCTCATTTAATAATTGTCCTTTTTTATCAATAAAATTACTTTTTCAATCTTTTTTTACTTTAGCATATCACTCTGAAAAATCTCATACTTCGTCAAACCATTCCTCATTTAATAATTTTCATTTTTTATCAATAAAATTCCTTTTTCAATCTTTTTTTACTCGAGCTAATCAATCTTTAAAATATCATACTTCGTCAAACCATTCCTCACTTAATAAATTTCATTCTTTATCAATAAAATTACTTTTTCAATCTTTTTTCACTTCAGCTAATCAATCTTTAAAATATCATACTTCGTCAAACCATTCCTCACTTAATAATTTCCATTCTTTATCAATAAAATTCTTTTTTCTATCCTTTTTTACTCGAGCTAATCAATCTGAGAAATATCGTACTTCGTCAAACCATTCCTCACTTAATAATTTTCATTCTTTATCAACAAAGCTATATTTTCAATCTTTTTTTACTTTAGCATATCACTCTGAAAAATCTCATACATAGTCATAATCCAATCGTTCTTGACTAAGTAATTTACATTCTTTATCAATGAAATTCCATGTTCAATCTACCCATTGTATACTAGCCAATCATTCTGAAAAATTTCATACAGATTTAAATCGTTCTTCTGTTAATAAACCTCACTCTTTATCAATAAAATTATATTTTCAATATTTTCTTACTTTAGCCAATCATTCTGAAAAATTTCATACACTATCAAACCATTCCTCATTTAATAATTTTCATTCTTTATTGATAGAATTTCGTCATTTTCAATATTTTCTTACTTTAGCATGTCATTCTGAAAAATTTTCTGATTCGTCAAACCATTCCTTACTCAGTAATTTACATTCTTTATCAATGAAATTCCATGTTCAATCTTTTTTTACTTTAGTAAATCATTCATAAAGATTTCATATATAACAAAATCATTTATTGAATAATAACTTTCAATTTTTATCAATAAAGTTATATTTTCAATCTTTTATTACTTTAGCATATCATTCATGGGAAATTCACACTTCTTTATAGTCTAACCATCATGATGTATCGATTGCCATATATATGATGTAGATAAAATAAATAATATAAGCTTTCTCAATCTCTTGTTTCTCTACCATATTTTCCTATACTCACTATACGGTTCTGAACCAACCGCATGTGACCTCTTATCTCAGAATTCGTTCTCAGTGAGAGGTTTTTTGAATAAAAAAGCCTACCTGTCTGACAGATAAGCATATGATGTTGTGGGATAATTTTTCACTTCACACAAAACCGCCTATCTGATGATAAGTGTTGTTGTGGTTACCGTATTTAGTGCCATGCGACTGATGATCATACTCTATATATAATTATGATGAAGAGTGATTGCAAGAGTTTTTTAATTACAAAAAAAACAGGATTATTCTCCTGCTTTAAAATGTTGTAGATCATCTCGATATTGTTTCTTAATATGTTTGATCGATACGATAAACACAATAAGAAATATGATCACCATCACACCTGCAAAAAGATTCATTTTTGTAATTGCATGATAAGCAGTCAATATAACCAAGAATGGCACACAACTCATATAGCCATAATAGCTAATATGACTAAATAATAACGATAAATTTTTCATACTGTTTTGATTTTTGTTTGATAATTTATAATTATTTTATAGAGCAATGTCAATAGATTGATAATTGGTATTATTGTACCAAAAGATAAAATCCTACCACCACTCCTAATGTAATACATATCGTGGTAAGAATAATCCACATATCTCTACTTTTACGATTAAAGATGGGTTGTTCCTCTTCTTCCACGCCTCACAATAACGATAAATCTCCATCCACAAAATAAAGTAAGACAATACCAACGAGAAGAGAAATAATACTCGATAGCGTAGAATAATTGGGGAAAAGATATTCATCAGCAAGATGTCGCACTCATCTCCAAACCAACACAATACTAATTGCTACAACAATATTTGAAAAGAAAAATTTATTTCGTTTCGTTGATATTCACATCATAATATAGGAATATATAAAGTATATCCATTATATATTCTTTACAGAGAAATACAAAAAAACACTTTCTGACACAGTGAAAGTGCTTGTCTTTTGAGTGAGTGATTATATAACATTCCTCTGTTTTAAGAGCCGTCATTGCGAGAAGGAAGTATGACGAAGCAACCTGTCTGCCGATAGGTAGGTCCACACATAGTACGCTGTCATTGCGAAGGAGCGACAGCGGATGAAGCAATCCACTAGCCTTTAACTCCTTTGATTTTGGATTGCCATGCTATCGCTTCCCCCAAGAGGACTTGTTTCACTGCGCGCAATGACTCTTCCTTTATTCCATCATTATTAATTGTTTATTTTTCACTCTTCATTCTGTTATACATACATAATATATCTATCATCCACTCCATTATAATAGCTCATAATCTTCAAAACATCACCATGAAGTACTCCCACTTTCTCAAAGTCAGAAAGATACTTTTTTTTCATCATGACATTCCAAAATCGGTATTCTGCTTGATCATTTCATCGTGGAAGAATATTGACGAGGCGACAAATCTCTGGGTCTCGAATTTCCCAAACTTTCGCACGAGACGAAGATGGATCAAGATACCCTTCTTCCAGTAGTCTATCCAACTCATCATCAGTCACATCAGTGATAAACTCATGATTTATCTCTTGTGTCAGGACAGTATCAAACAGATAGGTATATTTGATTTCCCTACTCTCGATCAAAGTAGCAAGTGCACTCGTCCAATCTTTGATACCATAATGTGTTGCAGCTGATACGATAAATGTATTGTTCAAAAGATCATCGACACTGACAGACCGTCATCGTTGGGACTTGAAGTGTTGCGAGAGATGGTCCGTGAGTTCTTGCGTAAATTCTTGTGCGATCTCAGGATCATTTACCATATCATATTTATTTGCTATGATGTGGATCGCTTTCTGAAACAAAATATCAGATTCATCGCCTCTATGGGCAATACAGTGAAGGATCAGATATCCGTCTTCTTCTCTTTGTAAACTCAAATCAATGGATGTGATCGCTTCACCAAACTCTGTCGACCCAACAAATCTCTGCTGAATATACATGACAATCTCATCAAAGACGGTTGTCAGTTTCTCAAATCCAGCTTCGTAACTATCAATATCTACCACAAGTGCAAAAATTCTCGCTTTCAAAATATGACGAAGAAATTCGTTACCCAATCACTTTCCACTTGATGCTCCTTCTACTAGACCTGGAATATCTACCATAGAAAATGTCGTCGATTCACTACTACAGATCCCAATATTTGGTTCAAGGGTCGTGAAGTGATAATCAGCCGTTTTCACTTTTGTGGCACAACAGGTATTGATCAATGATGATTTTCCTACACTTGGTGTCCCAATTAGTCCCACATCTCCCAACATTTGAAGCTCAAGTTTGAGTTCACGTGTGTGACCAGGTTCTCCCAGCAAGGCAAAATTCGGATACTGATTCACAGCAGTCTTAAAATGAATATTTCCTGCTCCTCCTTTTCCACCTTTCGCTACCGTATATTCTTCACGATCTTGTGTAAACTGAAAAATAATCATTCCTGACTGTATATCTTTGATGATTGTTCCAATAGGGACGACAATGACTTTGTCGGGTGCGTTAGCTCCATATCTGTCTTTGATCATTCCATCTTGTCCATCTTGTGCTAGTATCATGCTTCTCTGACGGAACTCAATCAAGGTCTGTTCATCTTTACTCGCACGGAAGATAATATCTCCACCTCTACCACCGTCTCCACCAGCAGGACCTCAAAATGGTACTCCTGCTTCGCGACGAGCAGAGACACATCCATCTCCTCCTTTTCCTGATTGTACGGTTATTGTTATCGTATCTAACATTAAGTTGAAATCTAATAAATTAATACATTCAGTATAGGGAAAAGCCCTCTGGAAAACAAGCTCTTCTCTTTTTCAGATCAATAAAAAATAGGAAGAGAAAACTCCTCCTATTGCATTTGTTTGTTTCTATCTTGTTCAAGAATCTGAACAAGATGAGCTGGTAAGTCATGAGGATACACTAGAAATAGTGTAATACTATGAGTATGAATCATGAAATGAGGTGTATATTCTGTGTAGTGGTTTATTATCACTTTTGGATTATATGCCTCTAAACCAGTTCCAGTCAATGCTTTTGCACACTCAAAGAATACATTTTTAATTCTTGTATCCTTTGTAGGATTAAAATCATTCAACTGTTCGATCGATAAGCTACGGTACGTATAATGAGAACTCTTTTCTTGAGCCATAATTAACGCATCAAATACATTTGTCATACGGTTACTTTTTTTGTGTTCGATTATACAATTTGATTTTTTGTTTCGTATGGACTTTCTGTGCCATAGCACGTTGTTGAAAGTGATAATTATTCTGTACCCTTTTCTGTACCAATGGTAGAGAAGCTTGTCTTCGAACGAGAACAATATCATAGATATCATCAGTTCGCTCTTCTCTTCCAAAGATAAATTGTTGTCCAAAGATAGGACCATAAACGCTTTGCATACAGACACATGTTATATGCAAAGCCAAGCAATGAATTTGTTTCATACTTTTACCGTTTTTTTCGTTGTGGTGGTACTTTTCGTTGTTGTTTGGTCACATAATTCTTTGGTATCGGTTTTCTATCCTGATACTTCATAGCGTTCTTCTCTTCTCTCTTAGAGTTATCAGACATGAATGCCGACACAATGAGAAACTGTAACATGTGTGATACTTTCATATCGATACTTTTTTTTGAGGAAGTGTTTTGGTTTTGAAGAATAATTCCTGGCGAGGAAGCATCTTATTTAACCAACGCAACCAGGCAGGAGTAACCTCTTTCCATGAGGATTTCTCATCATGTACAAAGATTGTTCTTACATTAGCATAACGTACAACATTAGACTTAAATTGTCTAAGTGGTTCTGCTGTTTCTTTTGTCTCATCATAATATCTCACACGGAGAATCCAATGAGTCAAACGTCGCTTAATTCTTACGACAACATGAATTTTTTGATAATCCTTAGCAAATTCTTCTAAAATTCTGTTGTGTCGTTCTTTAATTTTTTCAATATTCATAGCATTTTGTTTTAGGTTGTTTGTGGAGTCTTCCAGATAACTCCTTTGGGTTTGTGTTGTTTCCTTTTCTCAGCATTCTGGTATGCTAAGATCTTTGAACATACTGAAGCTCTTTTACCAAGAGACATAAGATCAGGATGTTGTGATTTGATAGTGTTTTTCATAAGTTTTATTTTCATATTTTTATTTAATTATTTTATTTTAGCAAATTATAAATATTTTATATATAAAAGTCAATAGTTTGTTGTGTCATAAAAAGATTGTAATAACCTCTCATATTCCTATACTATAATGAAGAATAAATAACCTAATACCTAACAACTTTATATTTAACAACTCTACACTACTCATGTTTTCTCTTGTACAATCTGAAGATAAAGAAATATATGAAGCCATTCTTGGCGAACAAACCAGACAGTCTGAAGGTATGGAACTCATCGCGTCTGAAAACTACCAATCAGCAGCAGTACTCCAAGCACAATCTTCTGTCTTTGCTAACAAATACAGCGAAGGAACACCTGGTCGTAGATATTATGGAGGACAAGAATATACTGATAGAGTAGAACAGCTCGCCATCGATAGAGCGAAAAAGTTATTTCATTCTGACCATGCGAACGTCCAGCCACTTTCAGGTGCCGCAGCCAATATGTGTGCGTATAATGCCATGATGAATCCCGGAGATACGATCATGGGGATGGATCTCAGTCATGGTGGACATCTCACTCACGGAAACCCGATGACCTTGAGTTCAAAAATCTATAATTTCGTGACCTATAAGACGACTGCTGAGGGTAGTATCGACTATGATGCTCTCGCCAAGACAGCGAAAGAAGTCAAACCAAAAGTGATTTTAGCTGGATTTTCTGCCTATCCGAGAGAACTTGATTATGCTCGTTTTGCTCAGATAGCTTCAGATGTGGATGCGTATGCGTATGCTGATATGGCACACATTTCAGGATTTATCGCAGCTTGATTATTAGCGAATCCACTCGATCACGGATTCCACGCTATGATGACGACTACACATAAATCACTCAGATGACCAAGAGGAGCGATGATTTTATCCAAAGGTATAGTCGGAAATCCTTTGAAAAAACCAGACAACACGATGGAAAATCTCCCCACCCTCATCGATAGATCCGTATTTCCAGGAGTACAAGGATGACCGCACATGAATACGATCTCAGCCATCGCTATAGCGCTCAAAGAAGCATGATCTGACACGTTCCGCGACTATGCTACACAGTCACTCCGTAATGCACAAGTCATGGCAGAAGAGTTTTTGAAACTCTGATATCATCTCGTGACAGGAGGCACTGACAATCATATGATCGTACTCGACTTCTATCATGGAACGAACTTAACTGATATCGATGGAACAGTAGCTGAAAAAGTACTCGACAAAATCGGTATTTCAACCAGTAAATCCACTATTCCAGACGATCCTAATCCACCATTCCGTCCATCTTGACTTCGTATCGGTACTCCAGCTATGACGACCAGAGGAGTAAAAGATAACGATATGAGACAGATCGTACATTTTATGCACGAAGCATTCACTCATGTGGACGATGAAGATTATCTCAACAATCTCAAAGAACAAGTAAAAGAATTCTCCCTCAAATTTCCTGTACCGAGTTTGTAATATCTTCACCTGACCAATTTCCACTGACTTCTCTATGAATATAAGAGAGATGTTATTTGTTTTTTATTGCACCAATACTTTGAGATGATGATGAAATATTTTAGATCAGCTACATTATTCGCTCTTATTGCCCTTATTGCATGATTTTTCTATGGATATTCACTAGGAGGAATAGGAGGAGCTCTTTCAACCGTCTTTATTATTATTGTACTCGGATTGTTGGAAACTTCTATCTCATTTGATAATGCTATCGTGAATGTGAATGTTTTGAAAGGTATGAATACGAGACGACAAAGAAGATTTCTGACACGATGAATGGTTATCGCCGTATTTGGTATGAGAGTACTATTTCCTGTATTACTTGTGGCTATTTTTGCTCAACTTACTCCTTGGGCTGCATTGAGTATGGCGGTGACTGATCCTACCCACTATGGTCAGATCCTCAATGATTCTCATATTGTGATTGCTGGATTTGGTGGAGCATTTCTCATGATGGTGGGATTAAAATTTTTCTTGAATAAAGAAAAATCTATCCATTGGCTCAAGAGATTAGAACTATGACTTACAAAATTAGGAAAAATGGAAGCAATTGAGGCGGCTACAGTCTTGATTATGTTAGAATTGTTCTCTTATTTTGTCGACTCGACACATACTCATGAATTTTTTGTAGCATGAGTATGGTGAGTTGTATTATATATTCTAATCAATGGTGTCGGATCATTCTTCTGACACGGAGAGCATGGAACGAATATGGTCGTGAAAACGGGTCTGATTAGTTTTCTTTATCTGGAAATTTTGGACGCATCATTTTCATTAGATGGAGTAATCGGAGCGTTCGCCTTATCAAACAATATCTTTATTATTGCGTTGTGATTGGGTATTGGAGCATTTTTCGTCCGTAGTTTTACGATCTATATGCTTAAACAAGGAACACTACAATCGTATCGTTATCTGGAACATGGAGCATTCTATGCCGTTATTGCTTTAGCGATTATGATGCTGGTCGGTGCGATTGTTCATTTGCCTGAGGTTGTTGTAGGAGGTATTGGATTGATATTCATTGTCTTGTCTTTCTACAGCTCGTGGAAGGTCAATCAGGATAATAAATATCCACTCTTGAAATGGTTGGGTTTGAAAAAATAATTTCCTGACAACAGTGTGTGTGGTGCGAGAGATAGAGCGTTTGCTCTATTTTTTTTCTTTTTTCGTAAATATAGTTGACTTTCTATATATATATATATCTAATATAAATTATTTATTTTTAATTGAGTTGAACGATATGGCAAAACATAATATGAATCCAATCCGTGATAAGATAATCATCGATATGAAAGATGGTGATGAATGATATATCAATAATCAATCACTATGATATGATATCGTCGATAATGTTACGAAAGAAGCAATTTATGTCCTGCTCCATATGAGTCCAGTAAGTACAACTCTGAATGAATCTGATGATCCAGATTTTGATTTTACCATCAAGATTTCTTGTACGGTAGAGGATGAACAACAATTTTTTACTATCTATGATAATCCTCACTACACCTATATCAATATTGATGCCTTACCAGAGAGAGCATATACTATTTTATACCAAGGCACGAACGATATTATCAAAATCTTCGATGCATCTCGTGAAGAATTTAATGATAATGAGTTTTATGATGAGGTATATAACTTTATTAAAAT
Organism: uncultured Candidatus Peribacteria bacterium; assembly: GCA_964458335.1. Taxonomy (GTDB): domain Bacteria; phylum Patescibacteriota; class Gracilibacteria; order Absconditabacterales; family Absconditicoccaceae; genus Aalborg-AAW-1. Next base: position 37,728 of record CAYWIJ010000006.1, on the reverse strand, counting down.
TATTCTAGAACAAGATGAAGATGACGAATCCCAAGATCAACTCTATGGAGATGCATGGTCAAATTTTGCAAACCATCTAGCGGATATAGCTCCTGTGTATGATCGACAGCATATCGAGAATTGCCTGATATCCTTAGCCATACTATCACAGACCGACACGGGTCATCAAGAAATGCTTACGAAGTTGTCAGATTATCATATTTGTAAAACATGGATAGAAAGTATCTGTACTGATGATGTGATAGGTGGATATCTCGAACCTTCATTGCAAAAAAATCTTGATAGTATAGCATGATTATTCTATGAACATTATGTAAAACAAGGAGTTGAGGAAATTGCAGAAGCTGTCCCTGCGACTATCGAATCACCACAACAGAAGATAGAAGAACTGAAGCAAGCACTCAACCAAGCTATACAAGATGAAAACTATGAGAAAGCAGCAGAACTTGAACAGCAAATCAAACAATATAAAAAACAATAATAACCATATATCAAATAAATAATATATTTAATAATGTATAGTTACATATGAATCATAAAAAATTTACTAGTAATCGACAGGAGTTGTCTCCCAATAAGAGTTACCTTACCAATATCTATGGGTATAGTCAAAAAACAACGAATATATTTAATTATAATGGAGTATATATTTTAGAATCAGAACTTCAGAGATTAGGAACTCTTTTTCCTGAGATTGCTACTATGCTATCAGAAGTTTTTTGTATTCCTTTGATGATTGATGACAATAAGATGCTTTGTATTGAGAAAGTATATACAGAGAAAATTCAGCAGACAATAGATCATACCAATGAACAAGTTAAAGAAATGTTTGAAAGTACACAGGAAGATTTCTACAAGAAGGAAGAAGAAAGAACTTATGAATGAATAGTATATAGGCTTGTGCAAGATTTAGTAGGGATTGTAAAAGATGGTGGATTTGATAATGACAGAGAAACTATGCTTACTTTTCAAGATGAGGTAAATGATTTAGAAAAATCTTTGAGATATTTTCTTCATCAAGATTTAACTCTCAAATTACAAAACTATTCACCTACTTCTGATACTATAGATCCAATAGTTCAGCAAATCGTCTTTATCCATAGACGTATAGAACAATTTTTACAAAAACTTCCTCCTGCAGTAGAGAAAGCTATTTGTATAGGACATCAGTGACATTTTCATGATATCAAAATGAATGCTATTGCTCATTTATGTCAAAAATATCCACCATTACATCCTCCTACTATTCCGTCAGAACCTATTCAAGAGAATGTTCAGCAGATGAATGAGACTTACTTCAACAATGCTGTTAATTATCTTAGAATTGCTATTTTTCAGCTCAATTATATATTTCAAAATCCAGAAGAAGATGAAAATGGTAGTAAAACTCATGAGATTCATCCATATGTGAATATATTATTTGATAAACTATTGAAATATAAAAGTAAGATAGATAAAAAACCAGAATCTCAAAATGATATCAATAAAATCAATGACTATATTGGAGCATGTATAGTGGATTTTATAAGAAAAGCATATGAATGATCAATTGAACAACATAAACTTCTGCAAATGCATCATATCACAAGAAATTTATGAAACTCTATCCATGAGGCAATAGATAGTATTTTGCAATATAAAAAATATCCTATCATTTCATCAGAGTATAAATTTATGAAAGATATTTTGACACAACTGCATCAAGATTATATTAACTATCCTGATATGAAGTCAATAGCACCATCAATTACCGAACAATTTACTAGGTTATATGAGCTAGAAACAAAATTTGTTGCAAGTTTATCACCAGAAGAATTACAGTCTCTCATTATTATAGCTACTCATTATGATCAACTTGATTTTCTTATTAAATTACAAAATCACGGTATGATTTCTGCTCCTAAGAAAATTGATTAGTGTTTTATTTATTGTGTTATATATCTATGAGTAATTTTCTTTCCTCTCAACCTTCTTTCCAGTCTTCTAAAACTTACGAAGAACTCTGTGATAGAGTAAAAAAGGTATTTGATGTAGTTTTACCTGAGAAGATGTCAGACATTAATCGTGATTATATCGGTAATACGTTTGGTATAGGATGAATTGATGATGAACAACAATGATTGCGATCAGAAGTGTGGAAGATAGCTAATAATGCGGTACCGTATTACTGATATAGTGATTTTACTACTCATAATCTAGTACAACCCATACAACAACAAAATCACTATGAACAACCCCAAGAAACACAATTACTGATACAACAATCTGAGAAGAAGAAGACCAAGCAAGAACAAGATAAAGAGATTGAATTTCCTTACTCTTATATGGGATATAGATATGAGGTACAAAGAGTATTACACCAAACTTTACCACATAAACACATATTATTTACCAAAGAAGAATTGGCAAAACTCTTAAAATCTCAGGATAAGAAGGATAATGTACATCTCTTTCAGCTTGCAGATCGAGGGAAGTTTTTTGTCACAGATTATACAGAAGAGGAAAGAGTGGTTATCAATGCACAAAAAACTACTATACCATGACGAAAAAAGAGTTGAAGATGGTGAATTGGTGCAGAGAAATCACATCAGGCTATAACAAAAAATCAACTGAAAAAAGAGGAAAAAAAGAATGATCAACCTCTTGTGCAACAGGCGCCCATTATTGTCCCTCCAGTATCTTTATCTTTTCTCTCCAACAATACAAATAACCCTTTAGCTAATGTGGTGGAAGAGATCAATAAATCTGATATTAATTACGTTTCAGAATCAAATTATAAACATATTCAGTGGTTTTTAAAGAAAATGTTATCACGTTCTGATAAAGAAAAGGATGAAGATTCTCTTGAATCAGTGATTGATATGTTAGATAAAAATCTTATTACCAATTCTTATTGGAGAACTCCATTGAAATCATATATTATAGGATGAAAAATAAATCTTAAAGAAGTGAAGAGAGCATTACAATCTCTCTATCCTCATGATACTAATATTTATAAATATCTTTTAAGTTTTAGATTACAACAACAAAAAAACACGTAGACGAATACGTCTCGTGTCCTTGGGTGAGGACATCGAGTCCGATGTTTATAAACATCGATAAGAAGAGAGAATTGTACAAACTCTTTACTCTTATAGATGAATACAAAAGACTACTCGATGTCCTCTTGTGTGATAATACAGGAAGTGCTTGGTAGGTTTTTCTCTGTATCGTTCGAGGAATTCCTCTCCATAACAACCTACAATACAGCAGACAGTGTGGTGGAGCCACTGCATAAGTCATTATGTTGATATAATACTAGTGAAATTTTTATAAAAAGAAAAAATCCAATCATTTCGATGGGACTGAGAGGTGACATATTATGATTTATAGATATGAATGATAACTTTTGGTTTAGGATCTGACTTCTAAGTATTGAACAGAGTCTTTTTTGAGTGGAGTATTGAAATTAATTTTATTCCAAAGCTCACTTTGGAGAGTAAGATTATTCAGTTTGACGACATTATATTTAAATTCAGCCCTCTCTTGTTGTTTGATGATCTGATCATAATAATATCCTTGAGTAGAAGAAATATTTACGGTGATAATATATGCTAATCCGAATATTCCAAACATTACAAATAAGAAACTGACTTTAAGATTATCAGCAGAAAATAATCTCTTTCGAGAAAATCCTCCTATTTTCTTTTTTTTCAATTGTAAATTTTCGTAAGGAAAGACACAGTTCATAAAGGTAAGAGCGTAGAATGGAAAGTTAAAAGTAGATTAGCGGGTTGGTTTGCGAATATTTATTGAGTTTATTAGTGATTTCTCTCAATAATCCTTAATTTTGCACTTCTTGATGCTTTATTTTTTTGTATTTCTTGTCGAGTTGGTTTGATAACGTGCTTTGTCAGTATAGTGTATTTATTGTCATTTGCAAGTGTTTTGAAGTGATATTTTATAATACGATCTTCGATACTATGAAAGGATATAATTGCACAACGTCCACTTGGAGCAAGGACAGTATCCAATTGCTCGATAAAACGATCAACGTGTCAGAATTCATTGTTTGTTGCGATTCTAATGCATTGAAAAATTGGGGCAAGTTCATTCTTTGAAATTTTTAATTCATGGAGTAATTTGCTCAATCCTGTTGTAGTTTTGAGTAGTTCATTTTTTTTATTTTCATAGATGAGTGTAGCAAACATTGTTGCTCTTTTGTCCGTGAAATCTCCATATTCTATAAACCAGCGCTTTATTTCATTACTATTTGCTTTTTGGATAATCTCGTAAGCAGTTTCACCAGTATTTGTATCGAATCTCATGTCTAATGGACCTTCTCATTGAAATGAAAATCCACGAATATTATCTGTGACATGTTCTCGATTTATACCCAGATCTAATAATATAAAGTCCACTTTGTGATGTGATGAATGTTTACTAATCGTAGCATAACTATCAGTAATATACTCGAGTGTGATGTGCTTTGGAAGGTTAGGAAATTGTTCTTGTATCCTTGCTTGTCCACGAGCCATCACTAGATGATCTCTATCATAACACTGGATCAAAAGAGGCTTTTCTGACTTTGATTGTATATGATGATTGATAAATGATAGGGTATGTCCTCCATGTCAAAATGTCCCATCGACGATGACTTTGGCTTGTGGTGAAATATATTCGAGAATTTCATGGACGAGGATAGGTATATGTTGTTTGACCATGATAGAAGTGAGAAGTGTTGAGTTATAAATTATTTATCGAGTTAGTAATTTGGTTATTAGTTGTTAGATACTAAGTATTAGAAATTTGATGAGCATAGGGGCGTGTTCGTGATACGTTGTAGATGATGTGATAGAGAAATCCCTTATTCAAGTAACCTAGATCCTTATTTATAATTTCGTCTGTACAAGAGTAGATTGGATTTCCACATTAAGTTCGATGTCGAGTTCTTTCATATCTTGGAGAAATTGTTCTTTCTCTTTGTTAGAAAGCTGTGGTCGTACTTCTTGGATGATTAGATCGATCTGTGCTTGCGTGAGAGTATCCATGATGATAATACGAGATATAAAGTATTAGTTATGGTGTAGTGAAATAGAAATAAATTGCAAATAAAAGTAAATATTTTGTCTACAAAAAATCCCGCGAGGAGCGAGACTTCATATATAATACTGGATACTTCATTTTGTTCAGGATAATAGGAAATGATCGACTATTCAGCAGAAACTTCTTCAGTAACTTCTTCTTCAACTTTAGTTTCGTCTTTTAATTCTTTTGCTGGAGTAGTTTCAGCTTTTACAGAGACAAGAAGATCTTTTTCCATACCATTGTAAGAGAAAGGAATAGTATATTCACCGACAGTAGAGATTTTTTTCTTCATTTTGAAGAGATGATCTTCTATATCTACTTTGTAGAGATCTTTAATCTTTGCTACAATATGAGCTGGATCAATTTTTTCGTAGAGAGCTCCTTTTTCATTTGCGGTCATGGTGAAAGTTAATCCATTGTCATCAGCAATCTTTTTAAATACAGTCGCATATCCATCAGATTTTTGACCTTTTACAATCTGTGCTTCAGTCATTCTTTTTTCGTAAGCATAGAGTGCATCTTTATCTGCAAGTACTGCAATTCCTTGTGGGAAAAGGACATTTTTAGCGAAGATAGGTTTTACTTTAACTACTTCATATTTTTCTCCAAGATGTTTGTTTGATTCAAGGAGGATGACATTGATTCTTCTGTCGATTCTAGCTGGTTTTTTGGCCATTGTATTTCAAAAAATTAACAACAATAAAATAAGCAATGTCTTACTATAGTTAAATCAGACGTTGATTGCAAGGTAAAATCATGATTTGAGTCAGAAAATACTCTTGCATTTTTTCTTGAGGAGAGTATAGTGAAGAGTTAATTTTATTTCATCATTATAGAAATGAACAAAAAACTCTTATTACTGACACTTCCTGCTGTCTTGATACTAGGATGATGTTTTGGTAGCAAAACGACTGAACAATCTGAAGACACTTCTTTATCTTGAACAACTGACATGAACACGACACAACCTACACTTGAACAATGTAAAATTTCTGTAACCAATTATCTTGAAGCTCAGAATAATGTCACAAAAGACGATTCTGCCACAGTACAATCTGGAAATACTATCGTCGTAGATTATATTGGTAGATTAGCTGATGGTACTGTATTTGATACTTCTGTGGAATCAGTAGCTAAAGAATGTGGAGTATACAATGAAGCAAGAAACTATTCAGAAGGACTAGAATTTACAGCTGGAGCTGGACAAGTGGTAGCAGGATTTGATGAAGGAGTAATTGGTATGTCTCTCAATGAAACGAAGACTATCGAGATGACATCTGATAAAGCCTATGGTGGAGAAACAATAACATATCCAAAAGGGTCAGATTTCCCAATGAAAGAAGATGGATCCGAATATAAAGCAGGAGATAGTATCTCAACTATGCAGTGAACGATTGAAATTATAGCTATCACTGATATTGATGTGACTATTAAGAATCCTCATCCATTAGCTGGTAAAGATCTTATCTTTGATGTTACTTTGAAAGATATTAATTAAGAAGATTGATATAAAAAAACCTCTGTCGTGTATGATGGGGGATTTTTTATTGAGTGAAAAGATTATAATAATCAGAATAATCTATAGTTCCTAATTCTTGGTTCTTGGTTCTTAGATTTGCTTGGTTATGTAATGATTTTTCGAGAGCCTCACAAAGGGACTGAACTTTTCCATATGGCACAAAAATTGTATTATTGTGATCTAAGACTTCTGGCAATGCTCCTACTTGACTAGCGATAAGTTGAAGTCACATAGCTTGCATCTGTACGGCAGTGTAACAAAACCCTTCGCTCATAGATGGGACTATTCCGATATGACAGATGCTCATCCATGTTTTGAGTTCTTCATCGCTCTTTACAGGATCAATTCGTATAATATGATTAGTCAGATAATTGTCTTTAATTTGTTTAAGAGTATTGTCTATATGTTGCTGTATTCATTTGTTATAGTTTGCTTTTGTGTGTGGTGCGATAATGACCAGTTTCGTGTCAGGATATTTATCTTTTATATCTGAAAATGCTTCTATAAGATATGGTAATCATTTTTCATATCATAATCTCCCTACAAAAACGAGTAGTTTATCTGACTCAGAAATATGATGTGATTGCCTGAGAGTGTTTTGCTCATCTTCACTGACAGATTCACGATTCCAAACAGTGGTATCAATTTGATTAAGAAAGACCGATATTTTGTCATTAGTAAGTTTTGGATATATTTTTTGTAGAGTAATTTTACTTGATTGTGAAACGGTGATAATGTTCTCCCATGGAAGATAACAGACAAACCATTCGAATCGGATATAGAATCTCCCCTTTCATCATTTGAGATGATATCGTAATGTATTATATATTTCATGGATAGTGATAGTAATAGGTTTATGCCATATTTTTGCTATGATCCAAGCAGAGATACTGCTCGTAAATGTAGATGTATGAATATGATCTACTGATGTTATCAATTCTTTATGCTTTACTATAAACCATACTGCAGCCAATATAATAGTAAATCTATTGTGACCAACCCTATATATTGTAACATGTCATCTTTTTTCTACCTTTTTCAAGTCAGGACGATGACGGGAAGTCAGGATAGTTATTTTCATGTTTTTTTTACTACAAAATTGTGTCACATCATCAAAGAGTGTTTCAATACCACCGATAAAGGGATGAAAATAATCAAGAATAAAGAGAGTATGTTTCATAGGTTATCTCTGAAATAAGGAGCTATAGATGAGTCTAACGAGAATCTTGAATGCACTCATATTGCTTTGTCATTTACTGAGACTGTAATCAGTATATTTGATATGAACAGGAATTTCAGTGAAGCGAAGGGACTTACGACGAACAGAATTGATAATATCATTCTGATAGCTAAACCAGTCTGACATAATGGTAATGTTACTCATGGCATGGTGATTGTAAAGTCTATATCACGTAGAGACATCAGTAAGCCAAACACCATCAAAAATATAGGTCACAATTCTTCAGCCTCGTAGGATAATTCTTCTCATAAGTGGGATATTAGTAGTTTGACCACCTTTTACAAATCTACTTCAGAAAATAATATCATAATTATTGGTTTGTGTTTTTGGTATAAATGTATTCATATCAGTAATATCCATCTGCCCATCGGCATCATAGCTTACAGCTCGTTGACATCATAACTCTAGCATATACTGTTTTGCAAACATAAATAATGTCTTATTAGCTGCTCCTGGTCATCTATTGATGAGATGAGAAAGGATGAAAATATTACTTTTGGGGTATTGTAATTGTTTTTTTATTATTATATCTTCTGTATTATCAGAAGACCCATCATTACAGATAACAATAGTATGAAATTCTGACTGTATAATTTCATCAATTACTGATCCGATTACTGTTTCTTCATTGTATGCTCTGATAAGGAAGAGATACTGATTTTTTTCATGATGTGGCAGTTGGTTGATGATATAATTTTTTTTAAATTCTTGGAGTGCTTGTGCTGTAGTAAGTCTTGTAAGTTCTTGCTGATGCTTGATACTATATTGAATAAGAGAAAATACGGCAATTCATAATCCAATAATGGACAAATAAACAATAAAATCCGCACCTCTTTCTACTCATACAAATTGTCCTACTGTTGTAAGAGTATCTGGTTTGAGCGCTATCAATCACATTATTACCAATAGGATAGAAAATGTAATAACGTGAAAAATACGAAGATTGTTTCTTTTCCCAGCATCAATGACCATATAAAATATGATTATTATACTGATAAGCAGAATGATTTGTAAAAGTGTTATATTCATATTGAGAAAGAGAAGCAAATAGGTATAATAAATAGTAGTAAAATACTTGCTCTATTGCAATGCAATCTTTTCATTAATTTTTTAATCTATCGCTGACATATGGAACAGTCTCACTATTTTAATCAAGAATCAATAGATCCAAAATATTATTTTCGTATTAATGGGTTTGTAGATAAAATTTCTTTCCCATTATGGTCTGCAAAAGGCCTTTTTTCTGCTGATTATTTTGATCTTGGGACAAGAATTTTATTAAAATATTTTTCTTTCTGACAAGGTGGAGATGTGTGTCTCCTGGATTTAGGTTCAGGATACGGATTGGTATCTTCTTTTTTGGCTTCGCAGTATATCAAAAAAGCTTTTCCTACTGTTGCATCATTATCCATCGATGCTTGTGATGTTTCACCGTTGGCTATAGACCTTACACAATACAATCTTAAACAATTTTTGTGAACTGATCTGACAATTCATGTGCAACACTCTCATATTCTGTCAGATTTATATTTTTCAGATAAATTGTATGATATTGTCATTACCAATCCTCCTTTTAGTGCTGGTAAAAAAATAGTAAAACAATTTATTTCGCAAGCATATGAACATCTTTCTTCTCAAGGAGTAGTACGAATTGTGATTCCAACTAAAAAAGGAGCAAAATCATATATTGATCGATGTCGCGAGGAGTTTGGGCCGTTATCATTGACTATTCAAGCAGTAGAAGCTGGATATAGAGTTTGGACGATTGAAAAACATCAATAAATATTATATTATATATAAAATAAAATATAATGGTTGTCTCTTCATGATAAAAAAAGCTAAAATTTCGAAAAATATATTACTATCCCTATAATAAGGAAGGAAAAAAAACTTTTACTTATTATGTTACATTTGATACATGGGAGAAGAAAATTCAATCATCACTTCAAATAACCTTCAAACTGATCATCCAGATGTATCTTCGGATTCTAAACTGGATATTGTGGGTATCATTGAGATGGTTAATCAGAATGATAAAATTTCTGATATTCATATTTCTGCAGGAGATTATGTATCTTTTAGACTCAATGGAGATATTTCAAAACAGACGCAGTATGGGAAAGTGTCCTCAGAGTTTATGGAATTATTCTTAAAGCATTTGATGCAATCAGATACTGATAGGATAGCTAAATTTTGGTCTCAGAAAGATATGGATTTTGCATATGTATCAAAAAGTGGAACAACATATAGAGTAAATGCATTTATGAAACTTGGAAAGGCGGCTGTAGTGATGAGAAAAATTAATGCAGCGGCGAAGACATTGGAATCATTAATGTATGAAGATATTGCACAAAGTATCAAAAATAATATTCTTTCTCGCAAGACTGGATTATTTCTTGTCACATGACCTACAGGTTCAGGTAAATCAACATCATTAGTAGCGATGTTGGAATATCTTAACAAGACCACAAGTGCTCATATGATTACGATTGAAGATCCTATTGAATTTATTTTTCATCCTGATCAATGTTTAATTTCTCAAAGAGAATTAGGAGGAGATACTCGATCGTTTATCAATGCATTGAGATCAGCGATGAGAGAAGATCCAAATATAGTGTTTGTAGGAGAAATTCGTGATACTGATACTGCTGAAGCAGCGTTGAATCTTGCTGAAACAGGACATCTTGTCTTTTCAACTCTTCATACTTCTTCAGCAGCTAATACAATCAATAGATATCTTTCACTCTTTCCACCAGAAATTCAGGGTAATGTATCTGATAGATTATCTGAATCATTATCATGAGTATTAAGTCAATTTTTAACAAAGAGTAAGGATGATACAACAAGAATTGGTATGTATGAATTGATGTTAAACAATACTGCTGTAAGAAATAATATTAAGAAATGAGATATCAAAGGGATTGATAATATTATTGAAACTTCATCATCTCATGGGATGATATCTATGAAATCATATGCACAAAGATTACTTACACAATGACTTATTGATGAAGAACAAGTATCTTGGCTATTCTTGAATCAAAATCAAAATTCGTAATTTCTATTTGTAAAAATAAACTATACTATTATAATTATTTATGTTTTAATCCTATCCTTAGAGTAATGACTACAGATTTCATCACGGTAATGCATGCAGCTATTGAACAATATTTACCATCTGATGTACAAGAAAAGGCAAAACAATTTACGATACCTATTGAATTTATTGAAAAAATTCCCAATTTGGTGGTTTTGATTTTAAATTCAAGATCGATGAATGAAGCGTCAGAAAAACAAAGTTGGTTCAATCTTCTTCCTTTAATGACTGATGATCAAATTGATAAACTCAATGATATTTTAACAAGAGAAAAACAAAAATTAGATGAAATTGAACAAAAATATGAGGAGAAGAAATTAGAAATCAAGAAAAAATATTTGATGAAATGGCAAAATATGGGATATATCAAAAAAATGGAAGATTTGAAAGAAGCAGAATCCACTGTATCTACACAAGATCAACAAGAAGCTGATGCATTGCTTAATAATCTTTAATATTCGTAAATTATATGAAATTTATAACAACATTACTTTTATGATTGTCGATAGTTTCTCTTTCAATATTATCAAATCTTACTTACGCTCAAAGTGATTTGATGGATACTATTTTTCAGCCATCAAAAAATTTGGATCAGGTTATCAATATAGGAAATAATAAAAATGCTGTTGGTAATCAGGTATTTCAGGGAAGTATGGGACTGAGTTTTGATGAATGAATCACTCAAGAAGCACCACTTTTAGTAAAAATTACACAGACCTTGTTGAGATTGACGATCGCACTTTCTATACCTGTAATTATTTATATCGGAGTGAAACTGATAAAAAATGCGATGAATTGAGGTAAAGTGAAAGAAGCTATTCAAGAAGTGTCTTGAGTGTTGCTTTGATTAGCGCTTGCATTATCAGCTATGTGAATTATTTATTTGATACAATCGATAGCAATGCGTTCATTGAGTTGAGTTATATAATATTTAGTTGTTTCTCTCTGTTATTATGAAGTATATGTTTGGATTACTGTGATGGTTGTTTGTATCCTCCGTTGGAGCTATTAGACTTACCCTTCCTCCAAGTGATGGTAATAAAGATATCGCAGTAACGGGACCAACACAAGTGGAATCAAATGCTGATTTGGTGATAAATTATATCAAATTAGCAAATGATTATCTTTGGTTTGCAATGATTGTTGTTGCTTTTGCAGTTTTAGTATGGATGGGATTTAAACTTTTGACGAATGATGCAGGAAGTGATGAAGCAAAAAATGTATTGAAAAATGGTTTCCAAGCATTAGGAACGTGAATTATTATTATTTTATTTGCTTATACCATTGTAAGGTTAGTGATCAATCTTTTATAATATATTATAAAAATAATATCAGTTCTGATTAATATTCGATGTGCTGATATTTTTTTGTTAAAAAGAGTATTGAAATTAGTGGTTTGGTATGAGAAATCTTTTATTATAATAGGTGATGTGTTTGAGATAACCCATAAATCGTATCAGATCTTCGTCAGTTAGACTATCTGCAATATTGGTCAGATCATTGTTTTCACTCCAAGTATTTCGGTTATTGAATCCGATATACATATAGTCTTGATTATCATCTAAGAGTGTCCAAAGAGTTAGGATGTCGCTATATTCAGTGAGAAGAGTCTTGATATGAATACGAAGGATATGATGTGAGGAATCATTGGATTGAAGGATTGTTGTACAATAAAGATCAATGAGGATATCGCTGTGATATGATTTTTGGTGAGATTCTTCACATGAGATGATATATTGCATATAGAGCAAAAATCCAAAAAGAGTCTCTTTAATCATAGCAAAGAGAGCTAAGAGGATGGGATTATCATAATAATGATGAATATGAGATTGAATTAGCATCGTATTATATTTTTGGATTAACCAAAAGTCGATACAGTACATACGATCTTTGAGATTAGTGATTTCAGTATCAGTAGTTGTAAGTTGGATATGTTCAATAATTTGATCTCATAATCCTATTTTACCATAGGGAGCATATAATGTATTGAGTAAATTATTGTGAGAGAGTTTGAGAGCATTACTAATATTTTCTCCAAATAACTCTCTAAAGGTATCAAGAATCTCAGCTTTCTTGATATAGAGTTTTATTTCGCTACGATTTATATCCTGTAGAAGAATTGACCAATAAGACTCATTGAGAAGTTGGATAATAAAAAGATTGGAGTCATGAGTGATGATAGAGGCTTGTGATGGAAGGATAAAACTATCTTTTCCAGATCTTACATGATTAAAAATATATTGGTAATAAAATACATTTTTTTCATATAATCTAAAAAATTTTGCATAATACTGGACCGTTTCATGTTGAGATCAAAAAATCGGATAGAGTGTAAGAAGTTTGCTTAGTAGTTGAGGCTTATGTAATCTGATATAACCATTATCTCCTCTTGCTATCCAAAATCCTCCGATGAGAGAAATATAAAAATTGATGAGTTTATCGAAAGTAATAGTTTGTACTTGAATATTTTTCGGAAGAGTATGAGTGTCAAGTTGATCATTTTCAGAAAGATAAGAGAGAAATTCATCAATTGATTCTTCAAAATCTTCTCTTAGTAATTCGGAATGTTCGTCTTGATCTGTCGTAAATTCTTGAATTTTTGCCTTGATATATTGTTGGAGTCAGAAGAAGAAATCTTTTTTTATAGTGCTAAAGTTTATGCTCTTTTCAATCAGTTCTATTGTTTTTGATCCATTATGAATAAAACTTTCCATAAGATCGGTATAGTGATCTTTGGGATATATTGTAGAAAGAATATATTTTGTTATTATTTTCCCTTCCCCATCACTAAATAAATATCTTATGAGAATGTCTGCAGGTACAATGAGATCAATGATCTTTTTTTCAAGTGTAGAAAAACTAGTTGTCTGACAGAGATCTTTATGTAATTCTAGGTAGTGTTTTGTATGTTTCTCGTGAGTTTTATGTTGAAGTTCACCAGCTAACAACCAAGATATGAGTTCCTGATGATCATCATTGATCACAGAAAAATAATTTGCAATATCTTTAAAAATATGAAATAGCGCGAAGAGAATTTGGATGTCTTCTGTAAGCAATATTTTAATTCTTTGGAGATCAGATTTTTTAAGTTCTTTTCCTGTGTTTTCAAAAACTATTTCATAGAATGACCAAAATATCTCTACAAACCAATCGAATTGATGTTTTTTATCTTTGTGAGGAAAAACTTTAATTTTTGCTATAAAGATAAAAACAAGAAAATATATGGTATAGATAAAATGATTAAATAAGATGTCATCTTCATTCTCAAATAATTCAACACTCTGAGAAGCAAATAACAGAGATAATCCAGTAGCAATAATATTGGGACTATAGTTTTTGTATCCGATAAAATTAGCAGAACTATTGTAAGCGTAGTAAATATCAATATTTTTCAATGTAATGGTAGGATCATCGCCGAACCCAATTTTGACATCAAAAGAATCTAAGTTAATATCAAACAGATTTAATTTATAATGTTCAGCCATACGTCTGTTTATAAGTCAGAAAAACTGTTTTGAAGAAACAAAAGAAACGAACATACTTGCAGGATTCATACCGATCTGCACCATTGCTTCCTTAGCAAAAAAAGACGACAATATTTTTTTAAATAAGACGGTATGGTGATTTGGTTTTCAAGAATTTTTTTTGGTTGCCATAGAAAGATAAGAGACTAAATATGATGAAATTAAAAAAGACATAGAATATGTCTCTCATTGTATATATTGTTATAAGAACTTCAAGTATTTTAATAAATATATCCAGCAGCAAGATTTGCTGGAACGACACGGTAGGTGACGACATATTCTTGTTCATAATTCATCTCTGAGACGATGATCATACCATTGCTCTGAATCTCTTGTACATAAGCCACATGTCCGTATTGTCTTCCTCATCTTCCTTCATAATAGACAGCTATAGATCACTTTTGCGGTATCGAACCAATTTCAAGTCATAATCTCTGCGCATTCCTCAACCAGTCTTCTGCATTTCCTGTCATACGACGCGTGCCATCTTCATTGATAAATAATTCTGGTCTCTGTCTAGCAACATATTCTGTGCATGACCCTCAAGGGAAGCTTGAAAATCCGTCTGAACGAGGATCTACATATTCTGCTAGGAGAGTGCCTTGTTCGTAAGTTGTTGTTGTGGTTGGAAGGATAGAAGGTTCTAAAGTTTGTAAGGAGATTGAATTATTGAGAAGAGTTGAAAAATCTATTGTGTTGAGGAAAGGTGTATTGAGTTCATAATCTCTCCAAAACGAAATTTCTGAGGCAAACACAGTAGTGGATCAGAGCAGGATGATGAGTCAGAAAAAGATGTTTTTCATGGTGATGTCGATGGAGCTAAATATATGAAAGAGATAGCAATTTTCCGTCATTCCGACCTTGTGGAGAAATCTTGTCTGTCGAAGAATTAGCAATAGACAGAGATCCTTCCTCATACTTCGTCGGGATGACGCAAATGGGTTATTCAAATCTTAATGCATCAATAGGTTTAAGTTTAGCTGCTTTCTGAGCTGGAGAGATACCGAAGAGAATACCAATAATAGTAGTGAGTGTAAACGCTAGGAGGATAGTATTCATAGCAATATTTACATGAAAACCAACAAATGGACCACTCGTAATTTTAGCAAGGCTGAGGATTCCATTGATGGCACCTACGAGAAGATAGCTGATGATAATTGCAATTACACCTCACAGAAAAGTAATAACAATAGACTCTATAAGAAATTGCATGATGATATCTTTTCTCAACGCTCCAATTGCTTTCCTAATACCGATTTCTCTTGTTCTTTCTGTTACTGATACTATCATAATATTCATCACTCCAATACCTCCTACAAGGAGTGAAATACCTCCAATTGCAGCAAGAAAATAACTAAAAATCGATAAGGAAGATTGAATTTGCTCAATAAAGCTTGCTGTAGAAGTGACATCAAAATTTGCTTGTTTGATATTGGATGCTCCTATAGATTGGAGGAGTGTATAATAAATAACTTTTCTCCAAGTTTCATTATCTTCTCCATCGGGAATATAGATATTAATAGATTCATAGTTACGATTTACTACTATATCTCTGTAAAAAACATCATTAGAAAGATATGCAGTAAGACTTCCCATACCCATTCTCTCTGCGGTACTTTCTTTGAGAATACCCACGACTGTATAGGTTTTTCCTTTTATAGTTACTGTTTTTCCGATAGGATTGATATTGTCAAAAATATCTTTAAGAGATGAATATCAGAGTATAACGACAGAATTCTGTTCAGCGAAATCAATAGCTGATATCGCTTGACCATAATAGAATTCAGACTTTGAAAATGTAAAATAACTTTCAGAAACTCCTTGTACTGTTACTGGTTCTGATGTGGTAAGATATTTAACATTTTCCTGACTTGTTTGTGTTGGTAAAATATTGCCTGACAAGATGGGGAAGGTTTGTTCTAGGAATGTGATTGTATTGTCATTCATTGGAAAAATAAGAGCTCCAGGATTCGCATCACTCTTGGAGGGAGTAATAGTCACACTATTAGCAGCAATTGATCAGAGATTATTTAAGAGTTGATTCTCTACACTTCATCCCAATGACAAAATAATTACTACTGAACTAATCCCAATAATAATACCTAAGGAACTTAATCCTGATCTGAGCTTATTGGAGATAATGGTATACCATGCATCGGTGATGTATGCCCAAAGATTCATAAGACAAGAACATAATAATAAAGAAAATAGTGAAAGATATGGATGATGTTATGATACAAAAATACCATCTTGCATTTTGATTGCTTTGTTTGCAATTTGTGCTATTTTTGGATCATGAGTAATAAGAAGTAGTGTCTTCCCTTGTTCGACATGAAGTTGCTGAAATAATTCCATCACACCTTGCCCCGTTTTAGAATCAAGAGCTCCTGTAGGTTCATCGGCTAAGATAAGTTTTGAATTGGTAACAAGTGCACGTGCAATACATACTCTCTGTTGTTGACCTCCTGATAATTGTGAAGGACCATTGTCGATTTTGTCGCCAAGCCCTACAATTTCTAGAGCTTTCACAGCTCTCTGATATTTTTCTTCAGTAGAGACTCATAGATAAGAAAGAGGAAGAGCAACTTGTTGCCAAGCTTTTAATTTTTTGAGAAGATTATATCATTGAAAAACAAATCCTATCGTATTTCTACGGATAAGGGACTGCTCATTTTCTGAGAGATCCTGTACCGCTTTCCCATCGAGGTTATAGATACCACTTGTAGGAGTATCAAGAAGACCGACAATATTCATAAGAGTAGACTTACCACTTCCAGATGCTCCCATAATAGCAAAAAAATCACCCTGATTGATCTCTAAATTTACACCTTTCAGTATCTGTACTGGATCAAGGTCAGCATTTTCATATGTTTTGGTTATATTTTGTAGGCTAATAAAGCTCATAAAATAGTAGAATAATTAAAAGATAGACTAATTGTTTGAATAATTGTTTCTTGATGGGCGTGAGTTACGCAGTCCTGCAGATCATCCCTCTTCAAAAGGATTCTCGTTTGGATTAAAAACTTTTGAACTTATACCTGCATTTTCCATTTGACCTTGAGAAATGGCAAGTGACAAGATACGATCACCAAGTTTAAGTCCAGATACTACTTCACTGAATGATGTATCACTACCTCAGACTACTACTTCATGCTTTATATTGTCTTCTCCCATGACGAAATACTTTCCTTGTTCTCGAGAAAGAGCAGTTGTGGGGATGACGAGTACATGTTGCTGTGTATACTTTGTGAATGTTACATTTGCTGACATACCACCTACAAGACTGAGATCTTGAGGTCTTTCTGATAAAACTTTCACGGTATAAATAGTTTTATTGTTTCTGGTAGTTGGAATTGTATTGACTGCTGATACAACACCAGAGAATGACTGATTTTTTAGGATATCAAGAGTAACGGTAGCTTCATCACCACGCTCAATTTTTAAAATATCTAATTGATCTAATTCTAGTGTTGTTTCTATGAGATTAGGATTTTCCACATAGATGTAGGTGTTGCTTTCTGTATTGACAGTATCTCCTACTTGAATATTCATCTCTCTAACCGTTCCATCGAAATTAGCAATAAGTTGATAACTTTCATATCTCTTACGGATTTGATCAGCAGATGCTTGAGCTTGTACTAACTGATTATGAGCACTCTGTACTGAAGTGTCAAAATATCATTCTTGGATTGCTTTGATATTGAGCTGAGCTGTATTGACAGCTACTTGTGCTTGTGTTCTTTGTATTTGATTATTGTTGATTCTATTATTTTTGCTCAGAAGGAGTTTATCAAGATTGAGTTGAGCACTGTCGAGAGCTTCTTTTGCTTTACTGATTGTACTTTCAGTACTATTGTTATCAAGATTATAGATTTTTTCCATTGTAGAAGTACCTTGTGAGTTCAATGATTTTCAGCTCGTATAGATAGTATTGGCAAGTGATATATAATTATCAACATCAGATTGAGAAAGACTACTACTTTGTCCAGCTATTCACCATCACACGAGAGAAGCGTTAAACATTGTACGAGCATTATTTCCCAAGGTCATAAGGTTTTGAGAAAGCTTATCAACTTGATTATAGGCATCTTTAATTTCACTAAAGGTAATAGCATCTGAATTTTTGCTAGAGAGTATACTATAGGTATTCTCAAGTGTATCAAGTAATGTACTTGCACTAGAGAATGAATTTCTCGTAGTCGTGATACTTGATTTATCATTATATCCAATATAAGCAGATGCTTCATTGGATCAGGCAGTATTTTGATAGGTGCTAGAGAAATACATGATCATATCAAGAGAATTCAGAGTACTTTGAGCTGTATTAGCAATAGTTCTTAGATCTTCTATAGCTGCTTTATAAGTATTCCTTTGGTTTCTTAATTTTTCATCTGAGTTGGAGCAATCATTACAAACGAGATCTTCATAGTCTTCTTTGGCATCTTTTAGTGATTGTGTTGCTTTTGCAATATTGTTGTCTTCTTCTTGATTGGTTAGTGTAATAGTTGTTTCAATATTTTGGAGGTTGTTTTCTGCAGTAATAAGGTCATTTTGTGCTTTGAGCAAATCACTATCTTTATCGTGGAGTCAGACTATTTTTTCGTAATTAAGTTTTGCAAGTGTAAGATTGCTTTGAGCTGTTTTGAAACTTGCATCTACATCAGTACTTTCAAGTGTTGCGAGGACCTGATCCTTTTTGACTTTATCACCAAGGTTTACGAGCACCTGTGTCACTTTCAGTCATTGTTGTCAGAAAGTTAATTTTTGGCTATCGGAAAATGATGTCGTCCCATCAAATGAGAGAGTCTCATGAATATTACCATAAGTAACAGTGTAGGGAGTGCCACTGTAGATGATATTAGAAGATTCTGAATTTTTGCCATAGACAGCGTAGACAATATACAAAAGAAGACAAAAAGCAATTCATCAGATGATAAGTCGTACTTTAGGAATATGAGGAACATATTTGCGGATCATGAGGAATAATATAACAATAAAAATATCGAATCTATAAGAATTATTATAGAGTATACTGAGAAAGTTCTGCGATCTGTTTAAATGCTTCAGGATGTGCTTTCTGGGCTGAAACAATAAAATCTTGTAAAGTATCAGCTTTGATCAATCAGAACCCATATTCATCACCAGCAATCACAATAAATTGATCACCTTCGTTGATATGGAGATGAGAACGGACCTCTGAAGGGATGACGACTTGTCACTTTGCATTGACCGTTACCATACCATAGATCTTTGGATTTTTCATACGTATACTCTATATGGGATAAAAGTAGGAAAAGTAAGAAATATATAAGAATATGGTACAATGAAATCAAGACAAAAATACAGATATACCTTAAATGAACCTTAAAGTAAGATAACTCTATGCTGAACTTGTTTTTGGGGTGATTTTATATATGATGGAAATGTTTTAGATTAGTGATAGAATATGAACGAACGAAAATCTTTGATAGAACTTTTTCTTGAAATCAATAGTCAGGTGAACCTTTCGGCGATTAGAGATGAGGAAGGTGTTTATGTGAAACATATTTTGGATTCTTTGGAGCTGACGAAGATAGTTGATTTATGACAATATACGCATGTATGTGATGTAGGAACTGGTGGTGGATTCCCACTTCTTGCTTTATCAAAGTACAAGAATGATAATAATTTCCCCTTTAAATTGACAGGTATAGATGCTCGTCGTAAAAAGATAGATGCTATCAATCAGATGATCGAAAAGTTGTGACTTCCTGACACGGAAGCAGTCCGATCGAGAGTGGAAGATCATAGGCAGACTTACGATATTGTTACAGCCAGAGCTGTTGCCTATGCCGACAAGATCATCCCACGATGTGTTCCATTGTGTAAGAAATGATGAATTATTTGCCTCTACAAAGAAGTGAAAGAGGAAGAGAGAGAAGAAATTGTGAAACAATGTAAAAAATATTCCCTTACGATAGAGCAGGAGCATAGGTATAGATTATTTGAAAATGACATCGAGAGAGTGATCTATGTCTTGAGGAGATAGATTTATAAAAAAGCCACAGGAACATATATCTTGTAGGTTTTTTTGAAGTAATTTTTTTATGTTATGAGTAGCTACCCAAACGTATTACAAGCTTCGAAACTCTGAGTCGTATATCCTTTCATAAGTCGTTCTTTTCTCTGTTCTGAAGATCCATGGGTTCGTGATTCTGGTTGTACCGAACCAGATGTTTTTTCTTGAATACTATCATCACCGACAGCTTGTGCTGCATCAATAGCCTCATAGAGATCATCTTGATCTAAAATTCCTTCTTGATTGATAGTACCAATCCATATACCCGCTAGACAGTCTGCCTGGAGTTCGAGTTTGATAGAATTATCATTATTTTTCGTATTGATTTGATCAGTAATTCAGAGAAGTTGTTGAACATGATGTCCCACTTCATGAGCTAACACATAAGCTTGTGCGAGATCTCATCATTCAGCACCAAATTTGTTTGTCAGCTCTTCAAAAAATGTTTCATCAAGATAGATGGTTTGGTCGAGTGGACAGTAATGTGGTCAGACTTGTGAGACTGCTCATCCACATGCTGACTGAGTAGCTCATCTAAATAAAACTAGTGTTGGTTCTTGATATGGTAAATTACTGTTCTGAAAATATCATTGCCATAGAGTATTGAGTGAACCAATTACTTTGGAAGTGAAAATCTCATAGTCATCTTCTCCAGAGTATGCTGAATTGTTTTCTTGTCCTTGTTGTTGTATGATCTGAGTGTTTTCTTGAATATCTTGTCGTAATTGTATCGCTTGTTCTGGTCCAGAAAAATATCCTATCGCTAATACTAAGACGATTCCTACCAAACTCACACCTCCTATTCCTCCTATCATTTGAGTTCATCTTCTATCTTCTACTTTCCCTCTGGTTTGTATTTTATTTCGATCTGCCATAGTATTGAAATTATATAATAAAATTATCCTTTCAACTCCATAATCTTCATCAATAATTGCATTGCCTGTATAGGAGTCATAGTGTTGATATCAGTGTTATCCAGAAGAGTGAGGATTTTGTGAAGTCTTGCTTGATCGAAAGAACTGTCGGGTTGAGATCAGAAAAGGTTGTTACTATGGATTGCTTCGTCCCTCGCAATGACTGGGCTTTGTATAGAAGAGTAATTTGCAAGATATTGTTTGGCTTGTTCTAGTATGGGTTTGCTAATACCAGCTAGTCTTGCTACTTCCAATCCGTAGCTTCTCTCCATACCACCAGGAAGTATTTTTTTTAAGAAAATAACTTCGTGGTCATTTTCGTAGACTCCGACGTGGAAGTTCTTGATAGTATCATAGTGATTTGCCAAATCAATAAGTTCGTGATAATGAGTAGCGACGAGAACATTACATTGGATTTGCGTAGCAAAATATTCAATGATAGATCTGGTGATACTGAGTCCATCATAGGTACTTGTCCCTCTCCCCAGTTCATCAAAAATCACAAAACTATGAGGGGTCGCATTGTTGATGATATTGGCGACTTCTATCATCTCGGTCATGAAGGTGGACTGATTTTTTGCTATAATATCTCCACTTCCCACTCTGGCAAAAATCCCATCAACGAGACGAATCGTCGCTTCGCGAGCTGGTACAAGTAATCCACAATGTGCCATCAAAATAATCAGAGCATGTTGTCTCAAGAATGTTGATTTTCCGCCCATATTGGGACCAGTAATGAGATGAATTTCTTGATTGATAGTGAGATCATTGGGTATAAATGATTCTGTTACTCAAAGCTGCGCTTCGACGACAGGATGTCTTCCTTGAATGATGGATGTTTCATCCCTTGCTGTAATGGTTGGTTGTGTATACTGATGGTGTTTAGCAAAAATTCCCATGCTTGTGTAGACGTCGAGATAGGATACTGTTTCAGCAAGCTGTGCAAGTTGTTGGTATTTATGTGTAATTTCTATTTGAAGTTCTTTGAGTAACTCAAATTCTTGTTTGGCAAGGCGATCTTTTGCTCAAAGAAGTTCTGTCTGGAGATGGTCTAAGTATGGAGTACTATATCTTTGTCCTGTCTTGAGTGTCTGTCTTCTCTCAAAATCAAAATATTCATCTCCCTCTTGTCTTCTCGATTCAATCAGAGCGATATTTTTTGGTGTAACCTCGATCAGATATCATTGATTACTTACGAAGATAATCTTTACATCAGAAGTATCTAGATGATTGATAAGTTGTTGATGATATTGGAGCAAGATTTGATCAGTATGGTGGACGAGATTTCTGAGTTCATCGACAGTGCTATCATATCCTGTACGGATATATTCATCAGCGTTGTTTGACAGTTCATCGTCTGGCTTCAACATCTCTGTGAGACGATCGTAGAGAGCGGTCAGATGATTTATTTGTAACTCACTATTGATAGCAAGAAGTTCTTCCTGACAACCTTGACCATTTCCACCATATAATACAGTATGAAGCACGGTTCTGAGTCTTTGAAATGATTGATAGTGAGGTATTTTATAGACTAATCTGGTGAGTAATCTCGGAATATCATAGAGTGTTCACAGGAGTCTATGGATCCCTTGTGCTTCGTCGTATTCATCCATCCAGTGGACAATATGCTGTTGTCTAGATGTGATTTGGTCGATGTTTTTGAGAGGATGGGCAAGTATTGATTTGAGTAATTTGCTTCCAGAATTGGTTTGACAGGTATCAAGAATCCCAAAGAGCGAGTACTGACTATCTTGGTCATAGGACGAGCTAAAGAGTTCGAGATTTTTAATAGTCACATCATCGAGTAAGACATAATCGCCTGGACGATAGGTACTGATACGATAGACAGTGCTAATGTCTTGTCTCTGAGTGGTGTAGAGGTAGTGAAGTAATAAGGAAAATGGTATTGCTCTTTGCTCTGCAAGCGACTGTCAGAAGCTGGTTATCGACTGAATCTTAAGCATCTGAATGATGAAAGATTCTGCATTATCCAACATATCTCGGTACGAGATGACAGTATTAGGTTGTGTTTTGAGTGACTCAGCAAGTTCTTTAATAAATGGAGATGTCTTGTGAAGAATAATCTCTCTAGGATGAGTAAGAGTGACGATTTGGTGGAGTGAAATAAGAGAATCACAACTATAGGTCCAGTATTCTCCAGAGATAAAATCTCCCCAAGCAAGATGATAGAGTGTTGTATCACCGTAGGATTGGTTGGAAATACAGAGGATATTGTTTTCACTGGATTGTTTTTCATCAATATACGTACCTGGAGTGATGATAGACGTGATAGCACGTTGGACAATCTGACCTGGTTTAGGTTCGGTCACCTGGTCAGCTATCGCAACCTTGTATCCTGCTTTGATGAGTTTTGGGATATATTTTTCGATACTATGATGAGGTATTCCAGCCATAGGGATAGGATTTTCTCCGTTTTTGTTTTTAG
Source organism: uncultured Candidatus Peribacteria bacterium (assembly GCA_964458335.1). GTDB lineage: Bacteria > Patescibacteriota > Gracilibacteria > Absconditabacterales > Absconditicoccaceae > Aalborg-AAW-1. The sequence continues at coordinate 13,863 of CAYWIJ010000006.1, read as the reverse complement.
CTGTGAGGACGAGATCGAGAATTTTGCTACACAGCTGTGCATCTTCCCAAAATACTTCGTAAAAATCACCCAAACGGAAAAAAAGAATACAGTCAGGATTCTGCTGTTTGAGGTCAACATATTGTTGCATCGCAGGAGTGAGTTTCATCATTCTACTATAGCAAAATGAGGTCAGAAAATCAATGGAAGAAAAAAACTTCCAATCATGGAAGGTCTTTTTTGACGGAACAGAATAATCTACTTGGTTCGTATCGCTAGAGCAAATAAGGCACCCACGAGATTCGAACTCGTGAACCAAGGTTTTGCAGACCCGTCTATTGGACCACTCTAGCAGGGTGCCATAGCTTCCAGTATATGAAAATAGCATTATCTTTGCAAGATTAAATAAAACTTACTTATTGTTGACATTGAAAATATTATGGGTATATATGATTCATATTTATAAGATATTCATATCAGCTATGGATAATACCCTATATATTAGTGAAACACAACCAGTAGAAGTAGATAAGAATGTTTTTTATACGAAACCGCATAATTTTTACTGGGATAATGAACTGCATTGATGGCAAGATCTTGTAATTGAATGAATAATTAAAGATGTTATTATCAATCATGAATGATCTGTATATGAATGATATTATAAAAATTACTCTATTTTATTAAAAATGGTTATTGAAGAAGTCCTTTCATCTCTTGATGATGATGGTTCTCTTACAGTCATTATTGATTCTGTTAAAACAAAACATGAATTATTGGAATTATTTAATTTTCATGATGAATATATATTTAAGATTCAAGATAAGGCAACCCTTCAACAAGATTATGATTATAATATCGTATCACAATGAAATCAAAAAAAATATTTTGAGAAAAAATTATCTATGCCTACTATTATAATTTCAGATATTCAAGTAAATCAGGTGAAAGATTTTGATTTTAATGATTACTTAGAAAAAATATAGATATATCCTACCGTTCTTCCTTGATCAATAATTGAAGTTTCTTCGATACTAAAAAATGCATATTCAGCTGCTTTTTTGATATCCTCGTACGTGTGAGGTTCTCTGGCTATCTTGAAAGCATCATCTCCATGTCATCGTACAAAAGCGTTTCTTTGGTAGAAGTAGGTTGCAACAAACGTTCCTCATGGTTTGAGTATACGATATACTTCCTCAAAAAACCCATACAGCGTAGTGATGTATTCGAAGAAAAAAAACGCCATAGCCAAATCGATACTTTCATCTTCTAGCGGTATCTGTTCACTACAGTCAGCACAAATTTTTTCTATCTGTGAACTACGGAATTTATCCAACATCTTCTGTGAAATATCGATAGCAGTATACGATGCAAATTCACTATTCTTGAAATGTTCGAAAATTCTTCCATCTCCAGATCAGATATCAAGAATGGATAATCCTTTCAGTGATCTCGGAAGATATCTGAGAAATCTGTTGCTATCGACAGTATCCAGATGATTTCGATATTGACGATAAAATTCACTTGCTTTATTGAAGCCAGCTTTACTGTCAAGTTGTGGAATAGAATATTTTTTGTAGGACACTTTAGAAATTATAAATTATAAATGGTGAATTATGAATTCATTGTTACCTTCAATTCCGTTGTTTTTTTATATTCTTGCATTACTAGATAGAGAGCAGTCGTATCAAATCTCGCATCATGTGCAGTAATAGTTCCAGCATCAAATAATTCTTGGCTTGTTTGCTGAACTTGAGATTCAGAGATATTATAAAATCCAAGAAGTTCTGATAATTTTGGTCGTTTATATCCGCCATTATGGTGATGGGGTAACTGACAGATAGGAGTAAAATATTGCATGGTACAGAATAATTCTGGATTATAGGTTAGTCATAATCTCTCGTATTCGTATTGGATAAATTTCTTATCGAATCAAGCATTATGAGCGACGAGGGTGTGAGCGTCCAACAGTGGAATAAGATTCTCTTGTCGGTCAGAAAATGTTTTTCCTTGTGATAATTGTTCTAACATTTCTTTAGAAAATCCATGAATAGATTCCGCATAAGGATCCATTACATCGACACGAAAGAAAAAATTATTTGATTTTTGAAAATTCCATTGATCGTCTGTAAGAATATAAGAAAGTTGTGCTATCTGACCAGGGTGATAAGAGTTGGTTTCCGTATCGAGAATAAGATACATTATCTTTGTAGTGTAAAATCTATAAATATTTGTTTGGTAGTATTATCTTCTTGAGTAAGAACAACATAATCAATACCTTTTCCAAAAGGACTTGTAAAGTGAGTATGATTCTCATCTCCTGTGATAGAATTGATCGTGATGGTATCGGGATAATAGAGTTGTGATTTACTTTCCCAAAATCTTTGAAAACCATTTTCATCAATAGTTGGAGCTAAGGAGAGGATACCATATTCTCTATTAGTAAGAGTAATATTGTAGCGTTCTGCAAGTTGATTGATATATTCTTTGTAATAACGAGGAATACTGATTTTGTAGTTAACTTCTATAGTATAGTTTCCATTTGGAAGGTCTTGGATAGTGAGTTGATCATTATTTATTTGTTCATTCATAATATCTCAGATTGTATCACGGATAGTGATGGTTTTTGTAACGAATTCGTCAATTTTGTTGAATGATTTATTCGTATCCCAAAAGTAGAGTGTATGATTGTTTGGTAGAGTTGTGAAATTATATTTAGTGAGTACTTCATTTAATCCTTGTGAAATAGTAGGAATGTAGATCCCAAAACTATATTTGTCAGTGAGGGAATTAAATTGACTAAAAAAATTTTTTACTAAATTGGTACTTTGACCAGCAAAGAAATTCTGTGAATCTGTCAGATAATATTCTTTTTTATTTGGTAAATCAGCTCCTCTAATAAGATCGACACTTGCATTCATAAATTGTCGTTCTCGAGTTTTTTTGTCCAGATCTGGCATAAGACTTTTTAGTACATTAGTCTGTACAAATATAACACCATCAATAGGTCTGTGACAGATATCTTTACATATTTCTGATGGGATATGAGCATCACTTTCTGGACTATTAAAAGTTTTATTGTAAAGCTGGATGAGATTATCTCAATCAATATTGGTAAATCAAAATTTATTAGCTGCTATCCAACCAAAAGGTATTCAATGGTAAATAGGATCAGACCAAGTTGGAGGATAGAGAGATACTTCTGGCATTGTTTTGTAGCCTAGATAGCTATCTATCATATGAATAGTCATAATTCTTCCTTGTAAAACCCTTACATACGCAAATGAACCAAAGAACCCACCATTTGGTCTTTTTTCTGATGAATTTTGGAGAATAACAAGATAACTTTTGGGTATATTTTCTCCCATATAGAGCATCAACTCATCTTTATATGGATAGGTATCTTCCAAAAAATAGGCTAGACGAGCATATTGTTCATTATTTTTTAAAAGAGTTTCAGTCTGACTGACTAATTGAGTCCATACACGATTGATAGTTTCTTTTTGGGTTGTGAAGATATTTTCTTTTTTATTATATGATTGTATGATGGTATCGATATCTTGTACAAAATTAGCAGTTTGTTTGTCATAAATACGCATATAGCTGGAAATTGTACTCAGTTGATTATTTAAGATATCTTGTTTATTGCCTGTAAGAATATAAGTTACGAGCGCATATCCACTCATAATAATAAAAGCAAAAAATGAAAGTATAACAAAAGGAAGAGAGATAGTATCTCTTCGAGTAGTGGGAATTTGTGGTTTATGTCGTCATCGTTGTTGGTTAGACATGGTGATAGATAAGAATTATCAGTTAAGAGTTATCAGTGATGGTAGAATATTTATTGTGATCTTCATGTGTTTCAGTATATATATCCTTGGTTTGATCTGCAAGTTTTTGATCATTGGTTTTGTCAATACTAAAGAGAGTATACTCTTCTTTGTTTATTACAAATTTTGATAATTCTGCAATCACTTTATCATCACCAGACAACATTTCAAAGAGGAATTTGCTCGTATCATTCAGATCAAACCACTGTATATCAATCATCTCAGAATTGTCTGGTAAGGAAATTTTGTTATCAAGATACGTAACGAAAAATGTTATAATTTTATTTCCCATGATAACGTCTCATAATTTTTTTAGTGCATCTTTCTGTAGTATGAGTACATTTGCCGTTTCTTCTTGAGTTTCGCGGATAGCACATTCGATGATACTCTCTCAATCTTCGCATTTCCCACCAAATCAGTTTCTTACTCATGGCATTTTAGTACCAGGAGCATTTTTTCAAAGCAAGACAAATGTTTTGTCATTATCTTCATATAAAGGGAATACTACAGATAATCTTTTCTCACTCATAATTACTGCAATAAATAAAACTATTCTTTTATTCTTATTGATTCCTTACATTGATCGCTTGTCAGGATGGTGTTTGTTTTTATCTTTATCCATATAATCTTTAATAACTTCTCCAAGTGTTTCTACAAGAATATCAAATTTTTCGTTTCCATGCATTTCAAAAGGATCATTTGAATGATTAGTGATCGATGTGTGTTGTGACTCAAATTGTGTTTTTTTATCCCGCAGTAACGTAGATACTTGCCTAGGATTTTCAATATAGTCAAATTGAGTATTTATACCATGATCCAGAGTGATACTAATTTCTCACTTTCAGAAAATTCTATCTCCAACAGAAGTTTGAGACTGACTAATGCTCTCTATATTGTCTCGATGGCAGTGTTGGAGTGAATAATTGAGAAGTTTGTTTCGTTGAAAGATCGATATTCCTTGTTGGTTAATAACGATTGCATCGAGATAGTGGTTGAGAAATTGTAGGATAAAGCGAATATAGATGATTGCTCATAATCCTGCTAAAATCCAAGTGATAAAAACTAGTGAAGGAAAAAAATACTGACAGATAGAATAGAGTATCCATAGAAGTGCTATGAAACCAAGAGTGACAAAAAAATCTTTGAAGTGAATACTACCATGATGTCAGATGATTACACTATCAGGAGAGAGTTTAATATAGTTTTTTAGAATATAGTTTCTCATTACAGCATACTATAACAAAAAAAACTTGCAATTCAATGCAAGATCTAGGAGATAGAAGGTTGTTGGGTATTAGTTCTTAGTTTCTAGGTATTTTAGTTTCTAGGTATTAGTAATGCCTAATTCACCATTCACTATATTAAGAAGATTTTTTTGCAGCTTCTTGCATTCTTGCCATTTTTTCAGCAAAGATTTGGCTTCTACCAAGAGAAACTTTCTTTTGTACTTTATCAGGATTGTATACAGGGTGTGAAAGATGACTTGATTCAACTTTGATAGGTCCATCTACTGTAGAGTAGACAGTAAATTCATATCCGTGAATATCTTGTACTGTTACTTCTTTCATGTCTGGGTGAAGGTCTTTTTTTGCCATAATAATTAAGGTTATAAGGTTATAAAGTTAAGAGTTTATAGTGTAAAGTTATTAGATATTTAGCTATGTATTATAGCAATACATTTTTAATTGTAAATTTTTAACTGATATATTATCTAACAAATTTTTTGTTCAGAGGATCATGCGTGTATACTTCATCAGGTTTAAACCAAAGAGTAATTTCTTGTTTTGCTTCTCCAAGATCAGCTGATGCGTGGATGATATTGTAGAGATCAGTACCAGGATTTGCATCAAGATATCCAAATGACATATGAGCATAATCACCTCTGATGGTACCAGGAGCAGCAGATTTTGGCTCTGTACTTCCTACTAATTTACGAACTATTTCAACAGCTTCGACACCTTCTCGTACCATAGCTAAGACTGGAGCTTGAGCCATCATTTTTACTACGAGATCGAGAATTTCTTGACCTCTTCTTGTTCCTAAAGTACCGATACCTTCGTAGTGACCAATAAGCTGTTCTTCACTTGCATGGACAAGTTTCATACCCACAAGAGTAAGACCAACTCTTTCAAAACGAGAGATAATTTCACCAATGATAGTACGACCCATTGCATCAGGTTTGAGGATAACCAATGTCTGTTCTAATTGCATACGAGGTTGATATGTTAAGCTAAAGTATTCACCCTACTATAGGGATTTGCATAGTCAGTTGCAAGAGAAAATCATTGAAAGTTGTGAGTGTTGAGTTGAAAGTGAATATAATATATAAATATCATAAAAATATAATATGTCACATATTTTAAAACAAAAAAAAAACGCGTCTATATTTTTTGTCTGTTCGAGATCAAATTTTGACTGAAATGAAAAAATTGGGATAATGAGGTATAATAATTTTTACTTAGTTAATAGTTGATAATTATGATGGCTTATCCTGATCTTATAGAACAGTTCAAAAATTTATCACATGAAGATAAATATGATAAATTAATAGTTTATCTTCATGCTGCACAGAAAAGTGAAGAAAATCTGATCTGAATATGTTTATTGATTGCTTCTCTATGACCAGATCTTATTGAAGATGATGTGTTAATAGAACTTTACGATGCTTTCGTTTCTTTCGTAGAATATGATGATGATAGAAAAATTAAACAAGCAGAACGTACTATTTCTATGTTGCAGAATTTAAAAGAACAAGAACAACATGAAAGATTTCAAGAAAAGAAAGATATTGAAGATATGTTGAACAATATCTAATTTTACTCTTATAAATAACCTATATAAACATGTCAAATAATGCTCTTACTCCTCAAGAACTTGGTAAAGAAATTCAAAATGATGTTAAAGGAACTTTTGAGAAAGACCTTGAGAAAGAAGCTATGAATGCTATCAATAGACTAAAAAGAGAATGAAAGATGTCTCAAGAGGAAATTGTAAAACTTTATCGTACCAATTTTAAGAATCTTCTTCAGGTTAATGTAAATACAAGTGATATATTAGTGCAAAAAATCAAGGACATTAATAGTGTTACTCGCAAGTTGTTAGCAGTACAATTCTCTAAGAATACTAAAACTAAGGAATCTTCTTCTTGGTTTTCGGATCAAGTTAAAAGTGTAGCTTACGGGCTAGCTAGTATTGATAATAATATTAATAAAAACTCTGTTACAAAAAATATTATAAAGTGAATAATTGATGAAATTATGTCGTTACCAGAGATGATTGAAGCGATATTAACGCTTCCAGGTGGTCCTATAAAATTTTTCGAAGGATTAATAGCATTGTTTAAATGAGAAACATGGAAGAAGATGCGAGACGAAATGAGTAATGTATGATTAAATACTCCTCAACAACAATATCAAACAGGTAGAACTGGAATGATGGCAGTATTGATGCTTCTCCCATGAGGAATTGGAAAAACTCTTCTGAATATATGAAAGAAAGCTGGTAAGCTTGTAGTGAAAACTACGAAATCTGTAGTAAAAGATGGATTTAAAGAAACATGAAAAAAAGCTTTAAGTGCTACTGGAAAAGAAGTAAAATCAGTAGTAGCTAAGACAAAAGAATCAATAAAAAATACAAAAGAAAGTGTAAGCAATACTGTGAAAGAATCTTTTGAATATCCTAAAGCAAAGATTAATAATCTTAAAGCTAAAGATAGAGTAGCGAAGGTAACAAAAGAACTTCAAACATTGTGAGATGATATTACTGTTAAGCAAGCTGAGTTATTGAAAACTCAAAATTGATTAAAAATGAAAAATCTTAAACCTGATATAATTGCTGAGCAGCAAGCTAAAATTAAAAATTTACAAAAAGAAATTGCTGATCTTACAAAAAGTAAAAAAGAGCTTGATAAGACTCTTAAATCAGCAAAGAAGGAAGTATCAAGTACTAATACAAAAATTGGAATTGATAATAATAAAATAGGTATTAAGAAGAGATATGAAACTAATGCAAAAAAAGTATGAGATGATATTTTGAAGAAAGAAGAACAAATATGACAACTTAAGAATTCTTTGAAAACAAGAAAAGACCCAAGAATAAATGCACAAATTTCTAAGTTGGAGAAGGAAATTTCTGATTCAACTAAAAAGTACAATGACTTACTTGATAAAGCAAAGAATTATGATATTAGAATCATTAAGACGCCAAGAGAGAGTATAAGAAAAATAATAATAGAAAAGTTAAAAACAATCAAGTGAGTTAATATAGACAAACTCAAGGCATTAAAGAACTCACCTCATAGATTATCGTTAGTAAAAGATTTAGATTCTTTGCGTACACTCAATTCAAAAATAAAAAGACTTACAGAAAGTAATAAAAGTCTGGAAAGTACTTTAATCAAAAAACGAAAGAATTGAAAAACAGCATTAGAAAATGCGAAAATAAACCCTAAGTTTTGACAAAATAATAACATTCTCAAAAATGAGAATATTTTGAAATCTCAAACAAAGGGTATAGAGGTACTGAAGAACATGCAGAAAGATATAAAACAAAAAGTATATAATCAATTAACATGATTGTGAGTAATTACACTTGCTAATATACAGGACTTGAATAATGAAACGATCTATAATATTTCTGAATATCTGTATGAAGATAATGATCAATTTATCAATCATGATTTTAATAAAACCTGACTAGAATCATGATCATCTATTATTGAATCATTAGATACATCATCATTAGACGCTATGAGTTCTGTTGAATTACAATCAATGCATATTACTCTCACAGGGTTAGCAAGTAAATCATGATCCCTTATCACTAATCAAGCTTTAGCTACAAGAAGGGCAGAGAATGCTAAAGATATTTTACTCAAGCAATATCCATCACTTAATCCAACTAATATCAAGATTAATATATCAGTACAACCTAATGATAGTGTTGATGATCCAAACCAACGACAAGGAGTAAAGATCAATACTAAAACAAATAATTTGGCATATGTAGATGGTTATAGTGATTTAAAATGAGATTCTTGAGTTGCCTAAATTTAAAATTTCTCTCTAGCTTTGGTATTGTGGGAGATTTTTTTAGTGAAGTTATCGATATCGCTCAGCGTCTCTGAGTATATGATGAGACTTTTATGACGCTTGATAAGCGAGCAGAGAATTGTGATAAAAATAAAAAGAAGAGATGATAAATAATAGAATGACTTTGGAGTGTTTCTTTTTGTATTCTGATTATCTCTATCTTGCAATTATTCCTTATATCAGTATCTTAAGATTTGAGATGTTTTAGTTACTCATACTCTTATATGAAATTGAATAAAAACCCTATTAAAATAATCAAAATAAATTTACTTCGAGTGATTATTGGAATTTTAGCTTTCACTATTGGTCTCAATCTATTAGGTAAACTTTTTTTCTCTGGAGATGGTGTAGAAGTAATTCAAAACAAGACTGATGTATCACTTGATGAATTTTTGTCAGGATATGAACATGCAGTATTTACTAAAATTAAATTGACTAATGGTACTGATCTCGAGTGATATATTCCTGTATCTGGTACGATTAACTCATCATTATCGTTGATGTCATTACAGAGAAATATTGATATCAAATATTATAATCTTTTACAAACAAAAAAACCTCTAGATACTTCACTGAGTGATATGTGAATTGCACTCACTGGTGATACGATTATTGATGTAAAGTATGAAAAAGAATCATTTCTGACTTCATTGTTCTTAAATACAGTACTTCCGATTTTGCTCCTTGTATTGCTGTTTACCGTAGGGATGAGAATATTCTCTGGAAAGTGAGGAGGATTATGAGGGATGAATCCTTTCGGTAGTATGATGAATGTCGGTAAACTCGCTGGTAGTGACAAAAATGCTAAAAAAGTGAAATTTTCTGACGTGATCGGGATGGCAGAGGTGAAACAAGAGCTGACCGAGGTGGTCGACTTCCTCAAGAGTCCTGATAAGTACCACAAACTTGGAGCTAAAATCCCAAGAGGAGTACTTCTGTACTGACCTCCAGGAGTCGGGAAAACTCTTCTTGCTAAAGCAGTCGCAGGAGAAGCAAATGTCGCTTTCTTCTCGGTGTCAGGGTCAGAGTTTATGGAGATGCTTGTGGGTATGGGAGCTTCGAAAGTGAGAGCGTTGTTTGACAAAGCACGTGCTGCTGGAAAGGCGATCATCTTTATTGATGAGATTGATGCCATCGGTAAAAGAAGAGGTGGTGGAATGTCTGGATGACATCAAGAACAAGAACAAACATTAAATCAGATCCTGACTGAAATGGACGGATTTGGTACGGATACGAATGTGATCGTCTTGGCGTCGACGAACAGACCAGATACCTTAGATCCAGCATTATTGAGATCAGGAAGATTTGATCGTAAGGTGATGGTGAATATCCCATCGAAAGAAGAGAGAAAAGAAATGTTTGAATATTATCTGAATCAAAAGAAGATCGACAAAGACATCAATATCGATAGTATCGTGAATAGATCATCAGGTATGGCAGGAGCTGATATCGAAAATATTGTGAATGAAGCAGCACTGAAAGCAGCTCGCGATAATGCGAAAAAAATTACGAATACTGATCTGAACTATGCGATCGAGAAAGTCGTCATGTGACCAGAAAGAAGAACAACCGTCATTACGGAAGATAAGAGAAAGTTGGTAGCGTATCACGAACTGGGACATGCGGTGACCTCGTATCACCTGAAGTATGCCGATAAACTTGAAAGAATCACGATTGTCCCAAGAGGACAGTCACTGGGAGCGACACGATATAGTCCTGAAGAAGACTTGAATTTAGTCAGTAAAGCTCAGTTTTTGGATAGATTAGTGAGTCTACTCTGAGGGAGAGCTGCAGAAGAAATCTTTGTAGGTGCTGACCATATCACGACAGGTGCATCGAATGATTTCGAAAGAGCAACGAAGATCGCTGCTGATATGATCTTGAAATACGGTATGGACGAAGAGATGGGAACGATTATGTATTTAGATAAAGGAGACGATCAAACGGCTGGACACTTCCGTCGATATAGTGACAAGACTACTGAGATGGCGGATCACAAGATCAAAGCACTTATCGCTGATGCCTATGCCAAAGCGAAGAAAATTCTTACCAAAGACAAAGCAAAAATTGAAAACATCACCACTGCCTTACTTGCTACCGAGAGTCTCAGTAGAGAAGAATTTGAGGAGATGATGGAAGATAAATCATAAAAAAGAGCCCAGCGTTTGCTGGATTTTTTTTATAATTGTATTGCTATTTACTTATGTTTTCATTACTGTAGAAATTATGATAATATAGTCATGAGTTTATAATCTCTGGATGAGATCATCTGCTCCGTAGGTTATGAGATTTACCTATGTCATCATCAATGGACATTTTTTTTGTCCAAAAAATCTACAAAAAAATAGTAATAAAAATTAAAAATTTAAAGAAATGAAAAAGTTTACAACACAATTCAAAAACAAAAATTCGAACAAATTAAATTTCAAACAAATGAAAACAAAAATTCAAATCATGGTAGTATGTCTGCTCAGTCTCGTATTCGTCCTGTCTTGTAATAAGTATGATGACGATGATGTGTATCCTGAAGATGCTTTGCAATCTCAGAAGATAGCTCAAGATGATCCTGAGAATCAAGTGATGAGTACTACGTATTATGTTACACCATCAGTAGGAAACTATACTAATCCTGGTTCTCCTAGTATTACGCTACCAGGTAGAATGGTATATGGTGAAGAATGTGGTAGCGCTTTAGGAGGAATAATTAGAGCAAAAATAAAATCATCAACTGGATCATCTATTGTTGTAGAAGTAAGCAAACAAGATGGAACAGCATTTACAACTAAAGGAACTATTTCCTTACAAGCTGGAAGTATATGTGGTGGTGCTACTTCTTCAACTAGTGTTTCAGGAGTTGGTTCACAAACAACTTTTGATTTACCTATCTCTTACTTTGGATTTACTCAAGGTGTGAAGCATTATTATGCAGTCTTTGAGACGGAAGCAGGAGTACGTTATTATGCTGAACCTTTTATGGTGTATACGCTTCCTACTTATACAATGTCTTCTATTGATGGAAATATTATGGGTACTGTAAATGGAATCCCTGTTAAGAGTAGTGGTATAGGAAGTAGTGGTAAGATTAATCAAAATGCTAGTTCTATTAATCAATGTACAAAGTTTTGCAATGATTATTATGCTACAGTTTATGGTATGAATATTAGACATTCAGGCACTGAGGGAGGTCATGCAAAAACTTGGTTTGGAAATGCTATTTTGAAAGGATTAGATTCATTCTCTAATGGAGGATCTACTCCACCAAGGATTGGAGATATTCTTTGTTTTGATAATAATCCTTCATCTTCTACTAAAAATGGTCATGTTGGTATTATTACAGAAGTAAGTGATACAGAAGTGAAAATTGCTCATCAAAATGGTGGAACATCTTGGGCGCCTATTGGTGGTCTTGTTAATCGTAGTGGTAATACTCTTACTGTATCAGGTTTTACTGTTCAAGGTTGGTTACGTAAACCATAGTTGGATTGAAAAAAAGGCCTCCTAAGTATTTTACTTAGGAGGTTTTCATATATTACAAAAATTTGAATGTTGGTATGATCTGTTGAAAGTATTTACGATTTCACCATATAGGATATATATCTATAGGATAATCATGTGGTCATATAAGCTGATACGTAAATTCCTCATTTTTTCATAGTAATTCACCATCAGTTATACAATATCATGTAGTATTATCTTCACATTGATAGTTATCATAAAATTGTGTTGATCGTATTGTTATACCAAACATATCAGCATATCATCTAATATATTTATATTGTCATGTGTATCATGAAACAAGTAAATTACTGTCATTGGGGTCAAATACTCATGGTCGATTTTGTTCTTTTGTTGGAAGTGTGATAGATATGCTGGCTAAATTATTAGTGTCATTATAATAAGTAAAAACTTTATAATCCTCCCATCACTTTGGTAAGGTAAGTTGAAATCAGAATTCAGTATTGGTGTAGACGAGAGGATTATTGCTTTGTGTATTCGTAGGAGTTCAAGAAGTGGGTTGAGTAGTTCATGATGTGATCTCTCCTGAATCTCCTGAAAGGAGATCTGTAGCTCAAGAAGTGATATCATTACCTCCTGAAAAAATAACATCTCCAGAGAGCTGAAGGTCTTGCTGTGGTGAAGGAGGTGTAGTTGAAAATTTTGTCATGATAGCTACAACTATACCAATGATGATGAGTCATATGATGATAATAATATTTTTTTTCATGATATAAGATTGAGATAGTAAATATATTATACGTTATAGAAAGAGATAATTTATACCATAACCTCTTAAGTAATTTACTTAAGAGGTTTTTAAAATTTGTTTTAGAATGACTGAAATGATGATTTTATAATTTCTACCCAGTTTGGATATAATTTAATACGATTCATTACATCAGTTGGTAATTCTTGTCGTGTTGTATAAGTAAAATAGTAGCTATTATTTCATAATGTAAGATTCTTTGTTAAGCACTCTTCTTCAGTACCAAGTTTACAATTTTTAACAATCTGTTTGTAAGGATCAGAGCTTCGTACAAGGATGTTTATAATATTAGCATATCAGGTTATATATGTTGAAAAATCTTGCATTCAAAGTAATGAGTGAGTGATTTTAGGATTTGGTACTCAAGGCCAATTTTTTATAGTTGTAGGTAATGTAATGGAGATATTTGCAATTATATCATCTTCTGTTAGATGATACACAAAAGCTTTATAGCCTTCCCAACCTTCAGGTAAAGTAAGTTGAAATCAGAACTCTGTATTGGTATAGACGAGAGGATTATTACTTTGTGTATTCGTAGTTCATGTAACGGGTTGGATAGTTCAAGAGTTAGTAATTGTATTTCCCGAAAGGGTATCTGTAGCTCAAGAGTTGATTGTTTCTCAAGTGAAAATATCTCAAGAAAGGTGAACTTCCTGCTGTAGTGAAGGAGGTGTAGTTGAAAATTTTGTCATGATAGCTA
>CAYWIJ010000005.1:0-64897 GCA_964458335.1 uncultured Candidatus Peribacteria bacterium | reverse complement strand
CATCAGTTTATAATATAAAATGTATTTCTAAGAATAAGCTTTTTTTTTTTTTGATTTCAAGCTGTTTTTCGATGATTATTATTCTTACTGTAAAGATGTTCCACCAACAATACAAATAAAAAATCACCTCTTGCAAATTTCCTACCACTGCTTATAAATTAAACATACTACAAACTTTATAAACTTTCAACCTTATGACCACTATCCACCCCGCCATCTTCGAATTTCTCAAAGCTATACGTGAATATAATTCAAGGAAATATTTTGCCAGTATTAGACCATTGTATGATGATATTTTAGCAAATCGACAGAATTTTATCGGAGCATTAGGGAAAGAGTTCGCATTATCTGAGCCAGAATTTCTCCATCTTGAGGTGAAAAAGTGCCTCTTTCGTATCTATCGTGATGCTCGTAGACTGAAAGAATGAGACCCTATTTACAAATACAACTTTTGAGCTCTCATCAGTCCTGAAGGCAAGAAAACCACCAAGGCATATCCCTATCTTCATCTCGAGCCATGAAATTCACTATTTGCAGGTGGCATCTACCGAGCTGACAATAGTGAATTACAAAAAATAAGAACCTATCTGACCGAACATGGACATCAGTACTACAAGATTGTTGAACATAAAGAATTCAAAAAGCGTTTCGGACGCGTCTCAGGTAATAGTCTGACGAATCTTCCGAGATGACGAGATCCTGAAACTCCTTATCCAGAACTCGTAAAAAGAAAACAATTCCTTATCTACCACCCCTATACAGACGCACAAGTCCTGTCAGAGTCATTTTTTCAAGGTATTATTAAAGATTATCTTACTGCAAAGCCATTCTTTGATATCTTGAATACAACTCTCTCATAATACAATACATAAACAAGAGAATAACATATATTATATCATTTTTTAAAGAAAATACTCTCTACTTATATCATAAATAATGATTTTTTTGACAAAACATATAAAATAGTTACTATTATTATATATAATATTTATTTATCCCACTATTTCTTCATTATGATGAAAACAACCACACACACTTTATCGTCGTATACTAGTAGATTTTGTATTATCTTATTGGTAAGTCTTGTTTGATTTTTCTCTAACATGATTTCTGCTGTGGATTTAACATTTTATCTACCATGATCTCTTAAATCTTTATCTTTCCCTGTAAATTTTCAAGGATGAGGTAATGATTTTATGGGTAGTCTTATTATTTCTAGTCAAACCATCCTTACCAAAGGTATATCTATTGAATTTCCCAATCAAACTATAACATGTACAAAACAACTCCATTGATATTATTATAATGCTGCGAGAGGTAATATGTTATTACCCATTAGTAACAGCGCAAATACTAAGATTGAATGAATACAAGTATCTTGAGGACTCTTTACTGCATGTGGAAGGTGAACACAACTGTATGATATTATAGGATATGTACAATATACCTATAATGAAGGAGATATGGGAAGAGTATATTTTGGTGTTGATATCAATGAATCTAACAATACTTCAAACGGAAACTATAATGAAGGAGAAATTCAACGAAAAGTAACCAATGGTATTAACGGTAGATTCTTTGATACCATGTATGGAGTTGGAAAAGTAACAAGTATTGGTAATATTACAGGTATTGGAGATCTTAGTAATTTGCTTGGATTATTCACTAACATATATGTCCAAGGACAGGCTGGTATCGGTAATTCAGTTAATACGGAAGAAAGAGAGATATTATCAGTAAATCTTGCAGGTACCAAAACCATCCTTACCAGTAATGATGAAGCAAATTCATCGAAAGTAATTAGTGTAGTAAATCAGAATGTCAAAAAACGATGTCCAGATTCAGCTACATATAGTGCAACAGCATTAGAAGGAATTCAACTTAGACCTAGCACTAATAACTCTAAAATTATATGTATTGACAATGAAAACAATTTAAATCCCTTTATAATTGATAGAGATCGTTTGGAGGAATTCAAAAATAAAGATATAGTTATTAAATGAGGGAATGTCTTCTTAGATCATAGTATTTATAATGAAACTAATAGTACAAAATATCTTTCTCTCTATGTCCCAGATGGATATCTTATCTTCGATAGTACTATAGATTCGTCTTCTCTTCGTGATATTGATAAAAATGGTTTCCTTGCAAATAATGGGAACGGTATTACTCAAGGTATCTACTTAGAAGGTAATTTCATCGTGAATGGTCTTATTTTATGAGCTTCTGATCCTAACAATCTTACTACCATTACTACTATACCTATAAAAACATATATCCACGGTAAAATTATTTCTTTAAACACACTTACTTCCGTAAGTGGCCAAAGAGATAAACATCTTAGCGCACTTCTATGAGATAGAAATCCTAGCTATGGAAGTCTCATTGATACTCCAAATTTCTATTATCCAGAAAATGTATGGAATGCAAGTTTAGGAGACCTTTTTTCTTGGCAATGTAGTGATACAGCCAATGATGGTGCAGGTGGAGGAACTGCACTTGGTATTGAGGATTGATTATTTAGTTCAGATACTATAGAAACAATAGAATCTATCGATTGTCCAGTAGGCCATCGTTATCCACTTATGATTATCGACAAACAAATACCTTCATTATTCTTTAACTAAAAAAAGACCCCCCGCTAGACGGGGTTTTCTTATAGATAAATATTATAAAGCAAACCTATCAAATACTCTTTGTTTTCCCATCACTTGCATCATACTATACAGATCTGGTGTTTGCTTACTGGCAGCCAATTGAATACGAAGCCACATAGCTAGATCACCAATTTTTCAAATATATCCTCCTTCCTTGAACTCTGCATTTGATCCAGCAAAACCAAATTTCTTACCAATTTCCTTAAGTTGTGCAAATCGGTCTTCTTTGGTCATAGTCAAATCTAAAAGATTACGATATTCTGACACGAATGATGATACTAACTCCGAAGTGAACATCTCAGGCCACGACGGACGGTCAGATAATAATTTTGTATATTCTTCATCAAAGAAGAATCTCACTTGGTGTTCGGTATCAGCATAGGTATTAAATCTCTTAGGATCCAATGGTGTATGGCGTTCTATACTCAACGCTGCTTTTGCATACTCAGGATTTGATTCTAAAAGTTTTGCATACTCAGGTCTATAATTCTTTGCCCAATTCAGGACTTCATTATAGAGCTGGTCATTTGAAATCTTGGACAGATAGATATTATTGATATGATTTAGTTTATCGGTATCCCAAAGAGACCCTGATGAATTCATACGATGAAGGTCAATTCTATATGCAGTATAATGAAGATCAGGATTCGCTTTTTGTCGCTCTTCGTATCCAGAATCAATGAGGGTAAGTACAAACATAATCAGCCCTTCTGGACTATATCCCTCTTCATACAAATATTGGATATTAAATTCTGGATCAGATCTTTTAGATATTTTTCTCTTTTTGCCATTATCGAGTTTCAAAATCAAGGGAAGGTGACAGTAGTGAGGCGGTGTGATATCAAAAGAGTTGAACAGTTGAAGATGAAACGGAACAGAAGTCAGCCATTCTTCTCCTCTCGTGACATATGTGGTCCTCATAAGAAAGTCGTCAACAATATGAGCTAAGTGATAGGTAGGTAATGATAATCCTCCTTTTAAAATCACTCCATCATTATAGTTATCTGCCATACTCACCTTTCCCCTATTGATATCTTCAAAGACTACTCTTGCTTTCAAATCTCCATGACTACGAAATCTGAGTGTACAATTTTTATCTTGCTCATATTGAGCGACATATTCTTCAATCGACTTATTTCTCCAAAGAGAATAATTTCCATAGATTCCTGGCACTTTCTTAGTCTTCATCTGTTCTTCACGGATGTGATCCATTTGTTCTGAAGTCATCCAACAGGGATAGGCAAGTCACTTTTGGACAAGATATTTGGCAAAGATTTTATAGATTGGTAATCTCTCAGATTGCGTATACGGACCATAATTCCCAACGTCTGAAAAATTCTCTCAAATCGGTCCTTCGTCGATCGCCAGTCAGAGATGTCTCATATTTTTTAATACTGCTTCCACAGCACCCTCTACTTTACGCGCTTGATCAGTATCTTCAACTCTTCGATAAAATATTCCATCAGACTGATGAGCAATTCTTTCGTTCACAATCGCCGTAAACAGATTCCCAATATGAAAAAATCCTGTCGGACTGGGTGCAATTCTCGTCACAGTATTCACATTTCTGAGTGGATAACGATGTTTCAGATCATCAATAGTTTCTGTTACTTCAGGGAAAAGAATTTCAGCCAAATCAAAATTTGTTGCCATAGGTAATATTGAGGATAAATAAGTAGTTATATATAGTGATTTTGGATTCTTTTTGCAAGATGTAGAACAATTATCAGAGTTTGATATTGAACTTATCTAAAGAATACATATAGTAAAAATTGTTTTAAAATCATACTGAAATCAATGACAGAATTAGTACAAGATATTCGAATTAAAATAGTAGATATTCTTACAAAATTAGGATTAAACTCATGGGAAGCTGTCATTATTATTATGATGATACTTACTGTTGATGTTTTTTTACTTCATAAAAGAAACCAAGCAAAGAAAGAATTCCTTCGTAAACAAGAAGAAGGAAAGAATGACGATGATGAACGATATGTAAAATATTATAAGAAGAAACAATATATCTATACTCTCCGTGGTATTATGTGGGCAGTGGTTATATTAAGTTTTATACTCTATCACAATTCCAATATTTTTGCAGGATTAGCAATTGCTTTATGAGCATTTGTGATTACCTTTTGAAGTATATTTCTTTCTTTAGGACTATATCTTTATCTAATCTCTTTCTATTCTCCAGGTCAATGTGTAAGAATTGGTGATAAAACTGGTGAAATCATCTCTATTACACCACTGTATCTCAAAATTTTGGGAAGAAATGAAAGTGGTGAACATACTGGTGAACTTATTAATATTCCTAATAATCAAGTATGGCAAGATAAAATTATATTAGTTGATCTTGATCTTGCTACCATCCAGAAAACTATCATGGATCTACCATATAGCTATGATACTTATCATCTCTGATTTGAGGAATTTGTGAGTGAACTCAAAATATTTTTGGACAGTACGCTCCCTATCAATACAGCAAAAACATCAAATCACTATAAATCATATAAATGACATAAATATAAAATAGATTACTCTCTCAATCTGGAAGGAAAGAGTATTATTACTTTATGATTTCTTTGTAAACGCTCTAAAGCATCTGACTATAGATACAAAATCATTGCGTTTTTAGAAGGACTACAAAAACAAGCCCAAATAACACAATAGAATTACATAATATTATCTTTATTTTGTCGTGCAACATCCTTATATTTTCAGTATACTATTCTTCATAGGTCACTGGTCCAATGGTAGGACGCTGGTCTCCGAAGCCAGAAGTGATGGTCCGATTCCATCGTGATCTGGAATCTTAGGAAGTAAAAAGAGTATAACAAGTAACAAAAGTAAAAGAAGTATACAATAGAACATACTACTAGATGAGCCACTTATTCCAAAGGTTGCCGTAATGAAGAAGCAATCCATAATTCGCAATCAAAAAATTTGAAACTTATCGCTTGCTTGAAGCAAATATCTCTAATAACTAACAACTAGGAACTTTAAAACCTTCTACTATCTATGATCAGCCAAGATTTTCGTGACATGATAGCCACCTTACTCCTCACTCAGTCAGAACAAGACTCTTTTTTTGCTACGTTTCAGGAACCTCTGAAGAAATCAATCAGTATCAATAGACATAATGATCCAGATTTTGAACAGAATAATTCCGAATTTATCCTCACTCCATCGCCTTTTGGAAAAGAGTTTCCTGACACAGTGTATATAGACAGAGAAGATACCACATTAGCGCTCGGAAAGACACGACAACATCTCACCGGTCAATTTTATATCCAAGAAGTAGCTGCTGCCTTGCCTGCAAATATTTTAAAAACTTACCTCCAAGAACTAGCAACTAAGAATCAAGAACCCCTTAAAATCTTAGACGTCTGTGCTGCACCAGGAGGTAAAACTGCTCAGCTTGCTGATTTTCTTTTAGCAAATAACATACCTGGCTTTGTACGAGGAAATGATGTAGAAACCAAGAGACTCGGGACACGAGCAACGAATATCCAAAGATGTGGATTATACAACACACTTGCTACTAAACTCGATGGAAGTCAGATCGGAAACTTATATCCAGAATATTTCGATGCCATACTCGTAGATGCTCCTTGTAGTGGAGAAGGAACAGGTTTCAAATCTGATGCAGCTTATAAATGGCGAAAAGAAGAATCTATCAACAAAATTGTAGGACTGCAAGAACATATCGTCACCAGTGCAGTCAAAGCCTGCAAACCAGGATGACTCATCATCTACTCAACTTGTACATTGAATCCTTTTGAAAACGAGTTACAGATCAAAAAACTCCTCAATAAATACGGTGACGCGCTTGAAATTCTCCCTATCGATGTAGAAAAAAAGGCTCCAGGCATCGTCTACGACCCAAAACAAGCCACAGGTCACGAAGAGAAAATGCTTCGCTGCCGACCTCATATCCATCATACGGGATGATTTTTTGTCTGTGCAATGAGAAAAATTCAATCTACCATCAAACCTGCCCAAGAACATATCACGAACAATAAAAAAGTAACCCTCCAACAAGCGAAATTAAGTCACAAAAAAGCGACCCAACCACCATTTTCATATAACAAAAAGCTTGAACAACAGATGATTAAACTCATAACTGATACGTATGGAATCAAATTCGATCTCGAAAAATACGCTCTAATACAAGGGAAACACAAAATATATCTTGCTGACGCTAGTGTACGTGAAGTCCTGACTATGGAAGTCCGACTCTATGAATGCGGAATCCCTATCTTAAAATCTACGGGAGCGACACGATCTCTCGAACACGAATTTGCTCTGACTCTATGAGACTCTGCTACTCTACACACTATTCCCCTTACTACTGAACAACTCCAAAAATACTGTCTTGGAGAACCGCTTGATATCGACGAGTCACTCATCACTCCATCAGACAACACAAATCTCAAATACTGCAATAATTACTATATTCTTACTCACAACGGACAAGGTATCGGAGTAGGTAAAATCTTAGATAAGAGTATCAAAAATAAATTTTTTAAGTGGTAGATAAGAATTTGTGTAATAGATAATCAGGTTATTGATAAATATTATCTTTACTATATATAAAGATATACTATAATAAGGCTACTCTTTTTGTCTTAGAAAATATTTATTACTTATTATAATAAATTCAGTAACTAATAAGATTAGTAAGTTTATAAAGTAGTAAAATGATTGAGAATCTCTAAATCGTAGATATTTTCTTTGCCATTATGTTTTTCATAGTTCGTTCTGAGAGATTCTTTGTATTTCTTAGTTAACAGTAATGATGGTCTCGTATCAGCTTTATCATAATCAATTAAATATATTTTCCCATTTTCTCACAATATCACATTTCTCGTATTAGTATCATTATGGTATAACACTTTATTTAATCATAAGATACTATTTTGTAATCTATCTTTTATAGCCATTTTTGTATCTTCATCTAAAGATCAGATTGATACGTCTTTTGACAATTTATCAAAAATATTTACTAAATATTTTTCAAAAAATGTTCATTGTATTCTATCTTTCGCAATCGTATAGGGAACTCATATATCAGAAATATATTTTTCAAAAAAATCTTTTATAAGTGGAGTATCATCCTTAGAAAATTCATCACACACTTCAATCATTAACTCTTTAATAACAGTATCATGAGGATTCTGAGATAATGTTGTCTCTATTTTCTTAATCAAATCATCATATGACGGTAGAGTATTCTTTTGTAAAAACGATATTATATATAATAAAGTAGATATATTCTTGTAAGAAAATATGGTTAATCATTCTATATACTCCATTACTAAAAGAATTTCTCATTCTGAACCGTTGATAGTTCAATAAACTTGAGGTGTATCTATTCCATAAATAGGGGATTTTGTAAAAAAGTTAGAAGCCTGACTATGATAATTATATTCATGAAGAATAGCCGTATTATCTACATATTCTCAAGATCTTTTTGATTTCTTTATTACTGTTAATTTTTTTATATTATTTTCTAATGGTAATTCAATTACATATATTTTTCCTGCAAATCATTCAGCAAAATATGATTTATTTTTTTCCTGTCTTTCTAATTCACGAAGAATATCAGTACGGAAATTTTGAAGATTAAGGTGTTCTTGTTCATTTTTTGGTTTTTCTGATTCTAACATATCTCACAATACTTGTGTATTTTTATCTTTCAATCTCTTAAGGCGTTGAATTGTTTCTGTTGTAACATTACGCAAAAAATTCTTCTTGAGATTACGATTAATAATCATTTGTTGTTGAGAACAGTAAGAATAAGGGAGAATATGTATATCATTTGTTATTTTTTCCAAGGATATCATGAAATTAACAGATAAAGAATTCTATACTATAGTTAATTATAGTTTAAATATTTTTTTTGTCAAAAAAAGAGCAATAAAATAATATCAATACTTTACACAATATAAATCTCTTGCAAAACTTCAATATTTTGTCTATACTAAGGGTAGTTATTTACTATTAATTTTACTATCAATGAGCACTTTAGAACTTCTCTACTAAATGAGACAAGCCAGATCACCATATATTTTTCTGTAACTATTGAAGAAATTCAATAGGGATGGTGACGTTGTCAGAGAGGTTAAAATGCGCATAGCGGTCAGAATGAAATTTTTTTCATACTCTTTGGCAATAATGAGAGAAATATACAGAATTATTACAAGTAATAACAAACTCTATACTTTTAACTTATAACGTTTAACTTCTTTATGCGTGTCCATATTATTGATATCATACCCCATGACTGTAGTGTCTGGGAACAAACACAAAGAATGATAGAACTTGAAAGACTTGTCACTACCTATGGTGGATTAGTTATTATCAAGACGATCCAAAAAAAAGATATCCCTGCTTATAGAACCTATATCGGAAAAGGGAAATTGGATATGATTGTAGAAGATATGGTCGCTACCAATGCGGATCTTCTCATCATAGGAAATATCCTAAAACCTGCTCAAATTTATAATATCAATGAAACCTTCCGTAATCACCCTCTTGTCAAAGATACGAATATCAAACTAGAAGCATGGGATAAAGTTGATCTTATTTTGAAGATTTTTGACAAGCATGCACAAAGTACCGAAGCCAGATTACAGATCGAACTTGCTGCGATCAAGCATATGGGACCTCGTATTTTTGGTATGGGAATGGAATTGAGTAAACAAGGATGATCAAGTGGTGGTTGATGAGGTGCCATGAGAGGACTGGGTGAAACGAATACTGAACGTATGCGTAGACACTTGAAAGAAAAAGCATATGTCATTGAACAGAAACTCAAAGAATATAGTCAGATGAGAGAACTCCATAGAGTGAGAAGGAAAAGAATGCAACTACCTGTCTTCGGTATTGTAGGATACACGAATGCGGGGAAATCGTCACTCATGAGAACTATGTGTAAGAAAGAAGCTTATGTTGCTGACAAACTCTTCGCTACCTTGGGAACTGAAGTAGGAAAACTCTATATTCAACCCAAACAAGATGAAAACAATTTTCAACTCTGACAGGAAGTTTTGCTCATCGATACCATTGGATTTATCCGTGATTTACCACCACAACTGATAAGAGCATTCGCTTCAACTCTTGAAGATAGTATCCAATCCGATATCCTTCTCCATGTCATCGATGCCAATGATCCTGATCTCCAAAACAAAGTACAGATCGTTGAAGATATTCTTACTCAGATCAACGCTACTCAACCTATGATCTATGTCTTCAATAAGTGTGATGAACTTGATGATGAAAAAAAAGAAGCCATTTCTGACCAGTATTATGGAAAGCATGTCGTCTTCGTGTCTGCTCTCACTGGTGCTGGTTTAGAAGACTTACAAAATGAAATGATGAAGATGATCAAATAAATTTTTACAATAAAAAAACTGATAGCATCAGAACTATCAGTCTTTTTTGTGTTATTTAATTAAGAGATCAAAGGTGATATAATTCAGAAATATTGTATCATTCTTCTTTTCTCCATTTGCATTCTTGATGATCATGCTATATTTTTCGTTATCTATTTTATAGCTTTTAGCGGGCTGCTCAAGTGATTTTTGATAGATTATTTGAGCAATATCATTGATATTGATAGTGAAGAGAGCCTCAGTACCTTCTTTCACAGTCAGAATCTCTTTTTTTCATCCTGTAAATGAGAGAGTAATAGTATCACCAGTAGTAACACTTGCTACATCATTGGTTTGTTGTGATCAAGCACTTACTAAGACACTGTAACGATACCCAGAAATATTTGTCACAGAAGTATTTTCATCAACATAGTAAGAAAAATATGATGATTGTTCTGGTTCTAATAACGAGCTATTGTCATATCGATAGATTTTTGAAGTATCTCCTGTAATTCATAATTGATGAAAGAAGGTATCAGGATCAAATCGTGAATTATTAGGATCTATATATTCATAATCAGTATAATAATTTGTCATTGTCTCAAGTCCATAAGATCTAGTGAGATATTTTCCTATTTGTGAAGCTTGATAGATGTCTTTAATTTGTTCTTCATTCAGGTCTTCAACATTCGTATCTTTGGAAATTATCTTACCATTTTCATAGAATCCATTCTTTTCTAACAATGATTCCATACGATTTTTCTGACTATGAAGAGCAACTGGACCTGCTCCTCGTGGAAGGTAGGCGCTACTTATTGCTAATCATAGCAAGGTAAAGATCATCGTGGAGAATGTTTTTTTCGGTCGAATCAGAGAAGTTACGCCAGTGACGACTATCCAGATCCCAATCATCACGATCAGATATCTTGATTCGGTAATACCATACTGCGATATTCTGATACCAATAGCCCCAAAGAGCAACAAGACAAACACTAAGATACTGATGAAATACGTAGAACGCATCTTCCTTACCGTAGAACTCTCTTTCAATGGATAGGTCAAAAGATAAGCGACCAGACCCCAAATCGTATACCCAATCACCATCATGGAAATCAGTCCTTTGGGTCGTGTCTGAGTGATCACTATTTTCCCTCCATAGACCAAGAGAATACAGGCATAGACGATAGCAAGCGGAAAGAAAATATACAGTCCAAAGAAACGAAAGAAACTATGATAACTCTCTTCGTATTTTGTACGATGAAGATTCGTCAAGAAGATAGATACTCCAATGATCAAGAAAGAAATCACTCCTAGATACATATATCGTTTGTAATCAATATTCACATCAAAGAGATAATCAATTGACCCCAAACTTGCTGAGATACCTCCTCGTAAAATCGCACTTCCCAATCCTGCTATTACGACATGAACACAAAGTTCTTTCCATCGTCATCGTGTGATAAGATTATCACGAGGATGAGCATAGGCTACTGTTGCTAAGACACTTCACCACGCAATCAGATATGATAACAAGACCACGATAATATGACTTTGCACATCTACTTCATGAGAGAAAACATTATAATATGAAACATACCAAGCAAAAAGAAGAGAAAGTATTATTCCCATAATGGAACCTACAACTACAAGTATATAGTCTGACTTGTTACGAGTTTGGTTATAGAGTGGTCAGAGTAAAAATAACGGAAACGCTATCGCACAAGTTGCCAATAGTTCATAAAGTGTATTCGATATTATAGCATAAGAATTATCGTAAGAGATGATGATAATCCATACTACCGCAGCAATCAATGCTACAAGATACGAGAGATAATAGATCTTGAACGATTCACTCCAATCATGAAAGAAGTGTTGTAAACGAGTCAGCATGAGGTTAGAGAAAAGAACTAAAACAGTGTTTCAATATAATCATACAGTTCTTGTGGTGAATATGCAATATGTCCTGCAATAGCAACAACTTTTGGTCTAGCTACTACTCCTGCATATGCCACAAATAAATCTGCAATTTGACCAGATTCATAATCTCAGAGACTATCTCAAGAAAATACAATTTTTTCATTTGGATAACTTTCTCTCAATTTTTCGATTATTCTTCTCTTCCCATCATAATACATCAGATCCTGTGTCATATCGAGTGACTGGTACGTTCCATCTTCTGTATGATGAAAGTGGAGAGCAAATACCCATTCTGGTGGTATATTGAGTACCTGAGCAATGGGAAGTGAACTACGAACATATCATTGTGACAAGATTCCAACTCTTACTCACTCATCTTGTAATTGTGCAATCACTTGTTTCCACTCATCAGTCAAATAGTCTAGTAAGAATCATCAGATTTTATCTAAATCTTGATATGACGGTCTAATAAGTTCTAATTTCTGTGGGAATGCAGTATTGAAATCCATAGTTCCGTCCATAGTTTGTTGCGTAATACGAGCAACTTGATCTCACACTCATTTCCATTGCGCTAAAGTATTACATCCTTCTTCTGCTACCAACGTACTATCTAAATCTAATAATAAAATCATAAACTCTTCTCATCTCATAAAATAAAATTATTCTTGTGTTTCAAACTGTTTCCTTCGGTGAAGTCGTCACTGAAGCGTAGCTTCTTTACACAATCCGCCATGTCCCAGTCCATAGTATTCTGCATAGTGATACTTTCCATCAGCATTCATCTGTCTAAGATCGTCTACCAACTGTCTACTTCTCCCGCATCGTATTACCTCATCAGCACTTCCATGTCAGACAAAAACTTTCGTTTCTGACAGAGGTGAAAGCTCAGAGAGAGAAAATAATGATTCAATATCAAGCATTGCATCATACGGATCAGCTCATGGTTCAATCCTATACAATGATTTATATCCCAAGAGATATTCTCTCAAAAAATCTTCATCAGTAGATTCTGGATACCCATATTCATTACGATCAAGACGATCAAGAGCAGGATAGAATAATGCGATTTCTTTGAGTTGTTCATCAAATTTTGGCATTGCTGCTGCTATCCATCCTCCATAACTTGATCCAATCACGATGATCTCTTCGTAGTATGGTAAGAGCAATTCATCAGGAGTATATACCGAGACAACAGGAATTTGTTGACGAAATGTTTGGATCGTATCATAGGCCGTTTGGATACAATTTTTGGTGTTGAAGTAACCAGCACTTCTACCATATCCATAATAGTCTGGAGCGATGAAATCAAAACCAGCTTGTGCTACAATTTCTGCTTCTTTAGCTGGTCTTTCAGGAACCCCTGGAGCTCCTCTCAACCGTATCACCAACTTACTATGTCACTGTGTCTGGTAATACTGTCAGACCAGTCCTTTTGCATAATTGATAAGATGTGAAGTCATTATTGTGCTCTAGAAGATAAACAGAATAGTTGTATATTTTTTATAGTCTTTTGCAATCTTTTCATAAAAAAACTCCTTCCGATATAAAAGAGTTTATTGTTAATATTATTGAAATTGCATGACAATATGTCCTGTCCAATACGCAACAGCAGCTGCGACTGTTCAAAGAATCACCATCTGTGCAACCGTCCCAATAAAATTCATACTTGTAATATACCAACGCACAATACCAAGTAATACAAGAGAAAGTCCTGTCATCACAAGAGAAATCATCCAATAATCATATCCTTCTCACAAAAATAAGTAAGGAATCAATGGAATTGCTCCAAAAATAATAAATGAAAATAAGGTAATCAAACCCTGTATAACAGGTTTATCATCACGTACATCAGACATACCAAGTTCATTATCCATTTGCCATTTTATTCGTAATTCTGGGTGTTGTACCATAATATCCGTCATCTGCTTAGCGTCTGATTGCTCAACTCCTTGTTCTATAAGAATATCAATGGTTTCTTCATATTCTCTATCAAAATAGTTGGTTGTCGCAAATTTCTCTTTATTCCATTCACGTTGATAAATATCTTGTTCACTTTTCGTAGAAAGATATTTTCATAATCCCATAGATACACCATCTCCAAAAAGATTTGCCAGACCGAAAAGAACGACAGCGAGTGGTCAGATTTCACCTAAAGTAGTGGTTGCACCAGCTCCTACAAATCCTGCAACCACAGCAAATGTCGTCACAATACCATCGATACCTCCATACACCACTTCTCCAATATATCCAGAAAATTTTGTAATAAAGTGATCTTGTTTTAAATGTTCTTTAATTTTTTTTGACATATTCAACATATTGATAATTAAAAATCACACAGCTATGAGTATAGCAATTCCCAAAGATAGTTTCAACCCATAACTTTATTAGGTATAATTGTAATTCAAACTACACCACTCATACATAATAAGGCTATATAAAAAAACACAGCAGTCTGACTACTATGTTTTTGATATCATATATGCTCATTATCCTTCTAATTCATTCATAAGTTGTTGATCTCTCTTGGTATTTCCATCTCCTATAGTACGATCTTGATCTATAGTCCAAGTAGAAATTACTTTATCTACAGTATCGCCAAGATCTGATTCTTCTCCTGTACCATTTATCTCTCATGCATGTTCTTTAGTATCTTCTTCTCTATCAGTAATTGGAATTTTGATAGTTTCATCAGTAGATTGAGCTTCATCGCCACTCAAAAGAGTAGTCTCTGTAGTATCTTGTATAGGAAGTATATCTTCAGTTCATGAGACAGTCTCTATAGGAGGAGTTGTATCTATAATATCACAAAGATTATTTTCTTTTAATGTTCTATACAGTTCAAAGAGTCTCACTATTTTTTTGTTATTTGGCAATGTTGGATATTCTTCTTGAACAGTTGTCGCAAAAAGTAATATCTGATTTAACATAGTAGATTGCCTTGTATCAAATGTTTGAGATCATATTTCATTAATATGTTTTTGAACTCTTATAATAGCCGTTTCAGATTGTAAAGATTCTTTTGTAGAGAAACACATCAGTCATAATTCATTACTAATAGTATTAATCTCATCACTCATAATATCTTTACCATATACTTTAATCGTAACAGATCATTTATATCAGGAAGTTGAATTTAATTTGGTCTTCTTCAATTCTTCAAATGAAAATTCTTCTATTGATAATATAGGAGGAATATATTGGAAAAATTTTTTAAATCCTGCTATCTGATCTGTTCCATCTCTACCTACACCATAAGCCAAATACGGTATATTTCTCATTTTTTGTCTAAAAAGATAATTACATTTTCTTTGATCCTCATCGATACATCCTGCTGTTTGACGAATAGATTTCGTTATAATTTCAGGCGTAACGAGAACATTCTGCCCAGTACCTGAAATCCAATCATACAATAAATATCCAACTAATTTATCTTTATCATTTGCTACATAGGGAAGTGTTGATGAAAGGTCTTGTTGGAATTGTTCTAATTCCGCACTCTTTTCTTTTTTAATATTTTCCCATACATAAAATACAAATTCATTAATCAAGGATACATTCCCTAAATAGGCTGTCATTGATAACTTATTCACCAACAATAAGAAAGAACGTTTATCTGGAGATTCAAAATTTACTTTAATAGTCATTCCAAAATAACCTTCTTCAGGTAATGGTTCAATCGATCAAATATTAATATTACTAATTTTATTAAAACTATCAGCAATTCCAACATCTTTGAAAAAATCTGTCCACTGTTCCATCAATGCAATATCTCCATAAGAATTATTATCTAAATATTTTTTACCAATGAGAGTGGTATCAATTGTTTGTTTAAAAGGATCTCTCCAAATATTGAGACTAGGAGTATAATACAAGTATAAGAAATTATCAAATGGTAATGAAAGTTCTTCTCTATGTTTTTTATTTATAGCAATAGAATCTGTCAACTCTACATTGAAATCTAACATATCATTTAATGTTTTCCAAAAAGGAGCTACTTCTCTAATACTTTCATTAGATTTTAACAAATCTAACGAATAACTTGTCACTGAATTCAATGTAAATGATTCTTCATTGAGTTTAGTAGTCGTTGTATATCGATAGACAATCATAGCAATAGCAAAAACTATACTAGTATAAAAGAATATCGTATATATTACTTGCTGATTTATAATAAATTTTTCTTTATATAAATCATAGTATTGTTTCAATTTTGATGTATCCATAGAAGATATGATTTAGCATATAAATAATATATAGTCTAATACTTTGATATATCGAGATAATCAGATATTTCTCTTTGTGATGAACTTTGTAATGGAAGATCGAAAGACATAAATGATGTTTTTATCGGAATTTGGACATTACCGATTGTTATATTTTGATCTTTCACTGTAATATTCTGTACACTTATTCCATCTCCAATCACAAATAACGACTGTTTTAGAAGATTAACAAGAGTAGAAAGAATAAATACATGAGGATTAAGTATACCCTTCATCAAGAAAGCAGCTTCATCTTCAGCCAATGTACTAATAGTAACCTGAAATGCTAAATTCTTTGAATTTGGATCAAAACTCTTAAAATCTATTTTTATACTAGCTACAGAACTTGTTTCTAATCTTTTCTCTACCAATTCTAATAGTCTTGAGAAATATTTATAATTGATATTTGCATTTGGTTGCTCATATTTAAAATAATTTTCAAAATCATTGATTTGATTACAATCAGGTAATTTTTCATAAGGATTAAGATAACACATAGAAAGATAATTAGAAATATACGCTTCTCCATTTTCTAAATAGGTATTGATAGTATCTTCTAATATTGTCCTATTCAATCAAAGTTCTTGACTTGCATCTTGCAAGAAGGTATCAAGCATTGAAAAAAGTTTTAATGCAGTACCAAATTTTACTGTTTCTAAAGTATG
Organism: uncultured Candidatus Peribacteria bacterium; assembly: GCA_964458335.1. Classification (GTDB taxonomy): domain Bacteria; phylum Patescibacteriota; class Gracilibacteria; order Absconditabacterales; family Absconditicoccaceae; genus Aalborg-AAW-1. The sequence goes on along the minus strand of CAYWIJ010000005.1, from coordinate 48,017 downwards.
AAGAGAAGTAATGATAGGTATCTTATCTTTACTTGTTTCCATTAAATTCATGACATCTGGAGGGACAAATCCATATTTCGTAATTTCTTGTGATATTTCTTCAGCTTTTTTATTATTTCCTAAAATAGTCAGTTTTAACTTTTCAACTAACTCTACTAATATATCTTGTTTAAACATAAAAGGTATAGAGGCAGATATAATATCGCCTATTTGAGTAGCAGAATTGAGTTGGTCTATAGTACTATATTTACTTATTCCTGGATAACCAACGATTTCATCAATTGATGTGACTACCGTCTTATATATACTTACAAGACTATCATGAGTAGGATGTTTATCAGATCATCGGACATTTAATTGTGTTAACAAGAGAAAAATCACACCAATACCAACAAATATTGTTCATCATACTGCTGCTGTCATAAATTTCAGTCCACCACTTTTTTGAACAGTAGTTTTCGATTTATCAAATGCTCAAAAAGCTTTTGCTTTCTCTCAAGTAGATGGTGCAGGTTTTATTTCTCATGAAGGTTGTTGTACAACAGGAGGAGTACTAACGGTTCATGTTTGTGGAGATGAATTCAATGAATCCATACTAAATGATGTGCTTACTGGAGGCATAATAGTAATATATACAGTAAATATCTCTCTATAGAAAGTATATCTTTTCAATATTTTTTAGACAATTTTGATGATGATTCTTTTAATGTTTATATTGTATTTTTTTAAAAATAAGACATAATATTATAATTGTAATCTCTTCACCGTAAGTGGATCAAATTGTAATAGGAACGTTTTGGGATCACTCTTCAACAATTCTCTATCTGCACTAGTACTTGTAGGGAATGAAAATTTAAAGTTACGAATAGTGTTGGTAGCACCATTTATCACAATTCACAATCCTACAATACTTTGTGTATTTGGATCATAGAGAGAGGTAAAATCATAAGACTGTAAAGAAAATTCAACAGTAATATATTGTTGGGATTTCATAACGTTTTTGATAGTCGCTCATATTTCATCAAAATTCTTCTGAAGTTGTACTTCCTCTAATCATCATACGGTACTTCCACTTGAGTCAGAATCTGTAGTTTGTGTATTGGGTACATAACTCATTACAATATTGATCGCTTGCACAGGGTCTTTGGTTATAGTAATGCTTGACCCATACACTGATTTAAGTTGTGTTTCCAACGTAGAAGGATTGACAGTATAAGCAGTCACTCCTGCATTTTTGGAATACGTAAATATATAAGTAGTATCGTCTCTGACAAACTTCACATTATTTTCTGTACAAGAAACCATACCATCATCTTTTGTAAATGCAGTACATACATCTTGTGATATAGGTTGCTGAGCAGTAGTATTTTGTGTTTGGAGAATAAGATTATATAATTCACTCATAACCAGAGGTTGAATTGCTAATTTTTGATTGATTGACAATGCTAATAAGAGATGTCTAGGCATCTGTACTGATTGAGCATAAAATCTTTGATCTTTATACATAAAGATAATATTAAGTGGACTATTATTAGCCAATCATATTTCATCAGAAACACGTAAACGACCCGTTACCGAAATAGTGTGATCATCATTTTCTTTACTTTCTGATATAACATAATTACTAAAAGAGAAAGAATCTTGAAAACGATGTAATAATGAAGTGTCTTCTACAACAGTTCACGATCAATTCTCCTCACCTCCATTACTAACTACAATAAGAGATCATGTCAAACTTACTAATTTATCCAATCATACAAATCATTTTGCATTACTTCCATCATTTAATTCATTTAATTCTAGCAACAATTTTCTGTATTCAGATGCAATTTCTCCTCTTGCAGTCAAACTACTTTGAGTCAACTTAGGGATAAGAAATGCATTATTATATCTTCCAATAATATCCATATAAAATCACTGTATATATTGGGTATTTTTGAGTAATGATCTTACATAATCAATATAACTTCCAATACGAAGTTCATTAATATTATTTCCTTTCGTAATTTCATGATAGATTTCTTGCATCACTGATACTAATTTATAACTATTTAAGACTGCACTACTGGTAACATTGGATAAAATAGTCTGTTTCGTCAATTGATCCTGAATGGTACGAAAAGAACTAAATTCAGTAAACATAGTTTCATATTTTTCTCCACAATAGGTAATAATTTCTTTCATCGTATTAGAAACATCATTAGATACAAAAAGATATTGTTGTAATGCACCACAAAACTCTTCTTGGTGGGTGGTACCTTGAACTCTCTTGGCTATAGTTCTTATATCATCATAATGAGAAGCTAAATTATATACTGCGAGAGTTGGTAAAGAAAAACTTGTCACTTTATCACAGGTTCTATTAATACCTAGATTTGGATATAAGAGACATTGCATACCGAAATATTCTACAAAAGAGTAAGGGGTTTGTAATAATTGTCACTGTAATACAACAGGGTTCAAATTTGGTGATGGTAAATAATTATCAAAAATAATCGTCTTGAGGTACGCATCCACATCATCAAGCGTATATCATCCTGCTACAAAATGAGTACTTTTTTGTAAAGCGCCTGTCAAGGTATTTAAATATAAGAGAGTTTTCTGGGGCAAGGTAAATCATTGATAGATAATGAGATTATTTACTGAGGTGAGTTTTTTTTCATCGATATGGAGTTCTCCTTGCTTCACTACGACCACAAGATCATTCGCTTTGATATCTTGTTCACTAATTCCTTTGATCTTAGATTGTAATACCTCTTCTTGTCCAATATTCTCTTCTGATCTCAAGGGGAAAGGTAGAAGGCTATCTGGTAAAGTAATTTTTCGCACAATTCAAAATACAATAAGTCCTATAATCACATACACACCTACTCAAAAAAATAATTTACTCAATTTCATATACGTTTTTAAAACCGTAGTAACATCTTGAGAATTTTCATTTTGAGCATACAAAGAAGTATCTGTAGGAGCAGGTAATGAATTATTTTCAGAAATAGCAGAATTATCCAATGGTATCATTGGTTGTACTTGTGCTTGGACTTGTGATGATGTCTTTTCATTTGGATTCATAGGTGATCACTACAGATGAAATATATACCCTTTTAGTATATTCAATAATATGATTTTTGTAAAAAGTTTGATCTTCTGACCTTGAGTGAGGGTACCGTTTTTTATTTTTTGTGATATAGATTCACTATCACATAGATTTTCCACTAAAAAATCATTTTATTTTGCATTTTTCGGTTATTTATGGATACTCTCTATAGTTTTTATATTTCTCTATGAATAATAATGAGTATTCTCAACACACTCTTATGAATACAACAAGTACATGCAGTATGTACAAATTGAGATTGTGATCAAACTCTACTTGATGAATGTACACAAAAATATGCAAATACATCTTGGAATGGTATTTCTCCTGAAGAAACGGTAACACAACAAACATGTATGTGTACAGCATCCGATAATATAGTAAAAGCTTGTTCTACTCTCCCACAAGATTATCTTGATCAAAAATTATGTAGTAGCAATGCTCCCAAATATTCTACGTGGACAATTACCAACAATCAAGGTTCTTGTACTTGTCCTGCCTGAGAAACAAAAGATTGAAGTAATGAATGTATCAACAATGCCTACGGAAATCTTGGAATACAATGCGCTCCTGAACAGATGAGGAACGGAACCTGTAGTCGAAATATCAACAAAACTTTAGGTATCAAAGAATCCAATACCACTTCTAATCCAACTCTATTCGTCCAAGATATTGTTTTAGCAGCCACAAGTTTCATCGGAACACTTATGGTAATCGCTCTCATCGTCATGTGATTTAAGTATGTCATGTGAGGAATGGATGAAAGTTCTACTGGAGATCTCAAAGGAAATATCAAAAAACTTCTGATCTGACTAGGTTTGGTGATCGGTTCATATACGATTATCAGACTGATTCAGTATATCGCAAGGGGATATTAAGATATTATGATTGCAAAGAATACTCTCTTTGATTAGACTACAGTGATAATACTGTAGTTTTTTGATTTTATTATTTAATATTTTTATATGGGAAACTATTTTAGAAATCATCCTTGATACAACCAAGAAGTCCAAAAATTACATAAAAATAATTTCTTTATTAAATATAATTCAGATCTTCATCAATATGTTAAGGATTTCAATAAGGATAAAAAAATACTAGAGATTTGATCAGGCATGTGAAATTTTGCTTATTTTTGTCAAACAATATGAGTCAAAAATTATACTTGAATAGATATAGATGATTATTTTTTCGAAACACAGAAATATGAATATCCTAATTATATATTTCTGAAAGAATCATTTCAAAATCACCTAGAAAATAATAGTTATGATATTATTTTTGTTTCTCATGTTTTTGAGCACCTCAATGAAATAGAAAGAAAAGAAATGATTAATTGTATTTATAATTGACTGACTTCAAATTGAATCTGGATAAACTATACTCCTAATGCAGATAGTATTTTATCATCAAATCGCTGAAGATATACAGACATAACACATTATACTATGTACAATACTATGTCTTTTGAACAATTATGTAATTCTATTTTATGAGAAAAGCCTTTTTCATTACAAACAATAAATTCTCATATTGGTACCAATTTATCAAAAAGAATTATTCATAAAGTATTTCTTCTCTTTACAAGGATCTATTATTTAGGAATGTGAGTAGAATTTCCTACTATTTATACTTGGGAAATGATTAATATTCTAAGGAAACACTCATGAAAAAACTAACAATCTTTGATGTATGTGGCACACTAGTCAGTATAAATTCTACAGATCTATATGTAGAATATTTATTAGATCAGTGAATTAAAAGACCATATAAATCTTTATTTATAAAACCAGTTCAATATATATATCACTTTATATATATTATCTTTAAAATAGATATAAAAAGAAACTTAGCACTTCACTACCTAAAATGATTAGACCCTAATGTATTAAAGCAATTTGATAAAAAGTTTATCAATAAGTATCAACAATATATAAAGAAGGAGATAGAATATAAATTAATATCGGCAAAAAAAAGAGGAGATGTAATTTTACTATCTGCATCAATTAACCCTCCTATCAATTTACTAGCCAATAAATATAAAATAAATGCATTTTCCTCTTTATTAGAACAACATAATAATGTATATACTTGAGATTTATTACTAGACCTTTTGGGAAAAAAAGAAATCATTTTTGAAAAATGAATGATAGATTTAGAACAATATACCACCATTGAATTATATACAGATAATAAAGATGATATAAACTTAATTAATTTTCTATATGACACAAGAAAAAAAGTATCAGTCAAAATCATTCCATATAATAATCTAAATTATTGGCAAGAATCTCTGTCTATATTTAATTCTTCAAATTTTAATTATGAATTTATGGTATAAGTACCTGCCACTATTATATACTTACAATACAAGAATTGGCAACTTCAAAAATCTTTTATGATATATCTATTCACATACAGGAATATGATTAATTATATGAACTTTATGTTACTTATGTATTATATGACATCTTACAACTAATACCTTATGATATACATTTTTTTGAATATTTTTCATATATATTATATTACTTATATTTTATGAAATCTGATACATCTTTAATGATATCTTACTAATACAAAAGGAAGTTTTCCCAACACAAAGAGTAAAAGAAGTATTCTCTAAAAAAATATGGCATATACAAATACTACTTAGATTAATATTGGGATTTTGATTAATTTATATATTATACACTATAGATCAATGAGTATGAATATATATATTATCTACAATTTTTATGATTAGTATCGTATTTTATATACATAATATAATTAGGAATTTCTCTATCAATACTATTACCTTTTTCCTATTAAGAGTACTAAAATTTATAATCCTTTGAATCATATTTCTATTTTTTGAGATATGAATAAATATTTTCTATATTCTTCTTTATGCTATCATTTTACAGTCATTTTTTGAAACAATATATATTTATAATAAAAAATATTGATGAATAAACCATATACCGTATTCAATTATTTATATATTATTATCATTGAGCCAACTAATTCTACTTATTGAAACAAAAAATAATTTATACTTCATTATTATATTATTTTTTCTTATAACAGCAATCAATACTTATAAGTCATGAGATTTATCAATAAAAATGAATAGATAAATCTTTTAAACATTAAAAAATTATTATGCCACAAATTTCAATAATTCTTCCCGTCTATAACAGTAAAAAGGAGCGACTCTCACAATCTATAGAGTCGGTTCTTTCTCAATCCTTCAAAGATTTTGAACTTATTATTATCAATGACGCATCAACTAATGACATAGAAGAAACTATTCTAAAATACCAACAAAAAGATAAAAGAATACTCTATATCAAAAATGAACACAATCTTAAACTCACACAAACACTCAATAAAGGATTAGAAATTGCACAATGAAAATATATCGCTCGTATCGATGATGAAGATTTTTGGAAAGACACAGATAAACTTAGCAAACAGATAGAATTTATGGAAACAAACTCTGATTACGGAATCTGTGGTACTAATTGTAAAGCTATTACACCAGATTGAAAAGATCTTTTTGATGTTAAGAAACCTCAAACAAATGAGGATATAATGAAAAATATATTTGTCTGACCTCCATTTGTACACGTGAGTATTGTTATGAGAAGAGAATGTATAGAGAATGTAGGTTTATATGACACAAATCGAGATTATATTGAAGATCATGAACTCTGGTTAAGGATTGGACAAAAATATAAGATGTATAACTTACAAGACTATACAACATTCTTTAGGGTAAATAATCAGGGAATTTCTATAAGAAACAGAAGAAGACAAAGATTAAATATTCTAAAAACCTCATATATATATAGAAAATGCTATCCAAATTTTATAAAAAATTATATACTAAATATAGCACATTATATTTTAACATTCATTCCTAGTTCTGTGGTTTTATGATTAATGAAACTAAAAAATTAATGATACATATTCTTCATATCAATCTCATTGCTGGTCGTAGTGGCGCTGCTGGTCTTTGTCAGTCTATAAGCGATAATCTCGACAAAAAACAATTTTCCTCTCATCAACTCGTGTGATATGATTTTTCACACCAAGCAAATATAACAAGCAAATACAAAACTAACTCTGCTCGACGATATAGGACACTCAGATACAAAGGAGCTGTCTGACTGAATTTTTTGTTTGAACTCATGACACCTGAATGTATAGACTACGAACGATTGTCTGCACAAGATTTTTATAAGAAAGCAAATATTATTCATCTACACGGTATCCAATGATGATATTTCAATCGACATGATCTCGATAAAATTTCACAAAAAAAGAAAATTATCATGACTCTCCATGACGATCGAATACTTTCTTGAAATGATAAAGATAATAATCTTTTCCCCTATAAAACTACATATCAATATAATCAAAGAAAAAAAATATTTGAAAACTTATCAGTTCGCTATATAGGAGTATCACAACGAATGAGTAAAAAGCTCCTCAATGATTCTATCAAATGAAATAATAAGGTACAAACTATCTATAATGGTATTGATACTAATATATTTCAAAAAACAGACAAATTACAAGCAAGAAAAAAACTGGGATTACCTCTCGATAAAACCATTAGTATCAGTATTGCCTGAAGTGGTTCCAAAAGCAATCTAAAAGGGCTTCACTACGTCAAGAAAATTGCAAAACAGTATAAATCTGACTCATCACTACTCTTTATTACTCTATGAAATCATAAATCTCATTCGTATGATAATATTATGGAACTTCCCTTCATATCTCAAAAAGATATGGCACTCTATTTTTCAGCTGCAGATATGTTTCTCTATCCTACCTTAGCCGATAGTTTTGGATTGGTCGTAGCAGAAAGTTTATTATGTGGATGTCCTATTGTTACATTCAAAACTGGATGAGTACCAGAGATTGTTACGCATCAAAACAATTCTTATGTAGCAAACTATAAAAATTATGACGATCTTCTAAAGTGATTTGAACGAATGATTTCACATAAAGATAATTTATCAATCAATCTTGATGAAAAATTTTCTCTCCACAATATGATAGCACAATACCAAGCCCTTTACCTTAATATCTATAATTCTTAATCTCATATCCCTGCAATCTAAAAGGAATCCTCTCTATTCTATCAATCCATTCTCACTTCCCCATTTTCTGTAAAACTGGATACGTTAATTTTCTCATAAGTTCCCAGCATAATGCTGCACAAGAATACCACCGTGGATGTAATGCAAATAACGTCTGAATATTTTTTTTTGTATATTGGAACCGCTTGTAGCTATAATTATTTGCTCCTGATTTGATGCGATGAATAGTAAGTACTTCATCAAGATTATAGATACATTTTTTTCATTCACAAAGCACTAACTTTTGAAAATAAGCATCATTCATATAGACCCTGTCCTCTGGATATCTTGCTTCTCATGACCTAAAGACCAATGATGGGTGAATAGTATAGTAATTTTCTTGTCAGAGATAGTAATCAAAATATGTATTATCTCACTCATACCACATACGAGTTGTTGTACCACATCATTTGTATGTTTTTCACTCTTGTGATTCTAAGAACGTAACCTGTTTGTCTAACTTATCAAGTGATCGTAAATCATCATGATCTTGTATTGCTATATATTCTCACTTTGCATGATCAAGGAGAAAATTTAATCATGTATAAGGTCAAAGCTTTTTTCAGGATTCAATAATCTGTATTCTGATATCTTCAAATGACTGAATAATTTCTAGAGTATTGTCGTTCGATTGATCGTCATGGATGAGAATTTCTATGTTTGAATAGGATTGTTCTAAACATGACAAAAGTGTCTCTTCTATAGTAGAAGCAGCATTATACGTACAGATCAGGATAGACACTAATGGTTTTTTCATAGATAACTACTCAATAAACATATTCTTATTACGGTATTGCAGAGCTTCTGCAAGGTGTTTGGTGTCAATGGTGTCGACATCTTCCATATCTGCTATGGTACGAGCAAGTTTCAGACTACGATGGATGACTCTGGGTGAGAGTTTCAACGAAGTTGCTGCTTGTTTGACAAATGCTTTCGCACTATCGGTCAAGATAATATACTCATCGATATGCTTACTCGACATATGCGAGTTTGCTACCATATCAGTATGTACAAAGCGAACTTCCTGACGTCTTCGCGCTTTCATCACCTTTTCACGTAAGGTTGCACTACTTTCGCCTGGTCAGACGTCGAGGATATTGTCTATTTTCTCTCTGGGAATTTCCAAGATCATATCGATACGATCAAGCAGTGGTCAGGAAATTTTGTTTTGATATCTCTTGATCTCATTATAGCTACATTTACAGGGAATCTCGGGGTCATTGTAATATCCACAAGGACTGGGGTTCATCGTCGCTACGAACATAAAGTTTGCAGGATACTCTACCGTCCCAGAGACACGAGAGATAGCAATCATCTTGTCTTCTAGTGGTTGTCTGAGTACCTCTAAGGTTTCTCTCGGGAATTCAGGTAGCTCATCAAAGAAGAGAATCCCTTTATGAGCCAAACTAATCTCTCCAGGTGTAAGATTCTTTCATCAACCAATAATTGATATCTTACTTGCCGTATGATGAACTTGACGAAACGGTCTTTGGACAATCAGAGGAGTTTCTTTGGTTAATTTTCCTACTAACGAGTAGATCTGACTCACTTCAAGAATTTCATCGAATCCTAGTGGCGGTACAATACTCTGAAGGGCGCGCGCGAGCATCGTCTTCCCCGAACCAGGCGAACCCACCATGAGGACGTTGTGAAGTCCAGCAGCTGCGACGCAAAGCGCTCTTTTCGCTACTAATTGACCTTTAATATGAGCAAAATCTGTCGCTACATCATGAGTAAGATTATATAAGTCATCAATACTGGACTGTAAGACATAGGGACTAATATCAGACGACCCCGTAAAGTGATCCGCTATCTGACGAAAATGCGCCACAGGATAGATAGTAATCCCATTGATATATTCCACTTCATAGATGTTGTCAGCAGGGATGAAGAAGTCCGTATACCCCGCTCTCACGGCGTGTAAGACACTCGGAAGCAGTCAGTCTATTCTCTTTACCGCTCCATCAAGTCATAGTTCTCAGAAAAAAAGTGCTTTCCTGACGAGATCTTCATGTTTAACCTGACCATCACGACAGAGAAGCAATAATGCGACTGCCATAGGCACATCAAAACGCGTTCCTTCCTTACGAATATCACTGGGTGCAAGATTGAGTACAATCTTTTGAGCTGGGATATCGATCTGACAGTGACGAAACGTCCCACGAATTCTTTCTTTACTCTCCTTAATCGCTGCATCAGGAAGTCCAATAATATCAATAGTAGGCAATGATCTATTACTATCTGCTTCTATCACAATCTCATATCCTTGCAAACCAATATTCGTATACGTTTTGATTTTGTGGATCATTCAAGAAATTATAAGTTATAAATTTTTTTTTCTCTCTCTTTGTTCGAGTTAAAGGCATTGTAAATGGTGAACTATACATTATTCGGAAGCTCTTAATTCTTCTACCTTTTATACTTCTTTTTCTCCTTCATTTCAACCCCATCCATCTCTATATTCATTTATAATTGACATTTTCCATTTTTCTCTTGACTTTATGCTTGATATGATTATAAGAAAGACCTAAAATAAAAATAATAACATATGTACATTAGAGAACCCTGTTGAGTATGGCTACAATACTATACTCAAAGCTAATGATATGAAGCTCTAAACATTATCAACAAACAGTTAAAATAAAAAAATTAAGTAAATTTAAGAAATTATGTCAAAAGAATCAAAAAACCAAGAACCTCTAATCCTTGTAGTACAAGGAGGAACCAAACTTATTGCTGAAGAATTTGTAAAAACATGTAAAGCGAAACCTGTCCACGTCCTTACAAATGATCTCAAGGCAGAGATTGGAAACTTCAACGCATCTTCAGGTAGAGCAAACAAATGCGAGAAAGCAATTAATCGCATCAATATCATTACAAATACTATTTGTAAAAAAACAAATGTAACTGATGTTGCGGAGTTCGAGAGTCATAAGACGATCAAAGATGTTTCTCAGTTACTAGTAAAGAATAAATTTGAGATTGCTGTTACTCAAAATGGACATACTATACCGTCTGTTCTAACAACACAATCCAATAGAGCTGAGAAAACTGTTGCTGGAGTCTATTAACTGTAATCAATCTAATCAAAGCCTCGGTATATCCGGGGCTTTAAACAACAATCTAAAATTATGAAAAATAAAATCATTCAAATCAAAGCTAATCGCAATGAGATGGGCAAGAAACAGTTAGAAGACTTCATCAAATATATGAAGGAGAAATGTGAGATGACTGAATCTCTAAAAATAGAGGAAAGTTATGAAGGTCATAGGCAAATGTATAAAGTAGTATTCCCTGACAACATGTCAGAAAAAGCAAAAACAGCTTGGAATTACTTTATACAAGAAGCTGATGAACAAATCAAAAAAGACAAGAATTACCAACATCTTCTTATCGAAGCAAATGAATATGGTATTTTACATTGGACTATAAATAGTGGTGAAGTAGACTATTATTTCATCTACAAAATACATATCACTGTAATTGATAAATTCCTTCAAGAAGAAACGCATGAAAAGATCATGAAAGGTTTCGCTCCCAGAAATAATTATGGGTGTTATTAAATAATATGTGAGATATTTATCTCACATTTTTTATTATACTAAAAAACTCCTTAATCACGAAGGAGTCTTTTATTTGTAACTGATAACTTTTAACTTCTATAAATATTCATTCATATCAATCGTTCCTTCCAAACTATTTCCAAAATTATCTTTCGCTATATATGATACTGTTCCGACACTTGTGGTTGTAAATTTTACTACTGATCCTTGAAGAGTTTTTTTACTAGAATCTGGAAGCGTCACGACAATATTATCAATACCTGAAGTCTTATCGGTAAATCCGAGGGTTACTTCATATCCTCCTTCTACACCCACCACTTTTATCGCTGTATTATCAAGTACTGGTTTATCTGTATCATCTTTTACTAATTTTACTGGAACCGTCACATTATTAGATTTTCACTGCACATCCACAGCAATGATCTGGATATTCACATCAGTTGCATCACCGACTGCAGTCAGTCTAATCTGTTTTGTATCTTCTACACTAGGAGATTCATAACTAAAGTTTCCTACAACGATGTCATTAGCTAAAATAGTTATCTTAGTGATATTACCGTTAGCGCTCGACGCGCCAAATCATAAGGAAAATTTTTCCGTTACTGACTGATTCTTAGTAAGGAGAGTAGAAACTTGAACGCTATCAGAGTTTTCGACGGCTCTACCTTCACAGTACTCGGTTGGTTCTTCAGCAAACAGTCTCGCATATATATTATTTGGCTCTGTAGATAAGAGTTTATTTTGTTCATCATACCACTTAATAATATCTTGGGTATCAAAAGAAGTGATCGATACAGGTTGAAAGAGTAATACTCTTTGTCTTTGTTCTGGTGGAGTAAGAGGAGATATTTTCCCGCCACAGAAATTATCTACTGAAATAGTGGTATATGCACCATCATTGGGAATATTGGTATTAAATCCTACCGTCTGTACCTTATACTCTTCAGGAGTAGCATCAGTTGCTAATCTACCTGTAATTTTTGAAATCGTTACTTGTTTTTCAGCCACAACTGGCATCGCTTCATTATTGATATAGCCTTTCTCCAGCATAGCACCATAGAATGATTTATTAACATCAGAATTGAGTAACAATCAGAGTGCTGTTTTATTCATTGGTTTATCATTCGCATTTCCTCACCAGTACATCGTTACACTTGTCGGAGTATAGGTCGCTAACCATCCATCTCTTGGAAGACTAACATCCTTTCCATCTTGTTGAATGACTTTGTTAGAGGTTCCTGATTTAACCGCATATTTCAGTCCTTTTACTGAATAATAACCTACCCAACCTGGAGGCATATTACTTGGGTTAGAAAGAATTTCCCACATCAAAGATGCAACTGCTGGCTCTAAACTCGTTTTTGTTCTTTCTGCTTTTTTTTCATAAAGGAGATTACCATTTTTATCTTTAATTTCTAAGATAGGATTGATCTTTGCTGATTCTCAGAGTTGACTAAGAGCACTATAAGCTTGCGCCATTTCAAGCATCGATACTTCTCACGCTCATAATGCAAGTGAATATCCATATTCATGATTAGATTGCAATGAAGTCAGACCTAATTCTTGTAAGAACGGCTTAATTTTCCCTTCTTGTCCTGCTCAGAGATAAACTTTTACTGCTGGTATATTTCTACTATAGGCTAATGCTTGTCTTAGCGGTAGCGGTCCATTAAATTTTCCATCAGCATTATTTGGAGAGAGTCCACCTACTGTAAAGGGAATATCATAGATAGGAGTATCTAACGTACTTGGTACATTTTGAAGAAAATAAGAATAGACAAGAGGTTTGATACTTGAACCAGGTTGTCTCTTATTTCTGACCATATCATTTTGTCATTCAATTTCAGTATTGTTATAATCAGCAGATCCTACATATGCTAATACATCTCCATTCAGCGTATCTACATGGATGAGTGATCTATTATTTCATCCTCTATCATACAAAATTGGCATATTATCTTTCACTGCTTGTTCAGCAATCTGTTGGATATTATTATCTAAGGTAGTTTTTATTTGTAAGCCACCTTGATACAACATATCTTCAGTGATTTTCAAATCCTTAAATGCAGGATCATTCAAAATAAGATCTCTAATCCAGAAGACAAAATGTGGTGTTTTAATAGCTACTTTACCACTTGCAAGTTTGAGGTTAAGACCATCGATAAATGCTTGTTTCAGTTCTTCTTCAGTGATATATCCATCTTCATACATTCTATTTAATACAGCATCTTTTCTTCCTGGTGTATATGATACGGTATAGATAGCACCACCAACAGTCATATTTGATGGTACAATTTTAGAAGTGAAATTTTGGAATGAATTATTACCCTTACTAATAGTATGTTTAGCATCAAAAACAAGATTCCCTATCGAATTCACAATAGTATTATACACATCTCCTGATACAACTTTAGATCCATCAGTAGCAGTAATAGAAAAATCTCCCAATACTCTTGTAGGATTTTTGTAGAGATCATAATACGAAGGTGACTGAGGCATAGAAGCTAAGATTGCACTTTCTACAATAGTTAGATTTTTTGCATTTTTTGCAAAATATGATTGAGATGCTGCTTGGATACCGTGTGCTTGATTTCCTAAGTAGATAAAATTGATATACAATTCCATCACTCTTTCTTTAGATTTTTTATCGAGATCACTAGTACTGATACCAGGATGTTGTTTCCTAATATCATTTTTGATTACATCTGCTAGTTTTCCTACAAGAAGCCACTCTTTGTGCTTACGAACGACAGTATCATAGAAACCACTTTCATTTTTATCTAAAGCAAGGATATTTTTGAGCAACTGTTGAGTAATAGTCGAAGCACCACCTACTCTTGTACTTATACCTATAGCTCTTTGAAGAGTTCCATACACATTTCTGAGCAATCCTTTGAAATCTACTCCCCCATTTGTCCAAAATGATTGATCTTCGATGGAGACAAAGGCGTTGATTGCTTGCGGAGCAATATCTTCATAATTTACAAATTCTCTATTCTCTTCATAAAATCTATACAATACTTCCCCATTTCTGTCAGAAACGATACTTGTTTGCGAAAAATTTCCATTCTGTAATGTATCGTTAGTAATGACTGGTAGCTGAGAAGCCACCGCAAAATATACCCAAATCAGATACATTCCAACAAGTGATCAACCTATATACAATACTGGCTTCCACCATTGTCCCGATTGAAACATATAAACACTCCACTTCCAAGCTCTCTGAAAAATATTCCCACCTCCTCTAGAAAGACTAGTACTTGATGCTCTATACTGACGAAGAGATTTTCCATATGATGATGGTGACCAACGTGCATTCGTCGATGATCTTCCCATATTTTTCGTCCCTTGTGATGATCGTGATGAAGCACTTTTTGATTGACTTGAGGAACTACTTTCTGAGCGAGATGAAATATGTTTTCTTGAAAAAGATGAGTTATCTGACCCCTGTTGTGAGTCACTATTCCATCCATTTGATGTTGATGTCATTAAAAAGTAATAACTATAAAATATCATAAATTCTACCGTATAAAGTATAAGCATTTTGCATGTCATATTCAATACCTACTTTATAAACTCATCATTCTGCTTTTATGTGAAAATATTACAAAAATATCGCAACCTCTTCTCATTCATCACAATAACCATCTCTACTAAAAAAGCATAGGTTTTAGAAATTTCCTATGCAAGAGCCAAACCATATTCAAGTCAGGATATGGTCTTTTTTGAATTATACCTATTACTTTCTTCTTGGATTAGGTTTCTTTGCTTTAGGAGGTGATGATGGAGTTGTCTTCTTTGTTTCTGATGTATGAGCTGCTCTAGTTACCCTTCTTTTGGCAACTGTAGCCTGTTTTT
Source organism: uncultured Candidatus Peribacteria bacterium (assembly GCA_964458335.1). Lineage (GTDB taxonomy): Bacteria > Patescibacteriota > Gracilibacteria > Absconditabacterales > Absconditicoccaceae > Aalborg-AAW-1. The sequence continues at coordinate 32,367 of CAYWIJ010000005.1, read as the reverse complement.
TTAACGATGCAAGATGATCTTCATCAGCTCAAGCAATTATTTGTTCTTCTCTCTTTGGGGAAGATTTATCCTGCCAAGTTTGATCAGAGGAAGACTTATATTTATTTTGCCAATATTCTCTTGAGCTATTTGCTTGCATAACTTCTACTTCATCTTCTTCAAAAGAATCTTGAGTCATAATAGCTTTCCAATACGCTCTTTCATATTTATAACCTAATGGTCTAATTGCAAAATAGAGGGGAAGACCAATCACTGGAGTACCAATAGTTACTAAAAAAAGCGAAAAAACAACAAATCCAATACTACTTGATCTATAATTACTATCTTTAATAACCCAAATAATAGTCAGAATCCAAAGAAAAACTATCACATAAAAAGGGATACTCAATGAACTAAAAGAGGTAGATAGTCCATGTAAAACATCAATTGGTAATACGTTAGTAACAATATCACTCGTCGTATCGACAACATGAGCCACAATCTCTTCCGTTCCTGTCATAGTTCCAGAAAGCTGTTCTCCTGTAAGTTGCATAAGTGTATTCATGTGTGGTAGATAAAAAATAAATTTATAAATTAGTATACAGAACTTTTTTAAAAAAAGCAATACTTTCCAAACTTCTAAGAAATTTTTTTCTTAAGACTACTATTAGTTCCATAATTTTTTTGGATATAATGAATAACATAAGCAATTTTACTAGGGTTTTTATGGCTAAATTGGATATGAATTGTATAACTTCCATCAGTAGGACGCTGAATATTGACAGATTCGATCGCTATCCCTAAATCTTGTAAAGTAGAAAGTAACATAATAAGATTTGTATTTTTATGATACAATGTCAATATAATATCGAAATGATAAAGTTGTGGTTCTTCAGTAGACCAATGTGCTTTTATCAGCTTATCTAGCGCCACTGTTTGCAGTGCTTTACACTGAAGGGTATGTATCTTCATACCATCTTTTCAACTTCTTGCTATGATTTTGTCAGACAGACGAGGATGACACTGTGGACAGAGTTCATATTCAAACAATCTTGAATCATCAATAATAACCGTTCCAATTTCATCATTTTTAGGAACTGGTTCAATATATTTTTGAAGTTTTGGTCATTCTCATGTAATAGCATATATTTCTTTCAAAATTGTCATCGGAGAGATAGATTTACTTGCTACTTGCATCATCGTATGTTCAAAGTGCTCTCCATAGTGTTTTTTAATCTTATCTTTATCATTACTCATGAGTGGAAGATTATATTTAGCAAGTTTATTTTCTATAATATCAATACCCTTTTGAATATAGATATCTTTTTCCTGTTGCTTAATAAATCTTGTGAGTTTCGATTTCGCAGTAGGAGTATGAAGATAATCCAACCAATATTTCGTAGCGGTATATCTATTTTTATACGTGTTAATAGAAACAATATCTCCTGACTTGATAACATGACTGATAGGTTTGATTGTTCCATTGACAGTCGCGTTTTTGAATTTTAGTCATACATCAGTATGTACCCTAAAAGCAAAATCTAAGACAGTACTTCATTTCGTTAATTCAATCACATCTCCTTTTGGGGTATAGACAAAAATACTATTGTCGAGTAATTCAATTGCAAGTTTATCTTTGAATGCATCTTTCTTTTCTTCTGTCTGATATTTATGGACACTATCTTGTAAGTCTTGCATCCATTGAGATTGTCTTTGTGTTAATACTGACTGTCCATCTTCTGTATCTTTATAAAGAAAATGAGCAGCTACACCAAACTCAGCTATAGCATTCATATCTTTAGTTCTAATTTGTATTTCTATGGGAAACGGATATAAACCTAATATAGTAGTATGGAGACTCTGATAATCATTAAATTTTGGGACGGCAATATAATCTTTAATTTTATTGATCAATGGATTGTAGGAACTATGGATAATACCTAAGACATTATAACATTCAGGTATCGTATCAACCACAATACGGAATGCCATCACATCAAATACCTTCGAAAAATCTAATCCATGATACTTATTCACTAATTTTTCATAAATTCTATAAGGACTTTTTACCCTTCCTGTGATAGAAAAACGGCTGATTCCTTTTGAAATAAGAGCTTTTTCTAGCTTTAATTTTCCTTTGATAATATCACGATCAGCGTGAGGATATGTTTTTTTCAGAAAATTCATCACTTGTTGATATTCTTGTGGATGGAGAATCTTGAAGACACCATTTTCAAGATAGAGTTGAAATTGATATAATCCCAATCTTTTGCAGATAGGTACATAAATTTTTAATGTCTCAAGTGCAATTCTCTGTTTTTTTTCTTCTTTAGGATGAAAATGAAGTGTCTGAATATTGTGAATACGATCAGCAATTTTTACAAAAATCACTCTCAAATCACTTGCCATGGCTAAAAAGGTTTTTTTTAATGTCTCAATATGTCTATCTTCTCCTTGATATCTTACTTTTGATACTTTGACCAATCACTCACATAAATCGGCTACTTCCTGTCAAAATTCAGTCTTAATATCTTCATATTTCACATCAGTATCTTCAATAACATCATGGAGGATACAAGTTTGTATTGTAACTGAATCAGGTTTGAGTGTCATAAGGATCTGTGTTGCTCTGAGTGGATGCACAATATAATCTTCTCCTGACAATCTCTTCTGTCCATTATGAGCTTGAGCAGCATAAATATATGCTTTTTGTATTTTACGAATTTCATCTTCAGGCAGATATTTACTTGCTGTACGAATAATTTGTTCCATAATTTTCACATCATCATGACTCGTATCTTCTTCATCATATGTAAGAAAATCTTCCATCGCTTCTAATCCATACGCATACCATAAATTTGCCATCGTCCATTTCGTATGTAATAAAATTATTTTTTCTTACCTTTTGGTGTTTTCTTACTCAATTTATCAATAAAGAGAATACCATTCAGATGGTCTATTTCATGCTGAAGTACCGTTGCATTATATCCTTGAAATTCTTTTGTCTTCTTTTGTCCATTGATATCTTGATATTCAACAGTAATAAGCTTTTTTCTATCAACATAACCTGTAAAATCAGGAATAGAAAGACAGGATTCTTCTGACAATATTTCTTCGTCTACTTCCTGAACAATAACAGGATTGACCAAGACCGTTTCTCCTATTTCACTCATTTTATTACCCTTTTTTTTCCATTGGATAGTAGTAATAAGTCTTATAGGAACGCCAATTTGAGGAGCAGCAAGTCCTGTTCCATAGTGCAATCTCATCAATTTTTGCATATCTTTACTCAATTGCTTAAGTTCTGGTCAAAATTCTGTGACTTCATCACATACTGTTCTGAGAATAGGATTATCTGCTCCGATCTGGAGTTCATATTGTTCTAGAAGATCATGAGATTTTTTTTTTGACATAGTTATTATATGATAAAATGACAAATTAGCGAATTGGTAATTTGGTGCGTTAGAACTACTACCTAACAACTAGTAACTAATTAATAGTAATAGCATTAGCAAAATTCACCCAAGAAGCATCATTAACCTGTACAAGAATAGTAGTTGTCCCTACTGGAATGATTCTATAAGAACTTGATAGTGAAGACGGTATTGTACCCGTACAGAAATACAATGAAACTGAAGGGTTAGTTACAATTTGATCTTTCTTTGCATATTCTACAATATTAGTTTGTGCATTACATTGTAATTCTTGTGGTCATTCTGAAATAGTAGTTGACACAAAAGAAATATTAGGAGATGGGAATACAATTGTCATTCCTCTCGTAGAGAAAAGTATCTCTTTACCAGGTTTTAGAGGAAACTGATTTGTAGAGGGAGTAGGTAATGATGTACTTGGTTCTTTCACGATAGGCTCTTTCGTATCAACTACTGGCACTGATCATGTTGCAGTTACTTCGTTCACTGGGTCAAAACCACTCTTTATTGCCAAAGAAGCTGTAACTGTAGTTAAGTCTTCAGGATTAAAGGATAGTAGACAATTCATGTCTTTTAAATTCGTATCCGTACCAATTATATTCCATACAAATCATGTCATCGTAGAAACTAAACTTCAAGAACTAATCATTTGTAATCTTGCATCTGATGTCTTACATAAAGTTTTAGCAGTTGTTATAAGATATTTTTCTGCCCATTCTGTTGTAATGAATTGGATCTTCTCCATAATCATAGGGAAAAGTTGTTCATGTGAAGTTTCTATATAGATACCATATCTATTTTCAAGATTTGCAAACCATGTATTTGCATCATTAAGTTTATAAAATTTATTACCATACATATCTACAGATTGTGCACCACTTGTAGTGCTGAATGACTCTTCAAATTGTTTACAATCATAAGTTTTTTCCGATGTACAAGTGAAATATCTGATATTAATCTGAGCATTTGTTGTAGGATTGACGATAGAGATAGTTTTTGTAGTTGTATTTTGTGTAATACTAAAACCATCTTTGGTAATATTTTGTACCAATACTCAAGGAGTAGCAAAATAAAGAATATCTGACCCAGATCCTGTAGAAGGAGTAACAATGCTAGATACTTCTACGATATACATATTATTCGTAAAATCTACTACTTTACCGTGTAAAGAGACTTCTCCTTGTAATTCATAGAGATTGATCATACTACTACGAAGTCCAATAGTACCATAATTATTATCTTGTAGAGTATGAGTATAAGAGTATCTTGTAGAAGGATTTCTTTCTAAGGTTCCAGTAAATGTAACTTCTTTGCCAACAAAAAGCGTATATTCTCCTGTAATATTCTTACCAGTATCTATAGTCGTGTCTGTAAAAATCTTAGAAAGACTATCTCTATATATCCAACCAAGGAGAGCTCCAATTAAGAGAATAATAAAAATAAGCCAGCTACCTCCAGTAGATTTCTTATGGGATTGATATCCATGTGCTGGTGTAGAGATTGATTTCTTTATACTTCTTCAACTACTCTTACTCTTTATAGTATTATCAAGAGAAGATACTCACTTTTTATCTCTTGGTTGTGGTTTTTTTGGATGTGGAAGTGCCATGATAGAAGAAACAAAATAAAATAGAATAATAATGATGAGTATAGTAAAATCTCATCATCTTTTCAAGCAAATATCATAAAAAGAACTCTCATCAATTTGAACAAAAAAAGCAATAAATATTTATTATATTTATATTATATTTTTTGTAAATACAATAATGTGAAAATAATGTAAAAAACATGTAAAAAAGTCTTGCAATAATATCGTAAGTGTCTATATATGTCTATTAGTAGTGTATGTCTCTCAAATATTTCAGAGAATACTAGGTTTTTGTTTTATTATTTATTATTGTTTGCATCAATGAATAAAAAATCGCTTATGGTATGAGGAGTTGTTGTATCTGCAATTATCCTAACTGGTTGTTTTGGCACTAAGAAAGAACAACAAACTGAAGAGTTTACTGTAGCAGTTTGTAATGATTATGTTCAACTTATGAGATGTATCATTGATAAATCAGAAGAAAATAATGTACAAGGAAATGCAATTATTGATCAAACAATAGCGGCATGGAAAAACCTTCCAGAAGCAGATCTTCAACAAGCATGTACTCAAGCTTGGAATAATGCTACACCATATGCCTCTACTTACGCTGAAATGGGATGTAACATACCTAATATTGCTATCTCAGATAATGAAGAAACTGAAGTCTCTGAAGAAAACACCGTTGACGCTTCAGTAATTGATTCTATTAGTGGTGAGGTAGAAGTTTCTAATACAACTCCTCCATCTACTACTAATGATAATACCATAACAGTAAATGACGCTGAAGTAGTGAGTGGAATCGTTGATGGAATTACTGGATCAAACCAATAATACAAATTTATATTTCATAGACATCATGCAACATTTCTATGGTATTGTTAAGATAATATATTATATCCTGACGATATTTGTAGGAGTGTTTTTTCTTAGATGAGAATTATTATTTGGAACAGCGTATACATCTCTCTTAGAATATGTTATTCCTGGATATCTTGTACTCTGCGGTATTATGTTCGGATATGTCATATCAAAACTTGCTACTATCAATATGGAAGATCTCAATAATTATAATGCAGTTCAATTAAGATCATTTGTAATCGGTACAGTAGTGGGTGTAGGTCTTGCTCTTATCTATATTTTCTTAAAATAATACATGCAAAAAAGATCATTTCTGACACATCTTGGAACGATGACCTTGATAGTGGGAGGTACACTCATATTATCAGGATGTTTTTCTTTTTCATCAAAACCACAAGAAGAAGTATATCAAACCATCTCATTCTCATCGTATATTATGAATATTGATAAACAGTATATTCAGTGAATCGTAGGAGAATGGGTCGATCCAAGAGTATCTTCAAGGGTGATTGCTTTATATTCATTACCTTTACAAGAATGATTTAGTGATAATATTGTTATTTCAAATGACAAACTTTCTCCTAATGCATCATTAGAAGATTATGTTCAAGCATCTATTGGTGGCATGTCCTACACACGATGACAATATAAATCCATAGATTTTCAAAAATGAGTAATGACTTGTAATGCACTCACTATCCCTACTATTACAAATACTTTTAGTATCTATCGTCTTGCACCGACTAATAATTCGTCAGAAACACTCTATTTTGTACAACATTATATCCACAGACTATCAGAAGTAATTACAATCTCTGCTAGTACATCAAATAAGGATAATGTCACTACGTTACAACACATGATGAGTACGATTTCTTGTAATATCACACAAAATACCTAATATTTATACTGATCACTTTTAACTCTTCACTATACATTCTCTTAATGTCTTCATTATTTACAGAACCACAGAATCCAGGAGGTGGGCAAATGATAGGAAAAACAGGTATCTGACTGCTGATCGGATTTATTCTTGCTATCCTCGTTTTTGCTCTCATGGGAGTATTGGGAACAGAATTTTTTGTAGAAAGCGCTGGAATGTTTATGGCATTTATTCTCGTAATAGTAGCTTGTGTCGTGACACTCATAGGTATGGCAATCTTTGCTGGACTTCTGAATATGGCTTTCGGTCAGGATTATTATGATTTTGGTAAAATGTTTGGATTTTCTGTTTTAGCAAACGGATTATTAGTTCTTCTTTTCTTACCTATCTATCTTATGATGAGTGGAGAGTTGACATCACTCCTTTTTGTCTATGCATTTCACGTAATGTTTGCATTCTTTATCAGTTACACGTTAGTAGAACTTACGACGAATCCAAGTTATTCAGCTTCCAATGTGATCGGAACACTTTTAGGATTTGGACTAACATTAGTTGTCTATATGGCTATCTATACTATGACTATGGGGAGCGATGATACAGGACAAGCCACACTTGGAACCAATTCACTCTATCTCTATATTCTTTCGCCATTCTTGATTTCTTATGTTCTGATCCCTCTTATGCATGGTATCTGGACACAAATCTACTATGCTATCTATACGTGAGGAAGTAATCCTCTCTTTATCCCACAGCTTGCTGACGTCACTCAGACACAAGAGGTTGAAGATGAAGTTACCGTCGATATTCCACAACAATAATAGTCTTCAGTATACAAAAGACCTAGGCAGAAGTTGCTTAGGTTTTTTGATTACATCTAAAAACATTTGACTTTTATATGAAAATATTTATTATCCTTATGTCAATATAATTCTAGAAAATATTGGCCGCGATAATCTGTTATCTTGCGTTAAGAGATAAAAAAAATGAAACAAACAAAATGAAACAAGAAATTAAAATTAGTGGTGAGGCTTTATATATAGAGTTCTACCAAAAAGAAGAAAACACTAATCTATCGTTTAGAATATTAGATTCTAATAGTAAGATTAATGAAAAATTAACTAATAGTTTGCTTGCATTATGCAAGACAAAAACTGTTAGAAAAAAAGATATCTCTTATGTCGTAGAAGGCATAGCAGATAAATTAAAAAACATTATTGGACAGGAACCTTTATATAAGGTTATAGCTTCTGATAATACAGTCTTCTCAAAGAAGACAAAAAAAGAAGTTTATCACCTAATCCAATCTAAACAATTGGAGGAAAGTGACATACTTTCAATTCTCCCTAATTTGGGAGAGTTTAAAAATTATAATGTGAAGCCTTTCTTCTTTAAAAAGGGAAGGAAGTTCACAAAGAATGAGCTAGAATACCTAGCTTAAATGAGAGGATTCTCTCAGACAAAATAGTTTGTTTCATAAACAGACTATTTTTTTACAAATACTCTATCACATAACTACTATCAATCGTATGAAGCAGTTGAGTAATAGTCCCTTGAGCACTCGTTGTCGCTTGTTCAAGTAGGGTTCAGCTTAATGCTTCTCCTCTAATTGCTTGGATAGCTTGATTTCTCATCTGCGTCTCCAAATTCACATCACCTTTCGAGAGAATACCCAGTGAACGTTCAAATGGTTTCGTCTTCTCCGTCAGATAGACATCGAAAATCTCTGCTTCTGGAAGATTAATCTTGATGATGGTATCTGTTCCTTCATGAACGACTTGGACATCACCTGTAGTAATTTTACTCAAGTCAATACCAGCATTAACGACTCCTTCAACCGTCATAATCATCTTATCGTCAAATAGCACTTTCTCAATCTGACCAAGGATCTCAAACCCTAATAATGTGTCAGATAAATCTTTTTTGGATTCTAAAATCTTCGTTACCGTCATACTTGCACTACTGAGCTTACTAGTAGATTGAAGTTTATCGACAATAGTAGACGTTGTCATCATAATATACTGAGACTGTGATTGATTTCGGTAGAAATACGCAGCAAACAATCCACCTATACCAAGAAGTAATCATATAACAAGAAAGAGGAAATTTTTCATTGATGAAAGAAAATAGTAAATTCTTGTGTCATCCTGTTTTAACGCAAGGTACAAAAGGAAAACGACTACAAACTCGTATCAGGCTGGGTAACAATCTCTTCATCTGTTGTTATTGGAATCTCTGGTTCAAAAGTAGGTTCTTCTTGATTTATTGTTTGAACTGGAGTGATTGGTTCTTCTTCAAATTCAATAGGTTTTGCTGTTGTACATCCTGCAACTATTATCAATCCACTACTCAAGAACATCAAAGCAAATAATTTCATATCACAAGATACTTATAAAATAAAACTACTGAGCATCTACTCCACCTCGAAGATTACTGGTTCCTAAGGTGGTATCACCTGAAGATTTGATAATCAAGAAAAATTGTGTCTTATATGCACCTAAGAACACCAAGAAATAATTTACAAAGAATTCTGTTCTCGTCATCGTCATTCCCCAGAGAGAAATAGTTTCAGCAAGTTGTTCTTCTGACAGAGATCTGAGTGCAGATTCAATATACTGAACCGCTTCATCCACCTTGTCAGCAAAATCTTTGTAAGAAAATCCCTCTGCCTTACTTGTCCAATCTCCATAAATATTTTGATCCCATGATCACACTACACCTAAATTAATCTGAGCAGGCGATTGAAAAGCAAGATATTTCATAAGCTCTTCTGCAGATCTCGTATTCTCAGCGATACGATGATCTTTATTCGCTTCGTTTACTTTTGTTCATAAGTGTTTTAAGATTCTATATTCATTATTAATTGCTCCGAGGAGCATATCGATGGTATAATTCATAATTCTATTATCATAAATAATTAAAAGACAGTCGTTATAAGGAAGTATACTCAAGATTATGTCGTCGTTCCTTTTCCCTCAGCAATGACGATATACTTTCCACTCTTAACGTTCAACTATATCAATCTTCCTAGATCAATTTCCTGTACATCATCAATCTGACTCACAAAATTCTCATCATGACTCACCATAATAATAGCTCCTTTATAGTTATTGATCGCTTGAGCTATCACTGGTAAGTGACGGAAGTTGATATGGTTTGATGGTTCATCCAAGATAAGCAAATCAGGTCTTTGGATCACAAATCTCGCATAACAAAGAAGTCATTTCTGACCTTCTGACATCATATAGATAGGGTTTTTGAGTACTTCTCCAGTCAGAAGTAAGGCAGATGCTACTTTGTAGACTTCTTGATCAGTGACTTCATTCGACATTTCATGCATTGCATCCCAAGGAGTCATATTCATATCTAAGTCAGAAAAATCCTGACTATAATATCCTACTTTCACATTATCGTGGATCATAGCATTCTCATCATGTGCATTGATGAGTCTTTTGAGAAGAGTAGATTTTCCTATACCATTTGGTCCTGCAAGGATATATCTATCTCCTTTTTTAGCTTCAAGTGGGAACTGGAGATGATATACTTGAGTTTCCATCATTTCTGTATTCATTAACTCGACATTATTCACCGTTACGATAGGTCCGATATAATTATCGAAAGGAATATCAAAGAGTTTGATCGTCTTATCATCTTTACGAACATCAACCTTATTATCTTCTGCTTCTTCTACCTCATCACGCATTTTATTGGCTATCTTACGCATTTTACCTCCTTTATTTGCGAAGAAATTGATTTTATCTTTCGCATCAGCAATTCTTTTCTCTTCACGAGCATTCAACATCTGCTCTTTTTCAATCTGAGCAGTGATCTGTTCTTGTACATCATTGTAGTCTCACCAATATTGTTCTACTTTCTGTTTCATTACATTCAGATACAATACTCCTTCCGTAAACAGATTCAAAAAATCTGCATCATGAGAAATTACTACGACTGTCTTCTCATACATCATCAAGAAAGTAATCAGTTCTCCAATACCATTTTTATCGAGATTATTCGTTGGCTCATCAAGAAGTAGAATATCAGGTTTTTGGATAAGAGCATAAGCAAGAAGTAATCTGGCTTGTTGTCATCCTGAAAAGTCTTTCAATTGTTTATCCAATGATGCATTGAGATTTACTTCTTTGAGTATATCACCAATTTTTTTATCAAGTTGGTAATCTTTCTCATCGAATGCTGTCTCGAACCACTCTCTGACTGTCATCTCGATCTGATCACGTGGAATTACTTGTCTGGAAATCGCTATTTTTGTACCTTGAGAAATATTGATCTTTCCTGACTGAGGTGTTAGTTCTCCGAGTATCATCTTGAAGATAGTAGATTTTCACGCTCCATTTTGTCCCATGATCGTGATCTTGGTGTTTTCTCTAATCGAAAAATCTGCTTCCTCGAGGATCACTTTTTTCTTATTATCCTCCCCATAGTGAAACGACACATTATCAAAACGTAAGATAACGTTATTATTTGCTCCTGACATAGACTATTTGTATACAATGTAAATAACGCTTTATGATACGGAAAAGCACTATCGTATGCAAGGTTAATACAATGATAAGAAAATTTAATTTTACACTGTCAACTCTTAATTTTCTCTACGCACTACACATTCTTGTCATCTCTGGGACTTTACTATCGACAAATCCTATACCTTTTGCCATCATAACAATTTTTTCTAAGAGAGCATCCAATCTATTATGATTCATATATCCACGAGCATACGCATTAAAATTCGTAGCAATAGCTTGTTGTCCCTGATGGATGATAACCGCTTGCACATATTCATCTTCTTGTACTATTCTTTGAAATGAGAGCTGCTGACATTTACTAAAGAAAGCACTTTTCTGATCATTATTACCTACTAAACATGCGCTCAATTCACAAATTGCAAAATATTTCTGCACTAACGACAGAGAATCTCGTTGTGTATTGTATTCACTAAGTCTTTCTTTTGAATCAGTACAATTTTGGGTAGCAGATTGTACCATATTAAGATCTTTATTTCTATCTCACCAATAGGTAGTATAATCATTCATAATAGCTAACGGTATAGATCCATTAGGATTCGTTCCATATACTGTTATCTTTTCTCTTCGTTCCTTTCCCTTATTATCCAATGGAGCTCATTCATATTGTAAATCTTCTACTCCATCTAAATATCTAAATCCTACATCAATAAGATGATCAAATAACCAAGGAGAAGTAACATAGGTATCAGTAGCATTATTATTACAATAATTTTCTACTTCAGCACTTATCTTCATATTATAATCCCTACAACAATAATTCTTATGATTTTTTTGTGCTACAGCAAGTAATTTTGCTGGATAGATAGATGTAAAAGCACTAAATGATTGATCAGTAATAGCTGAATCAGATTCAGCATAAAGATTACATCCAGCTTCTACTGTCTCTGCAAAAACATGAGGTATTCATACACTCATCAGCATCATAAGAATCAGAAAGAATTTTTTCATTATGGCAATGTAGCAGTAAAATGCAGTATTCCTACTTGAGTACCTACTGATGTTGCAATACCCATACTTGTCATTCCGTCAGAGAAATGATAGGTAGTAGCTTTTTGGGAAGTATGATAAGGTGATGGGATCACAATATCTCCAACCGTATTCATCACTACTACACACTCATTGCTCGTATTCATGATACAAGATCATCAAGCAAAACTACCATACTGACTTCAAGTTAATGCTTGTATAGAATAAGGATAGATAGCCTGAAGTGAACTTTGAATTGTTTTAGGTTTGATAATAAACAGATTCGTATGTTGAATCATATCATAGAGTATAATCGCTGGTACTTGTGAAGAGATATCAGGTTTGATTTGTACTGTATCACTATACTTTGGCATGATAGTAATCTGGCCATCTTCATTATTCATAGTAGCAATAGTTGATCCATCAGAAGCAAAGAATTCAATACCCTGTGATTGATTATAGACTCCTCCTGTCACCAGTGTCTGATCAAATCATAATGGATACAAGAAAGTATTTGGAGTAGATCATGAAAGCATAGGGTTTGACAATGTCGTCCAGATATTATTTCTTTTTCTCTCAAATTTTACAATACCATCGTCCATTCCCTTACTAAGAGACGAAAGAATATTGAGTCATCATGGGATCATATTATCTTGGATAATATCATCAATCTGAATAGTAGGAACTGTAATAGTCAATAACACTGTTTCAGTAGATTTATTATTACTACTATCTTTTGCTCCAATACGATATTGAATATTTTGATTAGAAACAAAATAAAGATCTGACAAAGTGTTAGTGGCACCTGATTGAGTAGAAAGAACATCTCCAGATGCTGTTGTAATCCAGTTGTCCAATACTCCACTTGGATCATCCCGAGTAACTTCTAATCTATACATTGTATTAACAATCCCTTGTGGCTGTAATCATGTATCAATTAGACCATTCGTTTTTTCTCTCACCAAGCGAACTTCAGGAGTAGGACCATCTGTATCAGCAATCAATTGTTGTCCAGCTACCACATGATGAGACCAAGGACTTGATGGCATATAGATAGGATTTTTCGATCCATTAGACGCTAAACTCGTAATACGAGTATAATACCAGGCTCTTTCAAGGTCAGTAAAAGTATAACTAACCTGTCCAGCATCAACATTATATGGGACAATATCGATCACTGTGTCAGGTACAAGATTTTTTATTTTTTTACTATTAAGTTGATTATGAATTGCAAGATAAGCATCGTCTATATCTGTCATGTCTGGCACTAACAATACATAGCGAGATTGAAGATTTTTAGGGATATCATTATGTACTTTCAGATGATAAAGATCAGGTATCATATTGATTTCCAAGAGATATCCATCGACTGATTGTTGTCTAGCAGAATTTGTCCATGAGATAGTAAAGGAATCATAGTCTTGTGATCTAACACGAAGATTTTTCACTGACCAATCTGGTGCATATATCTTAAAGGATGTTCCATTGACGGTAAGATAACCATTTTTATCTGATCTCTCCTCTCGTTCATTCTCTTCATCCCATAGTGGTGCTACATAATATTTTGTAGTAGTAGTATGTAATGTTGGACTAATATGAGAAGTATTTTGTTGTCCATATTTGATCCAAACTTGTGATTGATCTCGATGAATCACATCTTTTTCGTGATCATCATTCAACTCAGTAACTTGATATCATTGATTACGATTCGAAAAATAGTCTGATTGTATCACATCGATATAACGAGTACCTGTACCCTGTGGATATGGTATCATTACTTTATTGTTATAACTCGTAAAGTCATATAAATTACTACTAAATGAGGAGGTTGATGATGATGTTGAACCTCATCCTCCAACTTGAGCCGTCATCATCGTACTAGGATAAAGATTGAGCATACTATCTGCCAATGTTGCTGTACTACTCGTTATATCACCTAGAGTTGAACAGACTGCAGCTTGATTATTATATTGCAAATTATCTAACGCATTATATTCTCTTTGTAATGTAGAGAGTTGATGTATAGAACTTGTATCATCACGATATAATCCATTAACAAGCGACAATCACTTATCAAGATATGCAATTTCTGTTCTTATATTTTTGACATCATTCTGGTTTGAAGAATTTTGTACTTGATACAATCATTTATCATAATTTGACAAAAGTTTTCTTTGCAAAGCAATATAATCATTCATCAATGATTCTTTTGGAAGTTCAACATTCTTTTCATTTTCTAACAATTCCGCACCATATACTCCACTACCGTTATAAAGAGAATAACTAGTTTGTTGATTGAGAGAATCAAGGAAAGTATCATAATTTTCCACTTTATAAGAAAGATTCTGTAATTGCGTACGAGACTCTGTCAACGATCCTACTACTTGTTGTTGAAGTGTATTTATTTGCTCTGTTTGTGGTTTAAATGATGATTGAGTCTCTATACGGGCGACAAGATTATGTAATACTTCTTTTTTATCAGGTGGAGTTTGTGAAAGATTAGACATATAATTAGTAATCTCTTTAATCGTATTTTGTTCTTGTGCAAGAGCAACAAGATTTTTATCTTCTACATATCCAAAAGGATTTGCTAGATCAATATTTTGTTGAGTCGTACTATTTACATCGTTCACATATTCTTGAAGTTTATTTGTTCCTATACTCTCATTGGGATTCCAATCAGTAAGTTTCTTAGTTTGAGTATTGATCATATCAGCAATCTGTTTGATAAGATCATAGACACCTGTAAAATTCATAGTAAAATTTAAGAAAGCATCTATTTGAAAATCAAATCATTCCAATTTATCTTGTTGATATGACATATCTTTTGTAAGATTGATATTATCGAAAAGAGGAATTTCTCGCGTCCTTTGTGTAAGTTGTTCTATCCTTGTTTTCACATTTTTTTCTCCTACTAATCCTATTCCTCACTTTACAATACAATACAAATCACTAAAGAAACTTACTACATTGATAACTGTTTCAATCTCAGGAGCAATTCTTGGAAGTTTGGGAGCTGGAGGTAAAACAGGTAACTCTACATTGATATTTGGTATAAATGAGGGCAATTCTGGAAGTGTTGGTGGTGATGGCAAAAGTGGTATCGTCGGTACTGATAGTGGTATCTGAGTTGCGAATAGTTGACTAAACTGATCTAATATTTTTTGAATATCTTGTATTTTACTGATATCAAGTGCTCATCATGCTATATTTCAATCTACAACAATATTTGGAGGTTGTGGAAGATCAGGAATCTCTATGAGAGGTACTGATGTTGGTACAAATTGGAAATTTGGCAAAAGGATATCCATACCTAAATCAATATGACTGAGATCAATATAGATATTTGGTATCTTAAATGGTGGCAATTTTAATATTGGGAGTTTCAATTCTCCACAAAGAAAACCAAGACTACATGCATAAGCATCATAGCTATCTACCGTACAAGTAGAACATTTTTTCTGTCGATCCACACTAAGATCAAGAATCGCTTGCCATGTCTCTAATGCTGTTGAAATCGTAATAATAGCATCCACATATTGTTCAAATCTTGTTGCATTCATATTAAGCCATGTATTGATATATCCAAGGAAATTTTCTACCATACTAGCAATTTCTCAAAGGTATCTATCAGTCACATGAATCCATTGATATAATTGTAATGGAAATCTCTTATATTGATCCAATACTTTGATATTTTCTCTTACTCTATTCTCAAATGCTTCTGATTGACTGGTAATACTTATTATACTACTAAGACTTGCACTCAGCGATCCACCCACAATCTCGAAACATCAATCCATAATACTCAATTTACTATCTAGCACATCAAGTAGCACCTTATCATTCTGAGGAGATACGCCATCATATTTAATGCTTAAAGAAGTACATTGAGATCATTCCCGATTCTGTTGCTGACATTGTTGAGCAAGAGTACGATCATTAGTCAACTCTGTTTTTTTGGTCTGGATTCAAGTCTTTATACTGTTAATGATATTAGGATCTGCAGGATTTCATGATCATATTCCTGCCTGCTGCGAACATACACCCAACACTCCTTGTATCAGAGATTGTCGATCAGCAGCAGTCTGTTTATTCCTCTCTATCCATGATTTGAGGTGAGCTTCATATCTTGTAATATCTTCACTATAGATCATAGGAACATTTACTACCACATCTTGGGTATTAATATTAATCAACGGAGTTTGTTCAAATAATTTTTCTATTTCCTTAAAGGGATTATTGAGAGTTGTAGAAAGGTTATTGATTTCTGACTGTTTGATAGTACTATTTCTTACTTGAGAGATAAGGTTTCCTGAGAATGTATTAATATTGTTAGCAATATCTGGACTATTTGGAATTTGCTCTTCTTGAGTACTAATCTGAGATCACAGAGTATCAAATCCTTTTCATAACTGAGTCAGGTCAGGAAGATAGATTCCTATCTGCATATTCGTAAAATTATTAATGATATAATTTGTCTGTCTGTCTAGCCAGTCATTCACAATACAGGCAACCAATCCTTTAGCTCATCATCATTGAATCTGAGGAGAAACTGCTTTTCCTCATTGTAAAACAACTCATCCATCAACCTCACCCTCGGAAAGCACAATAGGAGTCTTTTCAAAATTGATAACACCAAAATAAGTACCTGATGGGAATGGATTGCTTGTCGTTCCATTAGAATTGACTGTCACCATAGTAAAAGGAGAAGTTGGGGTTGAAGTAGCTGGAGTAGATCATCCATTAGAAGTTGTCTGAGTACATTGTCCAAATTGTGCTAAATCCAAGATATCCTGATCTGATAACCCATTGTTACCATTATTACTATTAGGATCATCAATATCACAAGATCATGAAGGAGTTTTGACTGCTGTGACAATACAGTTTCAAGCAATAGCATTGAAAGGAGATGGTATACTGTTTCCTACTTTTTGAGGACCAAAACAGATTGCAATACCCATCTGTTGAGTCAAAGTTGGAGATAGATAGATTCTAATCATAGATGGATAAACTCATCCATCAGATGGAAATCAATAATATCAATAATTATCTGTTGCTCATTGTTGAATACCTCACCAAGGAAATGGTAAAGGAAGAGCTACAGGTCAAGCTTGTAAAGTAGCTGGAAAAGCAAAAATAGGGAATCCATTATCTTCTGGGAAGATATCTTTTATTTTAGGGGACTTAGGTGTACATCCCATAATATTGAAAGTACCTGGACTGAGGAATGACATATTAAATGGTACAGGTAATCCAGAACTACAGGACTGATCTTGAGAGGTTCATCATGAACAAATATTGTCGAGAGTTTCTTTAATACTTTGACCAACTTGTGTATCGAAATTACCCATTAAGGTAACATTGAGATTAAATGAATTATATCCTCATTGTCCTACTACTTGATTGAAGAAATTACCAAATGACATGGTCTCACCTCAGATATTGTTGAAAATATCTTGTGCACTTCATCATGAAGCTATATTTTGAATACTATTAGTCATTCACGAAAGATAATTCTGAGTATTTGTTTGAGTAGTGTTATAATAGTCTTCTAATTTTTGGCCTACATCAATAAACTCTTTCTCATACGATCTATAAGATTGCAGTAATGATTTTGTATTCGTATAAGTTCGCAAAAACTTGGAACAACTATCAATAGGATAAACAGATATATCCTGATAATCATCATGATTTCTATCAGAAACAGCAATTTTGATAGGAGCCCCTCATTGAAAGACAAGATTGTACGAAAATTCCACTGTATCAGTAGATCATAATGTAATATTATCGACAATAAAATAGAAGTCTCCCTGTGGAGATATACTATTATAAGTCGCAGTAGACGGTAAACTTCATGGATTCCATCACGAGATCACATTACCGCTCATGACAATATTCCATGGTCACTGAATACGATCAATATACGTCATCGCATCATTTCTTGGTCAGGTAATTTTTACTTTTACCTTTACTATATTTCATTTTTTGAGTACTCATCAACTCAGATTTTCGTAGGTTTTATACACACGAACTTGATCAGAATTTTGAAGTTGAGAAGCAGAAATATATCTTATATCATCCAGAGCAAGTGTTTCATAGCTTGGCATAAAATCAACAGGAGAGACACTTCGTTTCATAAGATTTGCGCTAGCTTGTGACACAATCTCATCTATTGGAAACTGACCAATATTTAATCAAGTTGAAAAATTACCTGTAAATGCTTGACCAATCTGAGTAGCGATATATGGATTAGAAGTTGTCGTATCTTCTACATTTCCACTACCATCTAAACTCTCTGTGAGAGTTAATCATTTCCAACGAATCAAGCTCGTATCAACTGTTGCTCACGATTGAAGTTGTACTCCTATATTATCAACTATTTTTACATGATTTTTTTGTCTCGATTGCCAATTTGGATCACATCTCATCGTATCTTGAGAGATATAACTGTAACCATTACCAGATTTTCATCCATAGACAATACTAATCTCTCCACTCTTATTGAGTACGATATCTACCACACCATCATTATCCATATCTTCAAGGAATCGTTGATCTACATTCGACATACGTTGTGGCAATCCATCTTCTTGATCTTGATCGAGACAAACAGGGTAACCATCAACATTAAATATTCCTAATACATTAGTATATACTCTCAAATCATCTTGTTCCGTCTGCACAATAATATCACCAAATCCATCTCATTGGGTATCACCTCCAAAGACATCTTTAATTGATCCATAAATTTGAAGAAGTGGTCACATTTCTACATAAATACTATCTTTTCATCCATATTGTTTCGACCAAATTACTGATCCATCAGTAAAGACAGTAACAATATCTTCTAAACCATCATTATTAACATCAAGAGCAAATGCCTTCTTTATTGTTTTAGTTGTATCACTTACTATTAATTGTCCAGGTCAAGCATCAACATTTGCTCCTGCAATAACCGCATTCTTATCCTTTCTGCTAATAAGTGGATCTCCATAATTTACTAAAAATTCTGAAGCATTCAAAAGAGTAGCTTCTCAGACAGATTTTCACTGTCCCCATTGGGTGAGATGTTGTTGATTATGTCTTCGTCATATATTACTAGCAGTTATAGTTGCTTCCTCGACGGAAGTATTTTTATTGGGATCGTAGCTCACGGTACTATCTACAAGGTAGAGTATTGGAGTACTATTTGTAGAACCATTTCCCCAAATATTTTTTGGATAAAGAGTAAAGTCTTCAGGATAAGACTCTGTAGCTTGTACAAGCTGAGAGGTCCAAGATCGATCTGTCATCATTCCCAATGTCACTTGTTTTCTCTCTCATGGATTTTGAGCTAGTACATGAGATCAAGAAGTCGTTACGATCCACTGATCAGCCTCTCCTCCTCATAGCTCTCCTTGAGAAGAAATAGAGATAACAGTTGTTGGTACATCTTCAGGTGCAATAAGTTCCGTTGTTGTTGCCAAAACCTTTGAAGTTTTGAGAATTTTTGGAATCATATCAAAATAATCTGCTGTTGTATCAGTTGTATTTCATCGACTTGCTCCTACAATATTGAGATACAGTCCATTAATGTTCGCAGTAGGGATAATAGATTTTTTGACTTGAGTAGACCAAAATCATGGAATAAGATTTCATGATCCAACTCATGTAGCTCTTATATATCATGGTCCTCATAAATTATCTGTCTTGAGAATAAATTGTGCTATACCTCCCACTACTGATAATAGAGAGGGTCATTGAATTGATAACGATCCAAAAGAATCTAACTGAATATTCTGACTATAAGGACTTCTATTCCCCCAATCATCAAAAAGTTGGAGCACAATAGGGACTGATACACTATTATCTAATAATTTTTTAGTAGTATTGGCTTCTAATACAATCTGTGTAGCTTGTTCAGCTGATTTAATAACAACTGGAATACGCTGTTCTGATCCATCAGGGAAAAGAAAAACAAGAACATCTGACCCAATATTTTTATTCAATTTTGGTTGAAGGACAAGAGAAATAGTCTTCGTCCCATCAAAGATAAGAGTATTTGTCAGCTGTAATCCCGTAGAAGGAATAATAGATGTATTGTCAGACAAAGTTTTCTCATAGATAGAAAATAATCCCTGTTCTGATTGTACAAGTACTGGTCAAGCCAACATATCTCCATGAGAAGATTGTAATTTGAGTGATAGTTGAGGTAGCAATCCTATATTGATATGATTATCTGCCAAGAATAGTTGCGATTTTTTATTTGGAAGAGTATAGGTAATAGATGTTGTAGAAGGAGTATAATAATTATTTGAAGATACTACAGCTATTGATCCAGAATAGACTGATAACTTTTTGTTTGCAAGGAGTGTAGTATCTTTATTATAGAGATTGAGATTAATGTCTTGTTTATCTTCTACCTTTGGTACATTGAGTTGTACATAATCACGAAGATTAGAATAGGTATATCACGTTGATCCTCCAACAAAATTACCTTGATCAGTAGAGAGAGTTACAGGAGACAGGACAGTGGTTAGACGATTATTATGTTTATCTTTTCATTCTACAATAACTGGAATTTGGCTTTGAGAAAGGAGTTTGTCATAAGGAAGGAAGATACTAGCTTGCGTAAGAGGACCTGGTGTGATGAAATAAGGCAATGTCTGAGTTGCACATATCAATCATTGGCAAATTTGAATGATAAGAGTACTTACTCAAGCTTTTGGTTGTACTGGCACTATATACGGAGAAATATAATTCTTGTCAGTAATAATTTTTTGAAATGGTGTGGTACAAGTATTTGTAGTATTGATCATTACACAAGTATCTCCCGTAGAAGTAATACGTAGTTGCAGTGGTTTGATATCATTTTTTTGAGTCAAGAGGAGAGTGGGCCTCAAATCCAAAGGCACATTATCTTCTAATGCATACGATTGTGTACTAAGAGAAAGATCAAGACTATTCACTAACTCTTGTTCTGAGGCTGTTAAACTTGGAGCTGGTATCGTATTAAATTGATAACTATCTAATGAACTCTGCCCTGAAACAAAATCCTTCAATGCTCATGGGATAAATACAGGACCTTGTGCATTCTTAAAATCAAAAGTTACTTTGGGTACACCTATATGCTCTAACCAACAAGCAAATGCATCAAACCAAGGGAATGACATATCACTCAATTTTACCAATGGAACTGGCTCTCCATATGAAGCTGTACATGAGTCTGTTGATGATGATACGGTAGTATCACTATTACTCGTATCTCTTGTATTAAACATATTTTGATAATTTTGATAATCATTCAACTGTTTTTGGAGAGATACTAATCGAGAAGGAGTATTGTTTTGAGAATTTATACTATCATCTCCATCAGAAGTAAGTGAAATAAGTTCATATCCTTTATCTTGATATCACGGCAAGGTTAAAAGTGATGAAGGAGTCTGTTCTGTAAGATATTCTTGTAAAAGTGTTTGTTTTTTATTAGTAATATTAGCAAGCGTATAAAACTGTTCATATTCTTCTGCTACATTGGTAGTTTTTTGTTTAGAAGGAATCAACGAATTCTCTACATACAAGAGACTTGCTACAGCATCTATCATATCATCAGATATCATAGACGAAAAGAGTGTCGATTGGAGTAAAGTATAACTACGATTTGGAGTAGCAAAAGAATCTACTGTTCATAGCTTATTAAAGAGAGTTGCGTTTGAATTATAATAATTTGTTTTTTTAGTATTCTGTTCCGTTAAAAAGGTATTATAAGAATCGACAATCTGAGTCAGATACTCACGAATCGTTGTTTTTATCTCTTCTTTCGTTTTAAGAATTAATGTATTAGCATGTTCTGAATCTTGTTTATATACTTCCACTGCATATAAATTTGGGAAAGGTAATTGTACTCGATCTCCTCCAATACCTTGAAAAGTAATATATCTGACAGAATCAATAGGTCTAGATGGAGTAGTAACATCAAATTGACTTACTTGTTCTGGATTTGGAGAATTATGTATTGATGTAGAATCAATAATTTTATAATTTACTAATTGTTGTTGTATATATTGATTACTCGGTACCTTTGGTTTATCAGCATACGGAAAACAATCAGATCCTGTTGTTGGATTTACTGGACAAGGTATTGCTAAACTCATAAGTGATGTACCTCAAAGTGTTAGTGTTTTTTGATATCCCGTATCGATCAGATTTGAAGGAGAGTAGATATTATGATGTTGAAGAGGTTCAGCATCGTGAAAAACTGGGTCACATGGATGTACTGGTGTCCATTGTAGTTTTCGTCTTAATAAATTTGGTACTATCATTTGAAATGCCACTCTTTGGAGAAATCATCCTTGAAGATTTTGGGCAAACATAAATCCACTAAGATTATATACCCTTCTTGAGCCAGCGATATTAAATATTTGTCCTGCACCAGAAAGTTGGTTAATTTGCTGAGGTGTCATTCCAAAAAGACTAGCATTTTGAACTACCCAATTTGATTTACCACCACGATCATAACTCTTATTATTGAGTTCTAATCCGTTATCACCAGCACCAAGATTAAGAGGAGTATTTCCTCAGAGATACATCTGCACATAATCTTCAAAATTTTGCATTCCCTCATCATCACTTCCACAAATACCAAAATCTTGTTTGAATTGTTTATCTGACAATCATAGTGATACTACATATCCTCTATTCGCCTCGACAAACTCCGAAAGAATACCTTGTGATACTCCTAATGATCCACTACTATTATGACCTGTCATTAATGCAAGATTATCGATATTATATCACAAAGGATTAGGAGTACCTAAGAAAATACTGGTCTGATCCAATCATGTAATAGTACTTGCATTCCTTCCATAATAAAATGCCTCATATATACCTGCTGTATAATAATCTCCATCTAAACCATCAACAAGATCTAAAAGATTTGCTTGCATATCAGTACCCCATGTCATAGTAACATTATTTTTCTTTATCGTAGCTTTCTCTGGAATTGCAACGTGGAGAGCATAATCATTATTCTTAACAGCTTTGATAAGAGTATCTTCAAACTGTTTGTTAATCTCTGCAAGAAGAGGAACTGCAGATTCTCCTAATTGTTTGGTATAGAGTTGATCAAAATATTCTATTTTATTATTATGATTGTCAATTTCTGTCGTATTTCGTCTACCTGCTGACAAAATATTATCTCTCATACGAGCAGTACTTGTAACACCATACAAGTCAGAATATCATTTTTGAAATCCCTCTAAAGCATCATCTACAAATACGGTCGGTACTTGCTCAGAGCTTGCTGTTTGTGTTGCTGTATATTCTGCCATTAGTCCAGAAAATACTCCTCCTACATGCTCAGCATACGATCCACTTTCACCTGTTAATGATGCAAGCGATCAAACCAATTCATTTGTTTTTTTATTTTCTTTATTATTAAAGAAATCAATCAAAAGAGGACTAAATCTATGATACGCTAAATCCTCAGCAAAGAGAAATTTATTCATATAACTCACAAGATTAAGATCATTATACGACTCTTTTTGATCAATAAAATCTTCATACCAGATACGATCTCCAATATAACCATTAGGATTATTATTATAAGACTTCAATTTTTGAAAATAAACAACATAGTCTGACACGTTCCCCTCTAGATTGATAATACTATGTCGAACCTCTGGTTGAGCTTTAGCAACTCCGTTAGGAATAAAGTATTGTGTCATAGGATCTCGATAAAATTTGGGATCATCGAAGTCAGTATAAGGCAATACTGTAGGGAAAATAGCTCCATTATCATTGACGACAGGAAGTGGAATTTTGTCTCCTACGAGGATCACTCCCTCAAGTGTTGACGGTTCTTTTTCTATACCATCATAATAAAGATTCTCTAATAATTTTGCAATATCTCGAGACTTCACTATAGTGGTATCAAGAGGAAATACTACTGCCTTACTATTAGATATTTTCTGTTGGATATACTGGGTCGTATATCGTTCAAGAGCATTTTTAAAATTCGTATTACTATATAATTCTTTATCAACAAGAACAGCAACAATATTAGTATCTACTTTTTTAATATCTGCAAAAACATCACTCGTAAAAAAAGCTTCCCACGATTGATACAATCGAGCAATCAAATAGACGATAACTAGTGCAGTAATTTTTGCCTTTTTAGTCCATTCTGTTTTCATAGTTCAGATGATATCAATGTAATGGACTTTTGCAAAAGAATAGTGTATTTTTTATCTTGCCAAGTGAAGTTTTATGATATAATAGTCTATAAAATAGAGAAAGTAAGTAAAAATATTATAAACAAGAAATGATTGTTATGCTATTACTTTTTTATTTTTTATTTTCTCTTGTATTCTTTTCACAAAACAACTATTCTCTCGTTATATTAATACCTTGACATGAAATATAGTCAAATTTTTATCTTATCATTCCACACACCATGAACATGACACAAACCACAATCCTTATTGTAGGAGCTATTCTTGCAGGATCTGCTATTTTAGGTAATAGCATTTCACGTCTCTGACCAAACTCTGGTATTGACAAGACCGTATCTGTACAAGGTGAAGGGAAATCATCCTTAATACCAAATATCTATACATTTAGTATCACAGCCAATGAAAAAGGAAAGACGACAAAAGAAGTAAACGAAGCCCTTGCAAAGAAAATCAATGCAGCTCAAGTTATATTAGAAAACAACAAAATCGATAAGAAAGAAATTCAATCTCAAAATGTCGATATTTCTGAGAATCGAGTCTATGAAAACTCTAATTCAAAGATCGATGGATATAGAGGAACCCATACTCTTTCTATCAAAGTAAGAGATATGGATAATGCAGGTAAAATCATTGATGCTCTGACTTCAATTGATGGACTACTTGTCAATGGAGGTAATTATACAAATGATGATACTACATCGACACTTGAAGTAGCAAGAAAGCTTGCCTTTGAAAATGCTAAAACAAAAGCTGAAGAACTAGCAAAACTTGCTGGTATGAAAATTGGAAAACCAGTTTCTATCAATGAAACGGTAATGGGATGATATAATCCACCTATCTACTATGCAAGAAATATGGCTATGGCAGAAGATTCTGTAGCTGGTACATCTATTAATCCAGGAGAACAAGAACTTACTGTCCAAGTCAATATTGTCTTTGAAATTAAATAATAAGTAGACTAAGAAAAAAGGTGTCTGGATATTGGCATCTTTTTTTGTTGAAGAATAATATTTTTTTCATACTATCATAATAGTAATTTTATCCTATCGCCACTCTCATGCAAGAACACCAATATGCTATCATTCTCATCCTCTTAGCTGCCACGTTATTTCTTACTGCTATATCCAAAAAAACTCCAATACCATATCCTGTCTTTTTAGTACTTGCTGGAATTGTATTAGGATTTGTACCTCATATGGGTATATCTCTCGATCCCGATATTGTATTTCTTCTTTTTTTACCACCTTTACTCTATGATGCTGCTGCTCATACTGAACTCTCTCTTTTCAAAAGACATAGAGGAACTATTAGCGTATTAGCATTATCATTAGTATTTATTACAACCGCTGGAATTGCTACTATAGCTCATTATTCTCTCCTCTGATTGAGTTGGAAAATGTGATTTCTCTTGGGCGCAATTCTTTCAGCAACAGATGCGGTCGCAGCAGTAAACATTACTAAAGGTCTCAATCTCTCCAAAAAATCTATCACCATTCTTGAAGGAGAAAGTCTTATCAATGATGCGTCTGCTTTGACGGCATATCATTTTGCTCTTGCGGCAGTAGGAGGAGCAACTTTCATTGTTCGAGAGGCAGGATTAGAATTTCTTACGCTTATATGATGAGGAGCGATAGTATGATTACTTATTGGTAAACTTTTACGTATTATACTTAGAATTACAAAAGATAATCAGATAGTATCAGTGAGTTTTACGCTTCTGACACCATTCATTACCTATCTTTTAGCTGAAGCATTTCATGTATCAGGAGTAATTGCTGTTGTAGTATTGTGAATTTTCGTCACAAAATTTACACAATACGCATTCCCCAATGAGACAAAAAAATTATCACAGAATATTTGGGATATGATTACTTTCTTCCTCAATGGATTTATTTTCCTTATTATTGGATTAAATTTCACTCTTATTCTTGAACATATACCACATGAACAAATAGGAAAACTTATCGGAGATGGATTCCTTATTGCTATAGGGGCTCTCATTATCAGAATGGCAGTTATTGTATTTGATAGACGATGGAGACAAAGAATATATCTTAAAAACCCTACAGAAGAAAATTCCAAAAAACGTTTGAGTCGACAATCTGCTCTTGTCATATCTCGATCAGGAATGAGAGGGATCGTATCTTTAGCTACTGCATTAGCATTACCTCTTTATCTTGCAGATTGATCAGCATTTCAAGAGAGACACATTATTATCTTTTTAGCCATTGTAGTTGTACTTATTACTCTCATTATTCAAGGTATTTGATTACCTTATCTAGTAAAATATCTTAATATTACAATGAAACAACAACAGTAGTATCACTATAATAAACTTTCAGCCATCCAATCGATTTTGTATCCTCTCTTTGCCATCATAAGCTTAGAGAATGCAATATCCATAAACAATCTAATTGTTTTCCCTTTGAGGATGATATGATAGTAGAATTTTCCAAACTTTTTATATACTAAAGGAGAACTCGTATAGATTTCAATATCATCATACTGATAGAGCTGTAGTAGATAGTGGAGTTCTTTATGAAGATTTTGGATTGCATTGTGAAGCGATGTTTCATTTTCATGGTTATATTTAATAATACAGAGTTCTCCATACGGTGGATAGAAATACGCTTGTCTAAATTGTCTATCTTGAACAAGAAATCACTCTGCATCCAACTTACATGCGCTACGAACGCTGATATGGTCAGTATCATAACTTTGTACTAAAAAAAACTTATTATCAAATCCTGTAAAGGTGCGATAGAGATTATAAAAAGTATTATAACTGACAGTATAATCAGGGATGGAGAGTCATTGATCGGCAGCAAGGATAATAACGACATCAAAAAGACTTATGCTCTCTGGAGGAATAAGAGCATATGTAGCGATAATAATTTGAGCAGATTGAAGAGATTCAAGGGTTTTGATTGCTTTGGGGAAGGACGCTCATGATTGTGCTTGAATAACCAATGGTTGTATTCAAAATATCTGTTCTATTCGCTCTTTGGTTTTTTGAGTAGTGAGTCCATACATTTGAAGTGTATTTTTATGACACTGTTCACACGTTTTTGGCATATCATAAATAGATTTGCAGACGGAACATAATCCATAGAGAAGTTTATTCTCTGCTTCATGATACCCTATACTTATACTACATTGTTTACACTGAGGAACATGACCACACGAGGTACAGAAAATCCCTGATGCATATCCTGTCTTATTTGTCAGGAGCAATATCTTTTTGTCCTCTGCGAGATGTTTACGAACTGATTGCTCAACAAGCTCACTAAAATATCATTGTTCATTTTTCATATCAATGAGATAAATGGATTTTTGAGGATGTTGAAACAGTTCGTAGTTCATGAGAGAAGTTATAAGTGTTAAGTTTTGAGTTTTCTTTTAATCAATTACTAACTGAGAATTACTTATTGCTAATTTTTATCGTTCTTGTCTGGTCTGGATTGAAAGAAAAATGTAGTCTGACTCGATTAGAGTCGACATATCCTTCTTCCCATTGTGGCCACTCGATACAGATATAATCATGGTTGTCTATAGCTTCAAAAATTCATTTCGAAAATGCATTTTCTTGTGATTCAAAACGATAGAAATCCATATGGAGGAGTTGTTTCTTCTCAGGTATATCATAGTAATTCATATACGTATAGGTTGGACTTTGAACTTCATCTGGACGTCCACCGAGTCAAGCAACCAATTCTTTGACAAACTGTGTCTTTCCTACTCACAATTCTCCTTCTAGCAAAAATTTATGATAACCCGATTGTATCAGTGATTGAGCAAGTGCATTGAGTTCTTCGAGAGAGGGAATAATATATATTGAGTTCATTATTCACAAATACCATAAAATATAATAAGAATTATAATCAATATCTTTAATAATTCAAGTATGATAAAAGTTAATATTTTATTGACAAAAAAATAAAAATAATTATAAAGAGATATCATATTTCATATTAGATATCATTTTACAGACAATGGAACAATTATCACTACAATCATTAGAAGACTTTAGAATTTGGAGTCAAAATAATCATAAAGTCGGTCGTAATTTTAATTCTGATCTTATTACGAAAAATTTTCACTACACCAATAATCCTTATTCTCCACATATCATAACATTAAAAGATGGTAATATGTATGCGATATCCTCTCAAGATGGAACTGTTTCTATTATTGACGCGAAGACATCAAAAATGTCAAATATCAAATCTGCTGATATCATATCAATATTATGATGAGATTCTTCCTTACAAGCTAATGATTTAGCTAAAAAAATTCAAGATTTACAATCATCTCTTATATTTGAGCAACAAAAAGAATATTTATCTCAAAAAATTTATCCAAAACTAAAAAATCCATACCAAAACAACACATCAAAGGAACAAAAATTAACAAGATATAAAACAATCAAAAATATTACAAAACTGTATAATGAAACATATATATATAGTAAGAATTTCTGGGAAAAAAATGAGGAAAATATGATTGATCTGACAGAACATGGAAGGGCATATTTTTCTCAAACTATACTAAGAGATTTCCTAGAATATAATGAAAAGACAAATTTTCTTGGCAGGGATTGGTTAGAAAATCTCTTCCCTCACAATCTTTTTCTCTGACTACGTTCAAAATTAGCAAAAGGAGAACTTCTTTCTCTTGATGAAATTGGTGAATTTATTACTTATCTTTTAGAAAAAGAAGAAGAACAAGAATGAGAATCTAAATCCAAAATGAGAGAGCGTCATCATAGAAATCAGCTTAAATCTCATGTCATCAATATGTTATATGCTATTATGTATACAGAGCAAAGATACAACTATGTAGAAATTTCTCAATATACACAATGATTTTCTACATCATTAGCTCAAGGAGATAACAATATGAGCAAAAAACTTACTATTAATCATGAAGATATTTATACAGAATGAGGTATAAAATGACTTCCTTCTATGAGTTTCAAAGAATTAAGATGAGAAGATGTTAAAGATTATATGAGATGAAGAACTTGGATAGATCGTTCTATTCTAGAAGATAATGATAAAAAACATCAGTTTATTGAAGAAACATTCACTCAACATATACAAAATATCAAAGACTATTTTCAAAAAGAGTGATTTTATATATGTTTTCATAATTTTGAAATAGCTAACAAGTTCCAATGAGATGATATTAGTTTCAATAAAGAGAAATTATTATTATCTGAGAATACGATAAAAAAAATTTTTGAGATAATAACAAAAGAAGAAGACAAAACGCATCTGAGAAATTATTATAGCTATAATATACAAGATTTATCATATCCATTTTTTGATCAAAGAACAAAACATTATGTACAATATGCAATGAATAAAGATAATTCCAAAACTTGATGAAATGGAAATTATGCTGATGTTAAATGTAGACTAAGTTTTGATCTTATTAGCCAAGAAAATCCTCACCATAAGATTACTAATCTTTCTTATGAACATATGATAGTGAATATGGATTCTCACAATGAATGATGACTTTCAGATCATAATATCTTTTTAGATCCTCTTAAAACTATTCAATCCAAACTAAAGATTTCAACAGCAATTGCTACGGATATTTTTGTGGATTCCGTCAGTTGAGGTATCGATAAGACCATCAGAGAGTTAACTACATTACAATCTTATAAAAATAATCCAACAACCAAACCAAGTAATATATCTATGAAATTTGTAGAACAACAACTTACTATTAGAAATGCTGTTCCACAAGAGATACTTGATATTGCATGAATTAGAGAACCTCTCACCTACCTACAGGTAGATACTCACCAAATATACAAAGAAAAAATTGAATTAGCTGTAGCGACATATCTCCTAAGAGATCAATGTAATAAAGGAAGATTACATTGGTTTATATATGATAATGATAATATACCCAACCTATCAGATCAACTACAAGGAAAAATCAAGAACTGAAAAGAACTTTCTTATTATCATAAATGACAAGAAAAACTGATCCAAGATGCACTCAAAAATAGACATACCTGAAAATATTGTCTTTGTGGATGAGGATCAAATAATCTTGCAAAAGCAACAAATAGTAAACTTCACAGTTATAAGGGATATATAGGTATTGTGATACCATGAACTGATGAAATTATGTTTATAGGAATATCTGATTTTTCATGAATGGTCAATCTTGGGACGAATATAAAAAATAAAAATATTGTTATCTGATCTCTAACCGATGCACTAAAAAAAATACTGCAATAATACTCTTCTTATTGTCACTTCTATAATATTATATCATAATTTATGATATTGTATTATTTTTAGAACAAAAAACAAAAAACGGTAATAATTATCTCTACAAAAGTAGAGATAATTGAGAATAGATACAAAAAATAATATAATAAAATATTCTTTTTTGTTTTAGTCTATTATGAGTATTTTATGAAAAAATTACTATTCTGACTGCTATTGAGCATCTTGTGAGTGAGCGTAAGTTTTGCTGATCTCACACCTACATCTGAACATTGTTTTGGATTTGAAGATGGAACTATTACTTCTTATGATCACTCTTGTTCAAGTGATGTGATAATTCCTGATACTATCGATGGGCAAACAGTCACAAGTATTGGAGATGGTATTTTTAATAATAATCAACTCACTTCAGTAGTTATTCCCGATTCTGTTATCTCTATTTGAAATTTTGCTTTTACGAATAATCAATTAACTTCAATCATACTTCCAAGCTCTGTAACGTCTATTGGAGTGGATGCTTTTGGCTATAATCAATTAACTTCTGTTCTGTTTTCTGAAGGTCTTATTAGTATTGGATCCAATGCTTTTAATTACAATCAATTAACATCTCTTACATTTCCTCATTCTCTCATCTCTATTGATGGTTGAGCTTTTGTTGAGAATATATTAACTTCAGTAACTTTTTGAAATGCTCTTACTTCTATTGGTCCTCGAGCTTTTGCTGACAACGAATTAACTTCAATCATCATACCAAGTTCTGTGACATATATTGGGCATAATGCTTTTGCTAATAATGCTGTTTCTCCTGTACAAGGAACAGTATATTATCAGATGAGTGATGCACAAGCCATGGTCAATGAATGGTTAAGTCATACTACGAATAAAGAAGAAGTATGCTTTAATTATTGGGGATATAATAGTATAGAAGACTGTGAACATGATAATTCTTATGAAGCTCTCTATTATGAAACTCTTTATCAAATACTCTATCTTCCTCAGTTTAAATCAGAAGTAGATAGTTGGTTTGCTAATCCAAATAATAAAGAGGATAAAGAGGATTTATGTTCTGATAATTTGGGATATAATAGTATAGAAGACTGTGAAGAAGAGTTATTAAATAATAATGGTTCATTAAAAGTTTCATATTATAGTGCAATTTATGATTTTATGAATTTCTACACTAATCTTACTCTTTACAAAGACGAACTAGATAGTTGGTTTGCTAATCCAAATAATAAAGAGGATTTATGTTCTGATAATTTGGGATATAATAGTATAGAAGACTGTGAACATGATATATTGAGACCAAATGGTTCTTTAAGGATTCGAGTATATGATTTTATCTATAGCATGATCCATGATGGTAAATCACTCTATGGAGAAAGTATATGGGATACTATCTATAGAGAATATCCTCTTCAACTACCCAATAATATCTCTCTAGAATATGATGCCAATATCACTATCATCTATAGTGCAACGAATGACAATAACTCTGACAATAACTGATCAGAAAATGAAGGAAATAACTGATCAGAAACAGGTAACATTTCTATACCACCAAGATCATCAGGAGGTGGATATTCTCTCTCACATTTACCATCTCCTGCTTCTACCACTCCAACCACCCCAGAGAACTGAATAGTGAAACCTCA
>CAYWIJ010000004.1:0-77947 GCA_964458335.1 uncultured Candidatus Peribacteria bacterium | reverse complement strand
TTCTTACGAATGATAATCCTGCTCTTCAAGAACTCAGAGGCTGGGTCATGCTTATACTTATGAGAGCTGATACGAATAGTTAAGAGCTGGTTGTTAGGTATGAATTACTAGTTGTTAAATATGAGGCAGAATGTAGATTATTATATTATATTGCAAAAATAGGAGACAATAGTTATACTTGACTATTGTTTTTTATTGTGATAGTGAGATTATGAAAATTGGGATTGTGGGACTACCTAATGTAGGTAAGTCGACTTTATTTAATGCATTGACAAAAAGTTATGCAGCAGATGCTGGTAATTTTCCGTTTTGTACTATAGAACCGAATGTAGGTATTGTGGATGTGAAAGATCCTCGTATGGATATACTCTCTGAGATGAGTAATACACAGAAGATAGTCTATGCGACGACTTCTTTTGTAGATATTGCTTGACTAGTAAAAGGAGCATCAGCAGGGGAGTGATTGGGGAATAAATTTCTCTCTCATATTCGTGAAGTAGATGTCATCGTACAAGTACTCAGATATTTTAAAAATTCTGATGTCTCTCATGTGGAGTGATCAGTTGATCCTCTCAGAGATGTTGAAATCATCAATATGGAACTTATTATCTCAGATCTGGAGCAAGTAGAAAAAAATCTTCCAGGTATCGCAAAGAAGGCTTCTGTGACCAAAGAAAAGACTGCTGTAGCTACAGCATCAGCTCTAACGAAAATTAAGAAAGCACTTGATGAAGGAAAATTGATTTACGATATTCGCCCTGACCTTACTCCTGAAGAACAATCAGCGATAAAAAACTATAACTTCTTGACGAATAAGTCGTTTGTGTATGCTATTAATGTGTGACAAGAAGATCTGGGTCGTGCGAGTGAAATTAGAACAGAATTTGAACAAACACTTCAACGTCCAATCGCGATTGTATGTGCTGCCCTTGAGTCAGAAATGATGACTTTTTCTCCTGAAGAAAGAAGAGAATTTTTGGAGATGATGATAGAAAATACAACTATTGGAGATGTACCTACACTAGATGATTTGATTAGTTTAGCTTTTCAAGAATTAGGACTGATGTATTATTTTACTACTGGAGAAAAAGAGACCAGAGCTTGGACTACTCCCATAGATTCTACAGCTCCACAAGCTGCTGCTGCAATTCATACTGATTTTGAGAAGTGATTTATTAAAGCTGAAGTAGTCGCGTATACTGATTTTGTGTCTGAATGATGACGATCAAAAGCAAAAGAAAAGGGAAAACTAAAACTTCAAGGAAAGGATTATATTGTACAAGATGGAGATATTATTGTGTTTAAGTTTAATGTGTAGATGCTAGGTATTAGTTATTAGATGTTAGGTATTGGGGAATTACAAATTACGAACTATATTGACTATCTTACGAAACCAATTCGCTAACTTACTATGGTATTTTCCTTTACGAAACAATATTTAATAAGAAAGTAAAGTTTTTCTTCATTTTCACTTGACATAGGAGAGTGATTTTGTAATATTATCTCTGAATGATATATAGTGTTTTATTTTAAACTCTACCATTAGTATGAATTTCAATATTAAAATGGATGACAGTAAGATAGATGTAGATCTTACCAATACTCGCTTAAAAAATGTATTACAATATTGTAAGCCAAAAGAACAACTCGTATTGGTGAGAAAATTTGGGCTCCTTACAGGAGGGAAAGAAATACCTTTACAAAGAATTGGGAAAGATTATAATCTTACAAGAGAAAGAGTAAGACAAATCGAAGCACAAGCTCTTATGAGAGTAAGAAGATTGATGGTAGGTAACGCTATGTATATTGATCTCATTGAAGATGCGAAGAAGATATTAAAAGATGAAGGAGGTATTCTTGTAGAAGATACTATGATTACAAAGCTTGTTAATCTCAAAAAATATGAATTTTCTAAACAGGAAATTAAACTCATCCTTGTCTCTGACTTTGATATTACTTATTTAAAGAGAAATAAGAACTTTAATAAATGTTTCTATATTGATCCATTGTTTGAAGATTTCTTGACTATGTTAGCACTTTATACAAAAGATTATTTCAAACAGAGAGCACAAAGTATCGATGTATACGAATTTGCTCTTCACCTGAAAGAGAATTTTGTAAAGCAATATGATCAGATATCTTTCCTAAAAAACGATCAATTCTATCTTAATTTCTTTGAATCACTCAGAGATATGAAAATGTTTGATGGAAAACTTGGGACTCCTGACTTTGTAGATGTCTATCCAAAAACTATCAAATTAAAGATTCTCTATACTATGAGAAGATATAATAAACCAGTACATTTCCAAGAATTGCCTGCAAAGATTATGGATCATTTCCCAGAGAAGAGTATTAAAGTAAATACAGTACATAATGAATTAGTAAAAAATAATGATTATTTTGTTAATCTTGGACTTGGGTTATATGGATTGAAAGAATGGGGATTTAAAGGAGGAACTGTGGTAGATATTATTGTGCGTATCTTCCAACAATATCAGAGATCTATGTCAGTAAAAGAGATTTCTAAGGAACTTCTCAAAGAAAAGATGGTAAGTCCTAATACAATCCTTCTTAATCTTCAAAAATATAAATCATTATTTGAAAGAACTGATAAGGGAGTATATAAACTTCAAGATAAATATATGACATATTCTGAAGATGAGATTAGAGAATATCTTAAAACATTATAATCTTATCTTGATTTTGTAATATAAAGTAAGTATATATAAGCACGACAATTTCTTAGGAGATGGTTGTGCTTATTAGTTTATGCTGGGGTGATGGAATTGGTATACATGCACGATTGAGGTTCGTGTGCCTTGCGCTTGGGAGTTCGAGTCTCCTCTCCAGCATTAAAAAAGCCTGTGATCGTTTGGTCGTATAGGCTTTTTTAATGCTGTAAAAAGCCAGCACAGTGCTTGCTGTAAAAGGCCAGCATTTTTTCGTTTTACGAAAATGCTGTAAGAAACCAGTATTAAAAACCTGATTTTCTTATGACTATTAGGTTTTTTCTTTGCTGTTAAATATCAGCCTTAAAAAAGACTATATAATCAAATAATTACAAGCCTTTTTAAATGTTGTGAAAGTTTTATAAATCTTTACTAAAAAATATGATTTTTATTTAGGCTCTTGCATAGGAAATTTCTAAAACCTATGCTTTTTAGTGCTATAATAATTTAATATAATTTGTCAAATTATTTATTGATTTTTATGATAACCTTTAGTTTGCAGGAAAATTGGCTTCTAGCATAGTTTTCTCGATTGTGTGGTAATGTCGTGATCATGAAGTCAAGTCATATCTGTGTCAGATGGGCTGTTTTTTGATTTTTATCTCTTAGGAGAGTATACTTATAAGGTAGTATTGATAGACTTCCTGATGCTGAAGTGTGAGGATTATGGTCAATATGATTTAGTTCCTTTAACGGATGATTAAACAATTTCTTGCCTTTTTGATGGTGACCGTTTCACTATCAACGGCTATTGCACAACCTATGGATTATGTAAGTGAACTGGCAACACCCCCAGCTCCACAAAATTATTTCTATGGAGAATTACCAAAAGTATCTGAAAAAGTATCATTATACGGAGATACGATGTATAAAGAATGACATATTATCGAAAGAAAAAAACTGATATTATCTGACAATTTGTGATTTACAGCATGATATTGTACGTCATATGTGGCTAGTCAGAGACCCGATCTTTTTAAAGGACCAGGAGATAATATGATCTCTGGAAATGCGAAAGATTGGTTAGAGAATGCTAAAAAGGCATGATTATTGACAGGAACAGAGCCAAAACAATGAGCTATTGCAGTATTTGCTCCTGGTAGAGGTGCATGATGATTGTGACATGTTGCTATCGTAGAATATGTGAGAGATGATGGGCTTATTGTTGTCTCTGATATGAATTTTGTATGAAAACATATTGTAACAACTCGTATTATCTCAGCTCATTTAGCTCAAGGATATATTTATTAGTTGATAGATATCAGAAGATCATATTCAGAAGATTTCTGAAGATTGTCCCGTGGATACGGGATTTTTTTGATTATCTTGATTTTGACTTATAAACAAGTATACTATGAATATGACTAAATCAAACGAAACACTCTTACAGCTCTTGCATGTAGTGATTGATAATTATATTACAAAAGGTGAACCTATTGGTTCAAAGTTTTTGTCGACCATGGAAGGAGCTGAGATGGATTATGCACCATCGACACTTCGTAAATATCTCCAACAACTTGAATCATCAGGGTTAGTTTATCAACCTTATAATAGTTCTGGTCGTATTCCAACGGTGCAAGGTCTGAGTACGTACTTGGACACGTTTCTCGCTGAACTTATTCAAGAAAACGAAGAAGACGAGTCAGGTGGTTTGGTTTTTGAGTTTGATATTGAAATAGCGAGATCAAGTCTCAGAGGTATTACTGAGAATCTAGGAAAAATGGTGGATGGAGTAGTTGTGAGTTTCTTATCCAATGATGAGTATAATTTTCTCGGTATCAATAATCTTTTGACGGAAGAAAGGACGATGGATTTTGATGTGATGAAATATATTGTAGATTTTATTGAAAAGAAGAAAATAGTTAAAGTATTAGGTAAAAAGATTATTAAGAGAGGAAATGTCTATTATACCTTTGTACAGGATGAGGATAAAGTACTCAGCTGTGTCTATACCAAGATAACGGTCAATGATTATGATGCGATTGTATCCATCGTTGGTCCATCAAGAGTAGATTACAAAAAAAATCTTACGGTATTAAAGAAACTCAATACGCTTTTATCGAGATAAATTCCTATGGCCGACAAATTTGATCCAAAGTTTGAAAAGAATGATCTTTCTGACTCGCATGAGCGTGTAGATAAGAATTTGGAGGTTCAGAAAAATACTATTGATGAAAAAATAGATCAACTTGATGCAATAGTAGAGAGAAATATTGCTGATATAGATTCTCTCGAGATTGATGAGGAAATTGCTGATCTAAAAGATAGTATTACTCAATCATTACAACATCCAGAGAATCTATCTGAAAGAATTCATACTATCAAAGATGAAAAAAGAGTAGTAACGAAAATAGATAAAAAATTTACCTCATCAGCTCTTACTCCAGATATTCAAAAAACGATAGAACACAATAGTGAGGATCCAATGAGTATTGTGGGTCGTCAAGAATCATTTCAGAATGTACAGTCATTCTCTGATATAGTGTGAAAAGAACAAGGTTTTTTTTGAAGAATAGTGAAATATTTATCATAATATTCTATAGTAATGCCACAGATAGGAGAATACTATCGTCATTATAAATCTACTGGATGAGATAATCATATCTATGAAATAATTGGAATAGGAAAACATAGTGAGACTGGTGAAATCCTTGTGATATATAAACCATTGTATGATGCTTCTTGAACTTGGTTATGAGATAATGATTTTGTAGTTCGTCCATTGTCTATGCGAGATGAAATAGTAGAGTATAATGGAAAGAAACTAGAGAGATTTACAAAAATATTATAACTCCTATGCAACGAAAACTCCCTAGTCATATGATTAAATATTATGAAGCACTTTGATGTGTAGCTGATGGTAGAATACAGATGTGATCAGTTGATGAAGCTATCCATGCTACAGTATTGTCATCTGATCGTAGCAAAACCTATCAAGTATCTTATGATCAAGACACCAACGCTATTATGTCGAACGATAATAGTTCCTATCGAAAGAACGAATTATGATATCCAGCGATGGCATTGTTATTGTTTTTGGATACTCTTGATTATCAATCTCAGTATGGTGATATGCTTATTGATATTGATCGGAAGAAGATCAATACAGAACACAACAACGATCGAGACTTGACACAGGACTATGTAGATACTAGCGTTTACGATAGAGGTCAGAATGTCGAGGCTTTGCATATCTATTGTCAGGAATTAGCGAAGAAAATAGAAGAGATGAGATTAGAATACCTTTGATCCAAACAGAAACCAGCGAAATAGATGGCATTATGAGGTGATATGATAATCTTTTTATTCCTCTAGTGAACTGTTTTATGTATTACAGTGCAATGACAAAAAAATTGATAATTATTCATTTTTAATTCTTCGTTTTTCATTATAAATGATAGATACTCAGTATAGGAAAAGAATAGGAAATGCAGGAGAAGAATTAGTGCAACAGTATTATGAAACAAAATGATTTCGTTGTAAAGATAAGAACTTTACGATTAAAGGAGGAGAGTTGGACTTGGTGATGGAAGATGATACTACTTTGGTTATTGTAGAAGTGAAGGTGGTGAATTACATAGACAATCTCCATGATTATATTACTTCTAAAAAACTTCATTCACTCCAAAAATCTATCCAAACCTATCTCTGGAAGTACCCAACGAAAAAGTCAGTCAGATTGGATATCGTGTTTGTAAAAGAGAATAAGATTATAGAAATATTTAAGAATATTGAGATTTAGTTAAGAGTTAGTAGTGTAGAGTTATCAGTTAAAAGTCATTGCGAGGAACGAAGCAATCCATAACAGAATCAAAGTATTGAGAACTGATTTTAAAGAATTACAAACAATGGCTCAAGAAATTAAAATCTTAAATAATCCTTAAGAGAAATTTATATCATCCTTGAATTAGTAATATGTTTTCATATAGTTGTTTTTATTGGAAGATTGGCAGAGTGGTCGAATGCGCATCGTTGGAAACGGTGTGTACCTAACGGTACCGCGGGTTCGAATCCCGTGTCTTCCGAATTTAAGTTAGAACCTTTGAAACATCGCTCTATGATTGACTTTTCTATGATTATATATAAAATAGCAAAAAATAAATTATTGAATTTAATACCTATAAATGGCTTAAATCCTAAGAAATGGTTGGTTTGAATCCCTCGTTGAGTATAATTATGAAAATTAGTATCTCAGTTATTGAGAAAAGATAATAGAGGAGTGCAACTTCGGTGGTTTGAATTAAGTCAATCAAATTTAATTAATATTTAGAATTATGTATAAAGAAATATTAACTGATATTTAAATAGAGTCGAATATTATGAATTTTATTTTATTGTAATATATTGGAATTTTATTATAAATTAATACGATTTACTTTATTATTATTCTATGTCAGATTTTCAAGAAAGGAAACATAAATTATTACAACTTGATGCAACTGTCATCAGTAATACTGTTAGATATTCTCGTATGTGAGGTTGAAGATCTCCTTCGATAGAAGATATAGAAGAAGAGCAAGAAGAAGAGGAACTTGATAGTGTAATCTATGATAGATGGAAAACTCCTATTGTTTCATCTATAGCTCAATATAATTCTAAATATAGCTATAAAATAGAACATAAGGCAAAAGTAGTTGCTACTAAAAAATTTGATGAACATATACTTAGAAAATTGAAACGCTATGAAGTAAACACTTGGAACATATTCTTTTATAAAGTATTTACTCCTTGAGGTTGAGAAGATATTTGTAACTATTTTCAAAAAATATTAAAATTACCTAGTTTTAAATTTGTAAAATTTGATTTTAATAATACATGTCTTTGTTGTACTTTAAATTATCATGATTCATGAAAGTTATTAGCATTTTTTGAATATATTATTAGTGAAAAATCTCGAGATGATATACATAAAAATTTACGTTCATTAAACTTAGTAAAATGATTTCAATTATTAGATCATTTAGACAAATCTTTATTTAATCTTCATTTAGAAAATCAAAATATATATTATATTGTAGTTCCAGAAGATGTTGCTATATTACATACTGATCTCAAAGAGGTTGTTGCATTATTTGATTTAACTTTAATTGAGAAAATCATTAAAGCAGACTGAATTTATATAACGATTGAAGGAGCTCAAAATAATTTTGATGATTTTTTATTGTTTTTTGAATTTCCAGATTCTATTTTTAGTATGGAAATTGTTACTAAGGTATTTGATGATCAAAATGCTCCTGCTAATATTTATAAAGAATTAGCTACCCCACCACTTGAATTAGAAAATATTGAAAATTTGCCAATAGTATTTCTTTTAGACTCAGGTCTTGCTCTTAATAAGGATGTATTAAATCCTTTGCTTGTTGATATAGTACAAAAGCAAGATACTATAGAACAATTAAAAAATGAAATTCCAATAAGAAATCATGCTACACAAATGGCAGGAATAATAGCCTACGGTGAACAACTTTATGATATTGATGATAAGTTAGCTTTTACTTCAAGAACTTTATATCCTTCTGCAAGAATATATTCTCTTTTTGTCTGAACAGATAAGCCCAAAATAGGTATTTGGAGTTTACCTTCTCTTTTTTGAATTTTAAATAATACTGATGCAGTATTAAATCAAAATATAAAAATTTATAATTTGTCTCGAAACATTAGTGTCCCTAAAAAAGATAATGATAATATTAGTTTTATTTCATATTTAGTTGATAAGTATTTATTTTTTCAACCAGATATTTTAGTTTTAAATTCAGTAGGAAATTATGAAGGACCTAAACCTCCAAATTTCCATACTTTCTCACATTCTAATCTCAATATTCCTAGTGATGCTATTAATATATTAAGTATTGGTTCTTTTAAGATTATGACAGACAAAAAATTGTCTGTATCAAAAGGAACATCTAAAAATCACTATGACAGATGAAGCATAAGCAATCCACTTAAAAATAATATTATTGCTTGGAATTCCATTAAAAGAAGTAATAATAAATACTCAAAACCTGATATATTATGACTTGGGGAGCGTTGGAATTCAACAACACAAGATACTAATTTTAATTTATTGACTTTAAATCCTTGCAGCTGAACAAGCCATGCAACAGCTTATGTGTCTCATCTTTCAGCAAAAATAATATGATTATATCCAGACTTAAAATATGCTATGACTGTGGAAGCGATATTACAACATTTCTTGTCTGATAATATTGATTCTGAACTAGAAATCACTGATGAGCATCCTTTCAGCAAAAAATTAAATGATAGAATTGATCACATCAAAGACAAAGCTAACTTTAGCCATAATGAAATAATTCAAAAAGAAAATGAATTTCTTAAAGAGAGATATGTGGGGTGAGGTGTGGTTGATATTTCTAATCTTAATAAATTTTTTTATAATGATAAAAACTCTCTTACATTCGTCGTAGAATGAAAAATAAATTTATGATCAATGCAGTATCATTCAATTGATTTGCTAGATTATATAACAAGAGAAACTCTAGAACAAAATACTATTAAATTTGATTGATTTATATCTTTTAGAGGATTGCCCTACTTAAAAGATAGTATAGGATATAATATGTTAAATATAGTATCTTCTTTTCGATCTAAAAATGATTATAGTACACAAGACTGAATATTTAATGGCAAAGAACAAATGAAGTGGTCTTGAAACTCAACTTGTCACACTAGAATGCGATACCCAAAAACTTCTATTCCTTCTATTACTACGAGAACAACTGCTTTTAGAAATCTTATTATAGATAATGATTGGAACTTAGACATAATGGTTAAAAGTTTTGTACGAAAAAATAGAGAGAAAGATATTAAGAAGCTTATAAAGGAATACTTTGATAATTTAGAAGATGATTCATATTGTGCTGATTTTCTTCAGAGTACATATTATAATTATCAGGCTACAAATAGTATTTCTAGATCTTTAAGAAAAATTCCATATTCAATAGTAGTATCTGTAAGTGTACTTGCTGATGTCGATGTTTATGATACTATTACTCTTACAGAAGATATTGATTTATAATAACCGTTTCTATAGTATAATAACATACTAATAATATTTTATGATATTTATCATTATGAAAATTGCAAAATTAGTAACTCATTGAAATTATTGAACAGTTTTTTCTTCAGAAGAAACTACTAATTTTGTCAAAAATTCAAAAATCTCAAATATTCCTCTTGAACAAGAAAATCTTATATATGAAATAACTACTTCTGAATTGGGATTGAAAAATATAGTATTAAATCCTAATCAAAGAGAAATTGTTAATCTTTTATTGAAAGAAAAAAAAGATATTTCTATCATTAAAAAATTTAATCTCCCAGTTACGTCCAAACTATTGTTATATTGACCACCTTGAACAGGAAAAACTCTTAGCGCATATTGTATTGCTTGAGAATTGAAAAAAAAGATGTTCGTAGTTAACTTGGCTAATCTTATTTCTTCAAAACTTTGAGAAACATCTAAAAATTTAGATAAAATCTTCTCAAGAGCTAAAAATGAAGATGCTATACTCTTTATAGATGAATTTGATGCTATTTCTAGAACAAGGGATAGTGCTAACGAACATTGAGAAATAAAAAGAACAGTAAATGTGTTATTACAAATCTTAGATTTAATTTGAGAAAACATATTAGTGATTTGAGCAACTAATAGATTGGAAGATATGGATGAAGCTATTTTAAGAAGATTCGATCATAAAATTTACTATCCAATGCCTTCAGAAGAACAAATTAGTCTTTATTTGAGTTTCTTAGAGTTTAGCTATAATTTTAAATTTAAAAATCAAAATATTAAGAAAAAAAATATTAATATACTTGAAGGGAAAAGTTATGCAGATATACAAAATAAATATATTAACTTATTAAAATATAAAATTTTCAACTCAAAAAAACACATTGATATAATGATAATTGATGAGAATGATATAAATAAAATATCTGATCAATAGTATAAAAACTACATAAATAAAAATAGAAGAATTCTCAAAAGAGAATTCTTCTATTTTTATTTATTCGTCTGATCAAAAAACTTTTTCTCAATTAAGGATCTTTGTTACTATGATCCTTGCAATCTCACTGTAACAGGTAATCATATTTTCAATAGTTTCATCAGGAGCGACATCAAATTCTTCACCAAGAAGTTCTCTAGCTTCTTGTACAGTCATTCTTTTCATGTTCGTTATATATAAGAAATAAGTATATATTACCCGTTATGAAAAATATAGTCAAGGGACTATATTAATACTTTAAGGTAAAAAGATTGATATCAGATATATTATTACTATACTTTGTATATCGCATTCAGTTTATGAATAGCATTTATATGTTTGCTTTGAGTGATAAGCACGGTGGAAAGGGCTTCAAATTCTTT
Organism: uncultured Candidatus Peribacteria bacterium; assembly: GCA_964458335.1. Classification (GTDB taxonomy): domain Bacteria; phylum Patescibacteriota; class Gracilibacteria; order Absconditabacterales; family Absconditicoccaceae; genus Aalborg-AAW-1. The sequence continues at coordinate 66,829 of CAYWIJ010000004.1, read as the reverse complement.
ATTTGAAAGTATTTGGTTCGAGTGTACACCCCAACGTGCCGAGTTATTAGGTATTAGTGGATTACGAATTTCGTATTACGAATAGATTTAGTTAGTATATTGGTAATTTAGTACATTAGAATATCGAGAAACTAAGAACTAATATCGAGAAACCAATAATTTCAAGTTATTTAATTTTTCATTTTCAATTCTTAATTTATTGATGATATGTTCAAATTTCGTGGGTCAGGATTTTTCCGATGAATATTGGTAGGATTTGGAGTTATGGTAGTATGTCTATGGACTTGATGGGGAGGGTATAGATTGATAGAAGATCCTAGTAGAATGATGAAAGAAACTCTTGATGATAATTTTTCATTGAACAAGACCCAAAAAGCTATGGAAGAAGTATTTGCTCTGATACAGAGTCAGTATTATGATACATGATCCATAGATGAGACGAAGATGTCTCGTCAGGCAATATCTTCTTTTGTGAGTGGGCTTGGAGATCCTTTTTCATCGTATTTGCCACCAGTACAATCAAAGGAGTTTCAAGATGATATTGCTGGTACAAATTCGATTGAAGGGATTGGTGCGATTTTGTGACAGACGGAGAGATGAATTAGTATAGAAGAGGTGCTTCATTCTTCTCCAGCCGCACAAGCAGGACTAAAACCTTTAGATATTATTATGAAAGTAAATGGTACTGGTGTACAAAATATGAGCGTGAATGAAGTAGTAGATATAATTCGTGGACCAAAAGGTACGACAGTGGATCTTACTCTTGCAAGAACGACAGACAATACTCTAGAGATTATTGAAAAAACTTTAACAAGAGATACTATCTTGATCCCTTCAGTCTCTTCTAAAGTACTTACTGGTTCAGGAGGTGAAAAAATAGGGTATATCTGATTGTCTGTGTTTGCTGATGATACAGACAATAAATTGAAGAAAGAAATTCAAATATTACTTGATGAGAAGATTCAGTGAGTAATACTTGATGTAAGGGGTAATGGAGGAGGATTGTTGCCTGAATCAGTTTCAGTTGCATCCCATTTCCTTCCACAGCACACTATTGTCACGAAAGCACAATATCGTGTTTACAAGGATGATACTTATAAAGCAGAATGAGGTGATATGCTATCTCAGTTACCTTTGGTAGTATTGACTAATGAATATTCTGCGAGTGCCAGTGAGATTGTTGCCTTAGCATTGAGAGAGAATAGATGTAAAACATCGATCCCATTGAGCGTGGAAAAACAATGACAATGATCAACGTTATCTTCAGACTGTACTGCTATTATTGTCTGACAGAGAACTTTTGGTAAAGGTACGATCCAATCTCTACAGAATCTTACCTTTGGTGGCTCATTAAAACTCACCGTAGGGAAATGGTTTTCACCGACAGGACAATCGATTCATGAGATAGGAATCTTACCAGATACTGTAGTAGATTTAGATCCAGAGAAATATTATGGTAGTGGAATAGATCTTCAACTCCAGAAAGCAGAAGAATTGTTGTCACAATATCTTTCTTCTGTTCGTTAAATAATAATGGTGTTGGTGAGTTTGTAGAGTAAATAGTAATTTTTCGTCATCCTGAGCGTAACGAAGTGGAGTCGAAGGATCTATAATTAATTGTAGTAATTAGCTTCAGACAAGATGTTTCCTGTCATTCCTCCAGTAAGAGGCGACTTCGTTTCGTTTCACTATACACTTCGCTCTACTAGTACCTCGTATTAAGGCAACATGACGCATTATTGTTAATAACACCATAATGACTTGTACTATGATATTTCTTTCCGTAGTATATAAATAGAATTTTATATGTATATTGTAAAAAAATATAGTGATGTCAGATACTACAGTGATTGTTGAAGTGTTAGATGCATCTGGAGATGTAGAGACGAGTTTTACTCCTAAAATGGGACAGAGTTTTGTAGAAGCAGCAGAAGATATTGGTGTCATGATGCCTACTTCTTGCTGTGCATGAGCTTGTTTTACCTGTGCATGTCGTATTGTGGAAGGACAAGAAGATGTGGATATTGGGTTGCTTTCAGTGCCTTTGGTAGATATTGAAGATGATCAAGTCTTAGCTTGTATTGGAGGATTGAAAGATGAAATATTTAGTGATGGAAAATTTCATCGTATTGTTCTCCAAAAACTTATTTAGTATTGTTATGGTTGTATGCAATTTGAACAATCATTTATAGAACGTCTTATACATCATGATGATTTAGCTTTTGCTCAGTTCTATGAGCAGACTATGGATCAGTTTTTTCGTTATATTGTAACTCATTATAGTCTATCTGTAGAAGAGACACAGGATATTCTTTCTGATGTCTATCTCAAAATTTGGAATAATATAGATAAATACGATACAAAATATCAGTTCTGACAATTTGTATGGACAGTATTAAAAAATCATTGTAAAGATTACTTCAAAAAGACAAAACCATTGAGATTTTCTGATTTACAGATGGTGAATGATGATGGTACCGTTACTGATATGGTAGAAGATTTGGCACAAGAAGATAATATTGTAGAACTGTTTCAACAACAATTTACTAGCGAAGTCATTAGTGCTGCATTAGAACAACTTGATCAATCATCACAAGAATTGATCCACTCTAGATATGTACTCCAATATTCGTATGATACCTTAGCAGATATGTATGGATTGACGAATGATAATCTGAGACAAAAACTCTCTAGAATTATTAAAAAATTAAGAGAAAATCTCAGTGATTTGATGCCTTAGTATCTCAAGTGATGGTAGTGAAGAGAGAAATAATTGCTCTATGAAGTGTGATGTTTACGTACAATATGCAAAAAATCTCCCTCAGAAGGGTCAGAAAGTAGTGTTTTTTATGAAAAAAAGGTTAAAAATTGTAAAAAGATGTATTTTTGAGTAAAAATCTCTTGCAATTGTATAAATAAACTTCTATTATACTAGTATGTTTTTATATTCTATATAACATATCAAATGTCTAAAACAACTCTTATTGCACAAATTGCAAATCAACTTAATGTATCAAAGAACACAGCTAAACAACTTGTTGACTCTTTCTTAGATGCTATCATGTCTTCTCTTTCTAAAGGTAAAGAAGTAAGAATCCAAGGATTCGGTACGTTCAAAGTATCTAAGAGAGCTGCTAGACAAGGAGTGAATCCAAGAACTGGAGAAAGAATCCAAATTAAAGCTATGAATGTTGCTAGTTTCAAAGCTGGTAAAGAGCTTAAAGCAGCAGTAAACAAATAATTATAATTGTTTATAGTACTATGAAACTCCTGAGGGAGTTTTTTTGTTTGCTTTTTAGATTATTCTTATTATAATTAGTCTAATTTCTTTATCTTTATGATGTCATGATGGATATTTTGATGGTAATTATCGCTACTCTCGTGGGATGAGTGATTGGTTATTTAATTTTTTACCGAAGATTTGCTGATAGAGAGTTGGTTAATGAATTGAGAAGAAATAATTTAGAGTTAAAGCACGCTTTCCAAGCTACTGATCGTGATCGTATGGAATATGAACAACAAAATATTATCCTCAAAGATGAAATAGAAGGATTGTATATAAAAAATGATGATCTCACTCATGTTGTCTCAGAGTTAAGTAGATATTATTATCATATGAAAAAAATCTCTGATAAAATGGAAGATTTAGCTCATGATCTTCAACAACCTCTCGAAGATATGGATAGAAAAATGAAGCCATTTTTATATGATGATGACGATGAACGTAATCAGGAATTTGTACATCACTTATGAAATAGCGATAAAAATAGACAATGAGACTTCTTTTAGAGGAAAGACTGTCTTGCAATTTATAGGGATGATAGTTATAATGGTCTTTGTTATGGGCCATTAGTTTAATGGATAGAATACACCTTTGCGAAAGGTGTGATCCAAGTTCGATTCTTGGATGGCCCAAGTGATGTTTTATTTTTTTGTAGCAGAATTGTATGATTACTAAAAAGAATCTTATTTCTCAAGAATGATATGAAAAGATTATTTCTGAAATTACAGCATTGAAAGAAGAACAAGTACCTGAAACGTTAGAAGTACTTAAAGATGCAAGATCTCAAGGAGATTTGTCAGAAAATTCTGATTATCATGCAGCAAAAGAAAAACTTGCTCTTTTACAAAGAAGATTGTCTGAACTTGAGGATATGATTGAGAATGTTGAGATTATTCAAGAAGATGAAGAGAAAAAGTGAGGTAAAAATACAATTGTAAAATATGGTTCTATTGTAAAATTAGCAATAGAAGGAGATAAAGAATTTACAGTAGAAATAGTGGGAAGTGGTGAAGTTACTATTGGAGAAGAGATGGGTATTTCTTTAGATTCTCCAATTGGACATGCTATTGAAGGGAAAAAGAAAGGAGAATCAGGAGAAATTAAATTACCATCAGGAAATAGAAAAATAACTATTTTATCAGTATCATAATATCTTCTACTCGTATGGAATTCTACCAAATTTATTATTGTGTTCCATTTATTGTTGCGCTTCTTGCCCAAGGAATAAAGCTTATTATAGATTCTTTCTCTGGTAAGAAGACCACATTTCGTTCTTTACTCGTATCTGGTGGTATGCCATCAGCCCATAGTACATTAACGAGTAGTTTGTTGATGATGGTGATCTTGATACAAGGTCCATTTAGTGTGATGACTATGGTCGTAACGGTATATACACTCTTAGTGCGATATGATGCTGCGAATGTAAGATATGAATCAGGAAAACATGCTCATTATATCAATACTATCAGACAAGAGATGCATAAAGTAATGACACAAAATGATACTACTCATACCCACTATCATCGTTGAATTGCTTTATTAAAAGAAAGACTGGGACATACTCCAGTAGAGATTATTGTCGGTGTCTTGTTTTGATTGACCGTCACTCTAGGAGTTGTGTCATTATTGGATAAGTACCTTATTAGCTTTTCGCTCGTGACATGATAAGAAAATCAAAATGATATTATAGAATTAGAATATGACATTGGTTTCGTAGGATGATAGCATGATTGCTCAGACCTCGTTCTATTGTTTTGTATGTCATGGGAATTGTACTACTTGTAGGACTAGTGTTATGGGAGAGTATTAGAGTAAGGTTATATAATCCAGATTATTTGATTCAGAAAGTAGTGTTTTCAACAGGATCAATTGCATCCTATGATGATGTTGCTCTCTTTGATCGTATTGTACATATTTATAGTGGTTCATACTATTCGACAGCTCGTCTCGGTGGTGATGTATCCCATATGATAGATGATGTAATCAAGGAGATGGTATATGTAGATTCTATCATTCCTTTATGATTCTCTCATAATACACTTTTGGTAGATGTGAAATTTAAGAATCCTGCATTCAAATTTCGTTATAAAGATCAAGAATATGGAATCTATACTACTACATTCATTCCCCTCCATCCAGACGATCAATTGGGCCAGAGTTCTCCTCTTATTTTATTGCCTTTATATCTCAGTGGTAGTTCAGAATCTATCTCAGGAGTATTATATAGTGTTAATGTAGAGAAAATGCTCTATGATTATCTGTTATTACAGACTTCTCCCATACAATGATCTCTTACCTATATACCTGGTGGTGAAAAATATGTAATTTGGAATCCCAATCAGCGCGTCTACTTTAATGCAAAAAAAAATATTTCTCAACAACTTACCACACTCTATATTTTGAAAAATAATTATAATGGTTTTGAAGATCTTAAACAAATTGATGTGTGAAGCTTAGCTAATCCGATTGTAAAATAATTTTTATTTGCTTATGTTACTCTGTATGGGAACAACTACAAAAAAGAATCTTTGGAATAAATTTCAAGATGAAATTGCAGATCTTTCTGAAGGACTTCAGACGCTTTTGGAAAAGGGTTTTGAGACTGGATCATTGGCAGAAGAAGATGTGATTGAAGAGATTGATGACTTAGATACGAAAGCAAAGATGATAGAGAAATTCTATTATATAGCAGATAAACTTGGTATTACGGTGATTACTATTGAAGAACAGCTACAGAAGGAAGCTGCTGAATTGTTGGTAACACAACAAGGACCAAAGATAGGTCAGATTCATCTCTTCGATAATAAGGTACAAACCAATGATAAACAATATAAAGATTATATTAAACTCTATTTTAATGATGTCTCTAAGATTAAATTACTAACTGCAGAAGAAGAAAAAGCGATAGCTCGTCGTATTGTAAGGTGAGACGAAAATGCAAAGAAAAAGTTGATTGAAGCTAACTTAAGATTAGTAATCTCTATTGCAAAAAGATTTTTTGGAGCAAAATTAAGTTTTTCTGACTTGATTCAAGAATGAAATGTTGGTCTGATCAAGGCTATAGAAAAGTTTGATCCAGAGAAAGATTTTAAATTTTCTACCTATGCCACATGGTGGATTAAACAATCTATTACGAAAGCAATTGCTGATATGTCCAAGCATGTGCGTATACCAGTTCATCTTATCGATGAGATAAGTGCGTATAATAAAGCTTCATCAATGCTTTTTCAAAAATTTGGAAGAGAACCAAATTCCAAAGAAATCGCTGATCATCTTGGGTTTCCATTGAAAAAAATTAACAAACTCGAAGAAGTAATCTATGGAAATATATCTCTGGATAGTGATGTCGGTGAAGATGGATCAAAAGATAAACTTGGTGATATGATCCCTGATACAAAGACAGCTACTCCTGATCAGGTAGCTGAAACAGGAGCTCTGAGAACAAACTTAGATAGTATCTTAAAGATGTTAGATGAAAGAGAAGCGAAGATTATTAAGATGAGATATGGTATCGATGGACCGAAATATACGCTCGAACAAGTGGGAGAAGAATTTGATGTCACTCGTGAAAGAGTAAGACAAGTCGAGCAGAAAGTGATCCAAAAACTTCGTGAACATGAAGGTTTACAAAAAATGCTTGGGATTGAAGATGATATGGAGAAACTTCTTTTACAAGGATTTAATACTAAGAAAAAGAGTGGAAGAGCATAGTGAAAGATAAAAGTTGAGCGTGTAGAGTTATCAAATAACTAGAATATACTATCCAATGCATATCTTAATATTACACTTGAGATATTATTCTATATAAGAGGGGATTAAACCTCTCTTTTTTCTATAAAAAAAATAATTATCTAAAAATGTACAGTCAAAGTAATGTATTGTTTGAAAAGTGGCTTGAAAACAAAAAAAAGTTATTGTTTTGTTAGTTTTCAATCTTTTGAAAGAGACTGTTAATAGGATTCTTCTTATGAAAAATTTTCATTATTTTTATATATGTGTTGTTATAATTGAAATGAAAAAAATCTTTTTGCTATTACTTATTATATGATTATTTGCTTGATACAGTTATGCTACTGATCTCTATTTTGTATCTGCACCAATGATTAATATGCCTGGTTGTTATGGCCCGTCTGTTGGAGATATAGATGACGATGGAGATCTTGATTTATATTGTACTAATGGTGCTGTTTGAAATGGATATCTATTATTAAATAATGGAGATGCTACATTTGCTGTACAAAGGGTTTGATATATGTATAGGGCAAATAATAGAGCTACAAAAATGGTTGATATAGATGGAGATGGAGATTTAGATATTTATGTATCTTGAGAATATGTACAATTATTTTTAGAGAATACCTGAACAGGATATATAAATCATTATTTTAATGAAGCAACAAGTTTATTGTCTTGGGGTATGGCTATTGCGGATTTTAATGGCGATGGATATTTGGATATTTATCGTGGAGGTGTAAATTCCTCAAATATAAATCGTCTCTATTTATCTAATCATACTGGTTCAAATTTTTGAGCAGATGATTCATTTGTGCAATGATTTACTTATAACTATATTACATGAGATACGTCTGGTTTTTATCCTGCCGCATGAGATCTCAATGGTGATGGACTGCCAGATATTTATGCAGTAGCTAATTTAATTGGACTATCAAATAGATTGTATATAAATCAATGATCATGAAATTTTACACAACAAAATATTAGTTGAGATATAAAAACTTGATCTTGGGGTAATGCTATTATAGCAGATTTTGATAATGATGGTTATAATGATATTTATGTGACTGATGGATGATGATCAGAACCAAGTAGATTATGGATCAATGATGGTAATGCAAATTTTACAGAAAAACTATTGTCATGAGAAAATACATGAGGTGGTAGATATGCTATTGCAATAGATATAGATGACGATGGTGATTTGGATATATATAATAATAGATGATGATGAAATCAATTATGGATTAATGATGGAAACGCAAACTTTACCTTATATTCACGATGATCTGATGCTGGAGCAACTTATTGATCAATAGCATGAGATTTTGATGGAAATGGACTTGTGGATATTTGGGTGCCATGACAACATCTATGGTTACAAAAATATCCTGTAAAAATAGATATTACCGCTCCGACCAAGATCACAAGTTGAAGTATTATTGATACCACAATTCATATATTTGGAAGTGGCGGAATAGATATAAATAATATTTCTCTAGGTACATGAACAAGTCTCAATGCAATAGGATTAAATTGTATAGCAGTAAATGCCTTAGAAGCAAACTGTAGTATTCAGATCAGTGATACCAATAGTTGAAGTATATTAGAAATTTATGCAATAGATAATGAATGAACTCTATGATTAGCAACAGAAACTTGATATCTTATAGATAGTATACCACCAGAAGTACCTAATGTGATATTAGATACAACAACCCCATATAGTATAGATAATCCAGAATTAAGTTTTAGTTCAGTAGACTATGGAGTAGGATTAGATTATTGTGAAGTATTGTATAAAGAAGATGATGGAGTGAATGGGACAGTGACATGAATAGATACAGTGATATCATCAGCAATCAGTCCATTGATTCTTAATCTTGATCCTGATGAACAGCCAGTCCATAGTATAACAGTGACTTGTTATGATAAAGTAGGAAATAATTCTAGTAATACGATAGTATTCCCACCGATTGTTAATTTTACAACCCCTACCACAATACATAATTTACCCATTGATGACGCAACAGTAACAATTACTAGTCCATGAGGGAATGATTTGGATAATATCGTTATTACCTCAAGTATCTCTCCTTTACCAATGTTGTTGAATTGTATAGGTAATGAATGAGATACAACAGCTCCATATGCTAGTCCAGTGACATGTCAAATTAGTGATATAGAAAACAGTGGAACTATTGAAGTTTCTGCAAGAGATGTGATTACTAATGGAGTGGGGAAAAATAGTGTAAGCTTTGTGATTGATCCTATTGTACCAATTATCACGATAACAGCTCCAACATTGGTTAGTAATACATGAATTGCTAATACTACTATTAGAGTAACAGATAATATATGAATTTATGCAACAGGAGTAAATGTTTGAGTAGAAACAACAGCTATTGTAAGTAATTTATCGTGTACACAAACGACTTCTACACAAGTAGATTGTACTATCCAAATAGATGATGATGGAGATTTAGTTATAAAAGTAGAAGATCTAGCAAAAAATACGGTAAGTGGAATACAAGTATGATATATGATAGATACAGTATATCCAGTTATCACATTATCAGGAAGTTTTCTATGAACCGCAGTTACATGAATTGTAATTTCAGCTGTTGCTAGTGACGATATATTATTGAATACAGGATCATTTACTTATTGATTTAGTACTGATAGTATTTGTGATAATAATGATTATCTGTATGACAATTATACAATGTGAGATATTCTTGAATTTATTGACGAGTCTCATAATGGGCAATATCTCTGTTTTCAAGTGATGGATCATGTAGGTAATATATCTTATTTATGATCTATAAATCCATTGTTAATAGATGATAATCCTCCAACTGTTAATATTATCTGACCACTGTCGGGAGGTATTGTAACAACAACAACTACTTGATTTGTCTTCACTGGTACTGATGATATTTGATCTATAAGTTATGAGTGTAAAATTTGAAGTGGTTCATGGTTTGCATGCACAAGTCCTTATTTTTTGACAAACCTAACAAATGGAGTATATACTCTATCTGTACAAGCAAAAGACTGAGCAAATAATATGAGTCCTATAGAAAGTACCACATTTACTGTACAATTACCTATAGGTTGATGATGAGGTGGATATACAACTATAGATCAGTGTCCAAATGGAGATTATAGTGGAAGTAGTACTGATGGAAGTTGTGGAATACCACCAACGACTGGTGATGTTTTTACTTGATCTTCAGTAGATGTTAAGATCTTCAATTCTAGTATAGGGAATACTTGTTTTACTGTATTGAATAAACAAACGATTGATCAAGGTATTCAAGTAAGTGATGCATTTAAGATAGCTCATCAGATGTTGTATAGCTATGAACTGACGAGATGGCAAGGAACAGTAGATTATAGACCATATGACTATCTGACTAGAGAAGAGGCTGCAAGATTTATGGTAGAATTTGCACAGAATGTGTTATGTAGAAAAGAGACAAGAATATATGCAAATAACTTTTCAGATATTGAAACCTCTAACCCAACATTAACAAAATTTATCAGAGAATCATATAACTATGGAATTTTCAATGGAAATAGCGATGGTACATTTAGACCTACAGATCGTATTACCAATGATGAGTTAGCGGCCATTATGGTAAGATTGGTAACGAATAGTATGCTTCATGAACCAAAAAATGATTGGGCGGAAGAATATAGAAAAGCATTATCAAGCTATGCGACAGTAAGTAGATTAGATGATAGAGGTAGAGGAAATATTGCAGAAGTAATGTATGATCTTTATAAAAATAATGAGTATGTCTTGAAGGATGTGGGATATGTTGTGAAATAGTTGAACATAGTAAATAGTTGAACATAGTAGGGACGGATCATCAATCCGTCTTTTTATAATAAGAATGAAAAATTGATGATGACTTATCGCTATAACCAATCCCTAACAACTAACTTCAAACCTTTCCAAAAAATCTATTGATAAATAGTTCAGTAGATTTCTTTTCTTTTAATCTAGATAAATAAGGAGATTTTTGAGTAATTCAATATCTTCTTCTTCCATATAACCAGTAAGAAGGAGTTTGTTATATAGCGTGATACGATCTTCTATAAGCTCTCTACAAGAATATCTATACTGATGTGCTCAAAGGTCAGTAATATAATTTTCTATAAGAGATATATTGTTGGTTTGTGGTTTGTATAGATAGGCTTGAGCAAGAATATTGAGTGGATGATGTTCTGATACGTTAATTGGTAGAGTTGACCAACTTTTGTAGTCTTTCTGAAGAGATTGACACAGAACTGATTTTCCAGTTTGTGAACTATAGGAACAGACGAGAGTTGGCTCAGAGAGAGTATATGGAGTTTCAAGTGGGTAAGTCTCTGTGGTATATCATTGTGTCTGTAGAAGTTGTTCAAGTTCTCTAATATGTGGTGGTATAAAGTCACTATCCATAAGGGTAATAACAATATGAGCTTTTTTTCCTAAAAATGATGCTATGAGAGTGAGTTCTTTGAGAATATATTTTTCAAAAGGGAGATATTTCTGACTAAATTGTTTGTCTCGGACGAGATCTTTTGCACTTATACAATAGGTGACTGTGATATGGGGATAGTGTTTGAAAAGTTGTTTGAGTATCTTGGCTTGGCTATGTTTTTCGTATCCTGAAAGTACTTGTGTAAGAAAGTCATCATGCAAAAACTCACCATTAATTTCTAGAAGTTCTCCTCATCTCTGAAAATATTCAAGCAGAGCTTGGGATTGATGTGAGATGTAATCTGTTCCGTTAAAGAGATGAGACATTGTATTATGATATAAGATTAAGATAAACAATAATCATAAGAAGAAAAAGAGTAGGGAAAAGTATATAATTTATGAGATAAGCTTTCTTATATCTATTATAGAGATTAGAGAATATGATAATATTAGCATCAATAGACATCATTATAAATATAACTATTGAACTAAATGCTCCCCAGAATGTATTATCGTTAGTCATTGAATCTCATACATTGATCTCTATTCAATAATATACAAAGGTAATAATAAACCATCACAAACCTATTTGTAGAAATCAATATATTGATTCTTTACTATATGATATTTGATTTTTTTTGAATGCTTGTTTCTCTTCCTCTGAATCGAATGTATTTGTTTTATATTGTATGATATTATAAATGATTTTTCATATAATTAAGATTATATCTAGGATAAGAAATATATTGATTATTTCCTGTATAATTCCTGAAAAAATATAACTTGCTATATTTTGGAATGAGTTAATTAGTATTAATATAATAATTCAACATAATAATTTTATTATAAGATCTTTAAATGATATATTATTAAAAATCTTGTTTCATATTCATTTATAGAATTGTATTGCTTCTGTGACTGATCACATATTTTTCTATAACATATAAAATTATATAGTTTTATTATATCCATCTTTCAAAAAACTCCTCAAATTATAGAGAAGAGGAGTATTGTTTATGATGACTTTTATGATAATTATTGTGCTATAGACTATGGATGAATATTTACTCTTTTTCTATTATGGATTGCTTTAAATCTTGCAATGATGCCAATGTACTATTTTTATCCAAATAACGACTGCATTTGTCCATGAGATCAGAATTCTGTTTCTTTTTTTTCTTCAAAAAGGGGAGCGCTGATATTCAGTAAACTATAAATTTCTTGAAGGTTATTGAGAACTTTTGTATTTGGTCAGATTTTATCTTTTTTACTACCTGCATTCTCTCCTACAAGAAGATAATCGGTATTTTTTGTGAGATTTGGAGTGAATTGATATCCTGCTTGATGGATATGAAATTCCATCTCTGAGCGAGTAAGTGGAAATGTTCCAGTGATACAAATAGTTTTTTTTTGTTTTGTGGATGAACTTATCTTTTGTAGTGACAGAGAGATTCCATATAGAGAAAATGCTTGTAAGAGTTCTTGATTACTATCTTCTGCATATCGATTCTCGATCTCAAATATCAATTTTTCTCCAACACCATAGATAGTATCTAAAAATTCAATATTCGTAATGATTTCAAAAATCTGTTCTAAATTGTGTGCTGGATTTGGTCGATAGCTGAGATGTTTTTCAATTTCTTTGGCAAGTTTAATACCGATACCTGAGATACCAAGCGCATTGATAAATCTCCAAAGCGCATTAGTTTTACTAGCTATAAGTTCATCAACAAAAGTATCTACTTTTTTCGTTCCGATACCTGGAAATCTTTTGAGTAAAAATATAGTTTCTGGTTGTGTGAGGGTATAGATGTCGCTCAGTGAACGTAGAATTTTTTGGTCGACGAGAAGTTCAAGAGTGGCATCACCGATAGAGGCAATATTCATTGCGTTTTTGGAGACAAAATGCTTGAGTTGCTCTTTGAGTTTTCCTGGACAGTGAGGATTTGAACAGTACAGTTGAGTAGTAATAGTTGGATTCGTTTTTGTACCTACCGTATTCTCTGTAATATGGGCATGAGATTGACAAGCTGGACAGACAATGGTGTCAAGATTTACTATCTTTTCTGTTCCATTTCTACGTTGGGTAATTACTCATACGATGTAAGGAATAACTTCTCCAGATCTCTGTAGTCGGACTCGATCATGAATATGAATGTCCTTACTTGTGATAAAATCTCGATTATGAAGAGATACACGACTGATAGTAACGCCAGAGAGGTTGGTTGGTGTGAGATAGGCTACAGGAGTGAGAATTCCCGTACGTCCTACTTGTCGTTCAATATTTTCTATTTGTGTAGCAACTTGTAGAGCAGGAAATTTGTAGGCTATCGCTCGGCGGGGATGATGATTAGTTTCTCACAGAAGTGTCCTGAGCTCTTGGTCTTCTAATTTGATCACTAATCCATCAAAATCAACATCAGCATGTAATAATTCATTTTTGATAGTATCGGTAGTGATAAGATGGATAATATTTTCAAGAGAAAATCATACTGTAGTAGGAGTGATGAGATTGTTAAGGTTGTGAAATTCTTTTACAATACAAGCTGGTCATTCTAAGATATCATAGATATAACATACAAGACCTCTTTTAGCTACTTCATTCGTATCGAGGAGTTTGAGTGAACCAGCTGCAGCGTTACGTGTATTAGAAAAAGGTTCTTGATTGTTATCAATTCTTAGTTGATTGAGTTTTCTTCGTGAAGATTTTGGCATCATAACTTCTCCACGTACGATAACTCTTTGTTTTTCAGAAATACTTTTGGGAAGATTTTTTATCGTTTTGATATTAGCTGTGACATCATCTCCTGTATATCCGTCTCCACGTGTGACGGCTTTGGCAAGTTTACCTTGTTCGTAGGTAAGGACAATAGACAATCCATCATATTTTGGTTCAACAACAAAGAGCTGTTCAAATTCTGTAGATAGATGTGTATATTGGTCAGAATTTTCAATTTTTTTCTTTATCATCGTCTTGATACTTTCATACCAATCATTGATATCTTGAGTATTATATGTGTTTTGAAGAGATAATATAGGAAGTTGGTGATTGGATTTTTTGAAACTACTTTGTATATCATATTGTTCTTTGAGAATCTGTGTTGGACTATCATCACGAATATATTCTGGATGGAATGATTCGAAAGTCTTAAGCGTAGTAAAAAGCATGTCGTAATCTTGGTCACTGATAATAGGATTGTTATCAATGTAGTAGAGATGATTGTGATCAGTGATGATGTTTATAAGTTCATCATAATTATCTTTGTTATCAAAAAAATCAGCATTCTGAAGAAGTCAGAGGAGAGTTTGAGTCTGTTGTCAGAGAAGTCAGTGATTGATGGTCATGTTTTGAGTTATTAGTTATTAGTTATTAGTTTATAGGGAAATGAGGTAGTCTTGCAATAGTGTTTTAGGTGTTATTACAATAGGTAAACAACTCGTCATGTTGAGCGAAACGCAGTGGAGTCGAAATATCTTGTCTGTTGTTTTGTATATTAAGATTTAATGTAATTGTAATGATCTGATAGAGATATTTCGATTCCCCTTCATTCTACTCTCGTCTCTCCTCATTCTTCGGATTAAAGACTTTGTTCCGATTAAGACATATCTCGTATTAAGGTAGGATGACACATGCATGTATATTTTTGTGTTTTACATCTTTTATTCTATATAAGTCTATATGTATGTATATAAATATGTATTTTTGGTTGTATATATGTAAATTTGTCTTGTAAATGTCTATGATATATACATATTAGGGAGGTATAATTTTATTTATTTAAACATCCCCCACACACATGTCAAATGCTACAAAGCTTAATGGTTATCAACTTTGGTTGTCATCTCAATATCGACAAAGATCATTTAATCAACTTTTGAAATCATCTGGTATCACTCATGCTCAGTATATGGTATTGAGTTATATGTCTTGGTCAGACAAAAAAGGTAAACTTGCAAAACTCTCTCAAAATCAACTTGCACAAGAATTATCACTTGATGCTATGATGATATCAAATGTTCTTAAAGCTCTAGAAACAAAAAATTGGATTACGAGAACGGTCGCGGTAAAAGAAGTATCAGAAGCAAAAAAAGTAGAAGAAACAAAAAAAGACAATAAAGAAAAAGTATCAACTCCTTCAGGAAATGTACTTGCGGTGACTAAAGAAGGAAAAGAGCTTGTAAAAACTCTATCATCAGATGTTGCAAAATTTGAAGAAAAGGTATTTGCAAAAGTAAATAAGAAATTTACAAAAGGATTATCATCTATTATTGAACAACTTTCTGAATAGTCTTGATATTAATAAGACATATCTCTATAATTGGGATATGTTTTTTATGTAATGAAAAGAGAATTACCTATGTTATCTATTAAAAATATACAAGTTGCGGTCGAAGAAAAGGTAATTATTGAAAATATATCTTTAGACTTTGAATTAGGGAAAAATTATTGTCTTTTAGGAAAAAATGGATCAGGGAAATCATCACTTGCCATGGCGATTATGGGACACCCTTCTTATGAAGTTAAAAGTTGAAAGTTGAAAGTTGAAAGTTCTGATTGAGAAACTATAGATGTGCTTGAACTTGATCCACATGAGAGAGCGAAGTTAGGGATTTTTGTAGCGTTTCAAGCTATTCCAGAGATTAAAGGAGTAAAACTCTTTGAATTTCTTCGTTCAATCTATAACGCGACCATGAGTCAGAATCTTTCTTTTGTTCAATTCAAAAAACATATCATACCACTGATGCAAGATCTTAATATTGATACAGAATTTTTGCGAAGAGATGTAAATGTAGGATTTTCTGGAGGAGAAAGGAGAAAAATTGAGATGTTGCAACTTAAACTTCTGAATCCTAGATATATTTTTCTCGATGAGGTGGATAGTGGATTAGATGTCGATGCATTCCGTGATGTAGCTCGCATGATTCAAGAACTTAATACTGCTGATAATACTTTTATCATTATTACCCATTACTTTACTATCTTAGATTATGTATCAGTTGATAAAGTCTATGTATTAGAATGAGGAAAAATTGTGAAAGAAGGAGATATTAACGTAGCATTGGATATTAAAGAAAAAGGGTTTAGCTAGGAAGATTTCAGAACATATCAAAAACTTCAGAATGTTCAGAGAATGTCAGATGTAGAAAAATATATTCATTATTTCATTATTCTAAGTTTATAAAGAAGTTATAGTACAAGTAATATTCTCTCTTTATAACTACTGGATACTTTCTTCGTCAGGATGACAATTCTTTGTAGTATTTGCTTTTCATTATTATTTATGCAAACTATCCGTATCGACAAATATTTATCACAACTTCAGTTGCTTTCGAGAAGAGATGCGAAGAAATTTTTTCGTAATGGGAGAGTAATGATAAACGGATATATTGAGTATGATCATGGTTTTTATGTGATCGATGGAGATGTGATACAGATAGATGATGAATTGGAATTTGTTGTGAAACAAGAGGTGAGTATCCTACTTAATAAACCTTCAGGATATGTGTGTAGTGAGATTGATGAATGAGGACATAAAAGTTATAAATATTTGCTTGAGAATTGTATCTACGCACCTATGCTCAAGATCGCTGGCAGATTAGATCAAGATACGACAGGATTAGTACTTGCAACCAGTGATGGAAACCTCAATCATCGTCTTACTTCTCCTAAGTCTGGTAAAGAAAAAGAGTATAAAGTAATATGTGAAAAAGAAATTTCTGACATGGACTTATCCAAACTTGAACAGGGAGTTCAGATCGATGAGTATGTCACTCGTCCTGCGAAAGCGGTTAGGATTGATATGTATTCTTTTTATCTTACTCTTGTAGAAGGAAAATATCATCAGGTCAAGAAGATGTGTGAAGCAATAGATAATACCTGTAGTGAGTTGCAAAGAATAAGGATTGCTGATTGGACAATTGATGGGTTGAAAGAAGGGGATTGGAAAGAAATTATAAATTTTGAATTATAGATTTTAAATTGTTGATTTGCTTTGTAATGAAACAAGAGCTTATAGCATTGATTCAACGTATCCCATATGGAATGGTAGTTTCATATGGAGAGTTAGCAATACAGCTTGATATCCGTTATGGTATCCATAGCTCTGGTCGAATGGTAGGGAGAGTATTGACGAGTATGTCACCCACTGAGCGAAAAGGGTGAGTTTGATTATTCCCCCGATGGAGAGTTATCAATAAGCAATGATATATCAGTACGTTGAAACTGTGAGAAAAATGACTTGAACAGATTAAACTTCTTCAACAAGAGGAAATACAAGTAGTTGATGGGATAGTCGATATGAGTATCTATGAATATAATTTTATTTGATTATAATATGTAACTATGACACCACAAGTAATAGGTTTGTTTTTCTTTGCAATGGCTTCAGGAACATTGATGGGAACATCACAAAAGTTTTTAGCAGGGTATAGTCCACTCTTGGTCAATGCGATAGCGTTAGGATCAGCATCACTTATCTTTGTAATACTGTATCTCTTTTTTAAATGATCAGAAAGTCCTGTACAACTTCACCGAGGAATGTTATTGTTATGATTAGCATTTGTAGGATTGAATTACGGATATAGTGCACTCTATGGACACGGTGTAGCTCTTGCTTATGTTCCTCTTATTGTTACTGGTGGGATGACAATCTTACTAGGTATTGTAGGATATTTTTTCTTTCAAGAGGTTATTACGTGGAGATTTATTATAGGAACACTTGTGATCCTTGTTGGTATGGCTATAATGATATCGAAGTAAGTAAATTTAAATAATATTATACATATAATTTATGACATCATCACTGAAACATACTTTAGAAACGCCTGATAATCTAGAATATTCAATTTTTTTGGATAGTTTAACTGAAGAAACCGTGAGAGCAATCTCGGCTGATCAAGATGAACCTCAGCGAATGTTGGATCATAGATTGAAATCATTAAAGATTTTTTATGAAAAAGCGATGCCAACATGGTGACCAGATCTCTCGGGATTGCATTTCGATGAAATCGTCTATTACGCAAAACCAAAAAATGCTGAAAACTATCAGACTGACCGAGATCAAGTAGATCCTACGATTAAAGAAAAGTTTGCTCGTCTGGGTATCCCTGAGGCTGAACGTAAATATCTCGCTGGAGCTGGAGGACAGATGGATAGTCAAAACGTCTATCATAAACTGAAAATGAAATGGGCTGAAAAGGGTGTGATTTTTGAAGATATGCCTGAAGCAATCAATAAATATCCTGAATTGGTAAAGAAGTATTTCATGAAGCTCGTCCCCGCTCACGACCATAAATTTGCTGCCTTACACGGAGCGGTGTGGTCAGGAGGTACGTTTATTTATGTACCAAAATGAGTCATCGTGGATGAACCGTTACAAGCATATTTTCGTATGAATACGTATGGAGGAGGGCAGTTTGAGCATACGCTGATTATCATCGATGATGATGCGAAAGGAGACTATATCGAAGGATGTTCTGCTCCCAAGTTTGATAAAAAATCACTCCATGCAGGACTTGTAGAAGTGTATGTAGGGAAGAGGGCACAGATGAGATATAGCTCCGTAGAGAACCGATCGACCAATACCTATAACCTGAATACCAAGAGAGCGATCGTGGAGGATGATGGATACGTAGAATGGGTAAATGGAAATCTGTGATCATGTACGACGATGTTATATCCGTGTTCTATCTTGAAAGGTCATAGATCAAAGGCTGATATGCTCGGTATCGCTGTAGCTGGTGCGAACCAAAATCAAGATACCGGAAGTAAAGTTATCCATATTTGACGCGATACCAGTTCTACGATTGTATCCAAGTCTATCTCCAAGGATGGAGGTATCGCTACCTATCGTGGTATCGTAGATGTAAAAGCAACTGCTGAAAATGCTACGAATGCTACGGAGTGTGATGCCTTGCTGATTGATGATCTCTCTGTATCTACAACTATTCCTTATATTCATGTCGACAATGATAGTGCTACGATAGCTCATGAGGCAAGTGCTGGAAAAGTCGATGAAGCGCTGCTGTTCTATATGATGTCGCGTGGTATCGAAGAAGAGAAAGCGATGGCGATGGTGGTGAATGGATTCTTCTCTGATGTAGTCAAAAAACTCCCTCTCGAGTATGCAGGAGAACTCAATACTTTGATCGAGATGGAGATGGAAGGAAGTGTAGGGTAATTATTATTTTCTCTTTATTCTTACTTTCTTGATGGTGTTTCAGATAGTCTGAGTACTTTCTTTGGTTGTTATAATTACTTTTTTTGCTCAAGTCTTGGCTGTAGTGAGGACTTTATTCGTCTGCTCTCTGAATGCTGACCTTTGTCTGAAAATAATGTTTTGTAATTCACCAGAAAAATATACTCCTATGATATAACATCACCAATTCCCAGCTTGGAGTAGCGTGGTAAGACTAAGAAGAATATACGTATTGAGGTTGTCTCTCATCGAGTAGTAGATAACTATCCACCAAAAACATAGTGAAAATAATGCAGAGAGTGTCTTAAAGAATTTTTCTTTTATGGTAAATCTTCTTTCTGAAATGATGTCTTTTCCTATAATGAGAGTATCAATGAGATTCTTTAATAATCAAAAAATAGGTATAATCCATAACGCTTGTGCGACTCATGGTTTTTTCCTAAAAATTTGTCGATGATGGTATATTTTTTTAAAGAAATTCATATAATAGAAAAATATTGAAAGGGATTAGTGTTTTTGAGGATTATCTTTATGGCGTAGTGTATTGGAATTTCATCATTTCTTTTTTATGATAGTTGTAGGATGTTTTAAGGTATGGTAAAGCTGACTTTTAATGTTTTTTACTTTTTTTGCTTCTTCTCCTCCAGCAACTAATAGAGATAGGCTATACACTATTGCATTGACCAATTCTAATGTTGCATAACGACCAACATCATGAAAAGATACTTCCTGTCCATGGAGATATGGTGTTATGATATAAGAATATCCAGTTAATCAACTGATGCCTGCAATTATTTTTAAAAGTTGTTCTGGTCATTTGATTTGTCTCTTGGACAAAAAATCTTTTCAAATAAATCATTCTCCTAAACTTTTTAGTGGACCAGCTCATGGTAAATATCAAATTCATGATGATATAATATTGGAAAGAGTAGTGATAAGCTTTTTTTGAGAATTGATGATATGAGAAGCGTTCCTGAGTTTTTTCCTCTGTCTATTCTCTCTATTAAGTTTTGATGAATTTTCCATTGATGTAGAGTGATAAATTGATTGAGCATTGCTATACTATACTGAAATATGATATATAATTCAATATGTATACATTTGTAGTGAAAAATGCTTGCATTTCTCCTCTTTTCCATTATATTATTATAGGCAAATTGTATTTTCTGTATCTCAAGTTTCCAAACATCGAGTTTCTGACTGTTTTTTCTGCTTGTTATATTGTTATTTGTGTTCTGTGTGGATATGATAATATGCTATCATAGTTCTTCGTAGATTATTTAATTTTTTTATTGATTTTCTTATGTCTGTGCGTACGGTTGCTATTATTGCCCATGTTGATCATGGAAAAACCTCTCTTGTGGATCAACTTCTTCAACAATCTGGTACTCTTGCTAAACTTGAGGGTGCTGATTTACTTATGGATAATAATGATCAAGAACGTGAAAGAGGTATCACAATTTATGCAAAAAATACTGCTATCTCTTATGAGCATGATGGTGTGACTGAAACTATTAACATCGTAGATACACCATGACATGCTGATTTCGGATCTGAAGTGGAGAGAGTATTGCGTATGGTAGATTCTGTACTTCTTGTAGTAGATGCATATGAAGGACCCATGCCTCAGACAAAATTTGTATTGAAAAAATCTCTTGAATTGGGTTTGAAACCTATTGTTGTGATCAATAAAATTGATAAACCTACGGCGAGACCTCAATGGGTGATTGATGAATTATTTGACCTCTTTATTACCTTAGGAGCAAATGATGAGCAAGCTGATTTTCCTATTGTCTATGCAAGTGCAAAAAATGGATATGCTATGAAATCATTAGATGGTTTTGATCCTGCAAATCCTCCGAAAGACATTACCCCTATCTTTGATATGATTTTGGATCATGTGACTCCACCTGAGGATCGTTCTTCAGAACCTTTGCAAATGCAAGTAGTAAATCTGGGATATGATGATTACTTATGAAGACTTGGAGTAGGACGTATCTATGCAGGTACACTTACACCTGGTCAGCAAGTTATTGTTTTTGATAATGATGGAAATCAGCGTAAAGGAAAAATCTCTAGAGTATTTACTACGCTTGGACTTACAAGAATTGAGCAAAAAGAAGCAAGATCTGGTGATGTAGTGACTATTGCTGGTATGAGTGATATCTTCGTGGGAGAGACAGTTGGTGAAGAAGGTACAACACAACTCCCTCCTATTCATGTGGATGAGCCTACGTTGACTATGGATTTCTTAGTAAATGATAGTCCATTTATGGGGCGTGATGGGAAATTGGTTACTTCTCGTAATATCATGGATAGATTGGCGAGAGAATTGGAGACTAATGTAGGATTGAAAGTAGATTTTGATCAAGGTAATAGATATCCAGTATCTGGTAGAGGAGAACTTCATCTTTCTGTACTGATTGAGACGATGAGAAGAGAGTGATTCGAGCTTCAAGTATCTGCTCCTCAAGTGATTATGAAAAAGGAAGAAGGTAAACTTATGGAGCCAATCGAACAAGTAGTAATTACGGTTGCTGATGATCTTTCTGGTACTATTATTACTATGTTATCAGATCGTAAAGGAATTATGACTGACATGGTTTCACATAATGGATTGACGACGTTGACGTTTGAGTGTCCGACGAGAGGATTGTTAGGTCTGAGAGCAGAATTTATTCTGATGACAAAAGGTGAGGGTATCATGTATAGTTCATTCTCTCATTACGATAGACATAAAGGAGAAATTAAAAAGAGAATCAATGGTTCCATGACTTCTATGGATAAAGGAGTGGCGATGAGATATAGTATCTGGAAATTACAAGAAAGAGGAACGATCTTTGTAGAACCAGGTGATGAATTGTATGAGGGAATGGTGGTCGGTGAATCTGCAAAACCAGGTGATATGGAAGTAAATCTGACTAAAAATAAGCAACTCACGAATATGAGATCACAGGGTCATGACGAAGCGATGAGACTCGAACCTATTCATAAGATGACTCTTGAAGATGCGCTTGCCTATATCGGTACTGATGAATATGTAGAGATTACACCGAAGACTATCAGAATTCGTAAGATATACCTTACAGAAGGAGCAAGAGCAGTAGCAAGAAAAAACTTACAATAGAGAATTTATATCTTCTATAACTGTAAATACATACATACTAAAAAATCTATTGATGATGATTCAGTAGATTTTTTAATATGTATTCATTAGATCATAGATATATTAGTTTATTTTTTTCCAGATATGATATGAGAAATAACTAACCATACCAATAATAATACATCATAAGGCAAAGAGAATAGATCAGTTTAATGGGAGTGATATAAGAGATAGAGTAGTGATTATACTTCCTATAATAATCATACTAAGCCAAAAGAGAATATCTTTTTTAGTGAAAATATCTTTAGATTTCGGGAAAATATCTTCGTAAAATAGACAACAAATCATATTGAGGCAGAGCCATATGAGTGAGCCCCATGTGAATGTACTACTATGACCTATACTATCGAAGAGAGTAATGTAATATGAACCAGTAATAAGACCTATTGCGATAGTTTTGTAGTATTTGATAAATTTTTCTTGAGAATTGATCCCAAAGAGTGTAATAATAAAACAGAGAATTCCCAATCGATATCGAAGTAATGTTTGTCCTGTGTGATTGAAAAGTCCTCGAATACTGATTCATACGAGTATAATAATTAGAGCTATCTGAGCATATTGTAATATTTTCATCCCATAATGAGATGGCATATATCATTTTTGGATCAGAAAGTTAAAGAGATGGAGATCAAAAGCTTTATTCTGGTCATCATACCATTCTAATACTTTCTGTCAGGCAAGAAGTGAACGTCCACTGAGTCAGGATTTTTTTTCATGTTTTATTTCTTGTTGTCTTGTAAGGTATGTTTGTCTTACTCCTATACAGAGAGTGATAAATGCTAATTGTGACACTACTATTGCATTGTAATTTGGTTGAAAAATCCGATATAGTATCACTCCTAAACAAGCATAGAGCGCAAATTCTTGTTGATGAATAATGATTGTAATGTCTTTTTGATCTAATGATGGAAAGAGATAAAATAAGATATGTAATAATCATAAAAAGAGAACGCTAGCAATACTAATAATAATAGCTAAGAGATGATATTGTTGTGTTCAAAGAGTATAGATCAATGCAATCAAAAATGATATTGCTAATCATCCTAAAAAAATCTCTTTACCTTCATGATAATCCCATTGGTAGGAGCTGATATAGAGTATTATATTGATGATGACCGTAATAGATATAACATGATATCGTACCAATCACTGATTGATGAGTAAAGTAGTAATTCCAATGATAATAACTCACCATGAAAGTAATGCTCCATGATTTTTAATTTGCTCCTTTGTAAAAGATCATACTGAAATTCATCCTAAACTAGTAACAATAAATACTAAGATAAAAAAGAGAGGAAGAAGAGTGAGTCGATATAAGTCTATCCATATAAAAAAATAGCCAATAAGGGTGCTGATAGTACTAATAACAAGAAATTCAATCATATAAGATTGTTATACAAGAGCAAAAAATACGAGTATAATCTTGTGTATAATTATTGTTATGATAATAGCAAGAATAATATAGAGTAAATGAGTAAAAATAGTCTTTGCTTTGAAAAGCGCAATGAGGAGAGATCGTATAAGATTAAAGATTCCTAATGCTATCATAGTAAGGAGAATATTGTAGTGAAGTTGATCTGAGATAAGATAATAATAAAAGAAAAGACTAGTTCATAAAGCTCATATCATCGCTGCAAAAGAAAAGTAAGGAGTAATATTGGCTACAATATTTTTTACTTGAGATGTTTTATTGACAATATCCTTAGCAATAAATTTTTGGTAGAGTCATACTATACCAAGATAGGTATAATATAAATCTGAAGATGTTTTTTTAGTCCCTGCTTGGTTCACTTGTTGTGCTCTCTTAATTTTATCAAGTTCTCTAATGATATCAATATTTGATACAATTGTACCTTCATAAATTTTTTGCTCTTGTTCTTTGAGAGTATGTATAGAGGCCATTTCTATTTGTTCCATCAAAGCGAAAGTTTCCTCTAAAGTTGAAGTTGCCTTCTCTAAATTGGATCACATTCTAATTTTGGTGAGTTGTTCTTTAAGGTCATTCAGTTTTCTTTTTTCATTTACAATATTATTATCATCTTTATGAACTTCTTCAAGTTTTTTGATATCTTGTAATGTATCTTCTATTACTTTTAATATTTTTTCTTTTTTCTTGTCTTCCATTAATTTATTTTCTTTTTCTTTTTTTGCTGCCGTTTCACTTTTTAATTTATTGATTTGCTCTATTTTCTTTTGTGTAATTTGATTGATAAGATTTTTAGATATTTCTGGAGATATAGGATTTTTATTATTATTGATTTGTATAATAGGTAGTCATAGATCTATACAACGTTGTACTACTGCTTCAATAGTATCTGCCTTCATGCAGAATGTACTAGTCTGATCTTCTGTAATTTGAAATTCTCAAAAAAATTCTGCTGATAGAGGTCGTCCTTGTACTTGAGAAATTCCCAAAATAATAATTTTATTGTTATTGAAAAAATCTTTAACAATACTCTCATCTTGGGCTTCTAAGATAAAATCAGTATTGATGCTCTTTCAATCATCTTCTTTTAGAGTACGGATAAGATAGAACATGAGAGAACTATAAGGATAGAATTATTTAAAATTGTCTTGCAAACAAATGTCATTTATTTATATTTTATTCCTATTGTATTTACTCGATTAAAGAGAAAACTAAGAATTTCTTGAAAGGTATGCCCTTTAGTAGAGTATAATGAAATTATGTGAAAAGGATAATCTTATTATTGATATAAAAAAATATATCATGACATAATATAAAAATATTATATAATATTTATTTGAATCACTTGATGATAATGTACTATGAATCTCCTCATAAAAGTGTGTTAGATTCTTATTTTCAGTCTGATATTATGTCACTGCATATTAAAGCTTGAACAAAACTTAGTGTGAAACAAGGCAAACCAGGAGCGTGGGTGATGAAGATGGTCGGAGAGAAGATGGATCAACAAGAAGTTAAAGAACTAATCACAATTCTGTATAAAGAAGTAGAACTCCGTGATGATGCAATTATAGAGATAGAACGTAAACTTTCTGCTGTATTACAGATGTGACATTATAGAATAGTGATTGTTTATCCACCTTTAGCAGATGATTATGAAATCACGGTAGTAAGACCAATAACAAGATTAACTTTCTCTGATTATGATATTGATGATGCTTTAGTTAATCGTTTACAGTATAATTCACAAGGTATTTTAATTGCTGGCTCTCCATGATCTGGAAAAACAACCTTTGCTCAGGCTCTTGTGGATATGTATGTGGACCAAAATAAAATCATAAAGACTATCGAAGCGCCTCGTGATCTCCAAGTAGCTGATGATGTCGTTCAATATTCATTTTCTCATGGTACTCATGATGAATTAAGAGATATTCTTTTGCTTTCTAGACCTGATTTTACTATATATGATGAAGTAAGAAATACGCCTGATTTTATGCTTTATAAGGACTTGAGATTGACTGGTATTGGTTTGATTGGTGTGATTCATGCTACTCAGGCGATTGATAGTATACAGAGATTTATCTGAGTAGTGTCTCTTGGGATGATACCTCAAGTAATAGATACAGTTGTCTTTATTGAATGAGGGAGAATACATACGGTATATACCTTATCATTTACTGTAAAAACACCTTCTGGAATGATGTCAGAAGATCTTGCTCGTCCTGTAGTAGAAGTTAAAGAATTTTTTACCTGACAGATAGTGTATGAATTATATAGTTTTGGTGAACAAGTAGTAGTGATGCCTCTTGATAAAGTTATTGGTGAAAAATTACAGTCAGGAAGCTCAAAATTAGCATCACTGTATATAGAACAATATCTTTCAGAACAACTTCAGTTTGAATATGGATTATTTATGAAAGATAATACGGTTGAAATCTATGTTCCTTATGAAGAGAAGTGAACTCTTATAGGAAAATGATGAGAAACTGTTCGTGAATTGGAGAGAGAACTAGGAATACGCGTCAGTATAAAGACTTTTGAAGATGATACTGTATCGAATGATGTTCGTATTATTCAACCCAAATATATGATCAGAAAAAAGAAAAAATTCCGTTATAAATAATACTACTCACTTTAATTTGTAAAAGTAATTATGTCATTAAGATTTATCAAAGCATGAGTAGCAATCTCATCAACTATTGCTAAAGAAACTATTCTTTCAAAAATTATTAATACCATTAGTATGTTTTCTATTGATGTTGCAAATAAAAATTTTGATGATGTGCAGAGAAAATATATTGATACGATTCTTAAACTTGATGATAGTAAGACGATCATGTTAGAAACAAAAGGAGAGGATATTTCTATCAAGAATATGAATACTTTACTATTTGAACAAAATCAAACTATTTATTTAGAATATTCTTCTATTTTAGAAGATGATAATACGGCTTTGTTTATTAATTATCCTTATATTGATGACTTGCCTATAGGTACGATTATTGGATTTATGGGAAGTGAGGTACAGTTTAAACTCATCGATAGGTCAAATGAACTTTATAAACTTATCTGTATTGTTGCAGGAGAACTGAATCTTGGTCAGAAAATAGTTTTTGAAAATTATTCTCAAAAAATATCATTCCTTTCTGAGAGAGACAAGAAAAATGTGATTTGGGGAATTCAAAGTGGAGTAAATGTTTTGTCTGCTGGATCAATTAAGAAAACTTCGGATGTTGAAGATATTAGGAAATTCTTACATGAAAATAATGGACAAGGTATGAAATTATATGCTCGTCTTTCTAGAAAAATGGTACAAGAAGGCGTTCAAGATATTGTTGAAATTATTGATGGAGTAGTGATTCATCATGATGATTGGAAAGAACTTGATGATGAAGATCAATTTATTTTAGAAGTAAAAAATCTTGGTAAACCTCTTATTGTCGTTTTGAATGCAACTGATCTTATTCACGAAGAATGAATGGTAGAACAATTGAAGCGTTATATCAGACTTGGAGTAGATATTATTACTATTTCGGAAGGTTTTTTAAATGAAACTGAAACACCTTTAGAAAGTATTCAAAAAGTTTTTACTGAATTGATGACCATAGAAGGTACTGGTGAATATCTTCCTGAAATTAGAAGTATCCAATATAAAAAAGATGAAATTGTAAATGAAAATAATTATCTTATTGATTTACTTCCTAAAATTGTTGCAGATACAGGAGCTAAGATAGTGTTATGTTATACTACTCATGGTCATACAGCAGCAACTATTTCAGCATTAGGGATGAATATCCCATTATTGATGTTTACTAGAGATGATTTCTCGTATAGATATAATAATCTTCTTTGGGGAGTAAAAGGATATAAAATCTGACAGACATCAACGTATGAAATGTTTAAACAGATTGGTAAAGAAATGATTAGAATTTATTTTAAAGGTAATATTTCTTTAGATGATAAGGTAATTATCGTGAATATTTTAGAAGATACGAAAGAAAATGTGCTTGATGGGCTTATTAATGGTATAGAATTATATAAATTTAAGAATATATAAAGAAATTATAAGCAATGAGCTAAAAGTCTTATAATAGATATTTCAAAGTAGAAAAATAAAAAATCTCTTGCTTTTGGAGGAGAAAATTGCTACTACTATAGTAGAATAGCTTCATTCTATTTATTCTTAATATTATAACTCATGCAATACGAAGGAAAAATCACATTTATTGGTGAAGTAGAGATTGTTGGTCAAAATGCCCTCCAAAAAAGAACAGTTGTTTTGGAAGAATCTACTGATAGAGAATTTAAATGAGGTATCGCTTTTGATTTGATTAAGGACAAAATTAACCTTATTGACCCATTTCAAGTAGGAGATACTATTAAAGCTTCTCTTAACTTTAGAACAAATTACTCAGAAAATACTGGAAGATATTACACTAGTATTAGTGCATGGAGAATTGATGGTTTGAATGGTGGTTCAAGCTCAAATTCACAGGATGAAGATCTTCCATTCTAATGATAAATTAGTATTTATAATCAGAAACTTAGTAGTGATACTAAGTTTTTTTATTGACTTATATGTTACTATTGTGTAATATATTGTCATAAAATAAAATAATACTATGAAAAAAATTATGGCAAAAATTATTATGTTCTGCGTCGATTGGCGTTGGAATATAAAAGTTAAAGAAATTCCTAAGAAATTTGTACTTGTGGCTGCGCCACATACAAGTAATTGGGATTTCTTTTATGGGATTATAGGCTTTTGGGCCTTAGATATTCCTATAAAAGTTTTAATTAAGGATTTATATACTAAGTCTTGGTATGGTTCTTTGATTAAGAAGTTGGGAGGAATTGGTGTAGCTAGAGAAAGCTCAGCAATATCCTTATTAAAATTTTCAGTTTCTTGTATTAAGAATACTGATGAAATTGCATTTCTTGTAACTCCAGAAGGCACAAGAAAAAGAGTTGAAAGATGGAAAGAAGGATTTTATATGATAGCTAAGCTATCAGAAGTCCCTCTGGTAATTGCTGTATGCAATTATAAAACAAAAGAATTACAAATTCCTTTAATTGTAGATCCTCAGAAGATGAGTTATGAAGAGATATGTAGTTCATTAGAGAGTATTTACTCTCCAGATCAGGCGAAATATTCTGATCAATATAATAAAAAAATATTTTAATAAAAAATAACTGTGATATTTCTCACAGTTTTTTAATAATATAATATTTTTATTTTACCATCCTTCCTTTACTTGTTTTTTCAATCAGTCATGATTTAAGAAGAAGTGGTTCTATCTCATTTTCTACACTTTCTTCGTTAATTCCAAGCTTTAGAGAAATAGTTTTTAATCCTAAAGCAGTAGTACTAGATGATAAAATTTCAAGATATTTTTGGTGTATAGGTGTTAATCATCCATCAGCAATATTGAGCCACTGTTCACAGTCAGATCGTGATTGTTCATCAAGTTCTAAAGTATGATGATGACTAATAAGATAGTCTCTTATGGTGACAATAAGGTTATGAATTTTTCTCGGTACGGTATCTACTTTAAGAGCAAGAGATGATAAGAGATGAGAAGGATAAATTATCTTATAGTAAGTAAGATATCTTTCAATGATAAGATTTTTTTGATCACTTGTATAATCCATACAGTGAAAATTATAGATAAATCTATTTTTTAGTGGTTCTGAGAGAGTTTCTGGTCTAGTTGTTGCTCCAATCAGAGTAAATGCTTTGAGAGGAACTCTTACGGAACCACCATCTCCCATAATCATATCAATAGCAAAATCTTCCATAGCAATATAAAGCATCTCTTCGATAATAGGTTTGAGTCTATGTATTTCATCAATAAATAACACATCTCCTTCGTTCATGCTTGTCATGATGGAAATAAGTTCTGCTGGCTTATTTATAGCGTAAGCTGTGATGATATGAAATTGTTTTCCATAGGCATGAGCAGTGATTTGTGCGAGCGTAGTTTTTCCATACCCACTTGGTCCTGAGAGAAGAATATGTCAGAGTTGGTGTTTGTTTTTTTGAGCACTAGTAATAGCAGTTTGCATTACGCGAATGATATGATCTTGACCAATAAATTCTTGAAATGAATCTGGTCTATTGGATGTTTTTGTAATTCATGATCCCTGATTGAGAGATATTTTTTCAATATGCATAGTACTTTTTTCTAGTAAAGTTTATGAAATTATTTAATCTTTTCTATAATATAATATGGAGGAGTATCAGTTGGTGTAATAGTATAGATAATATCTGTATTCTGTAATATAATATATCATTCTACTACAATTTTTGTTCCAGATTTTTGTCCTACTGCCATAGTAATAGTCCCTATCACATTATCAGTATTGATATCAGTAAGTGTTCCATATCGAGAATAACTGGTTGGGAAATAATTGATAGTTTCTTTTTTGTTAATTTTATAGACAGTATTGAATATATTAATATACCCATTGTCAAAGTCTTTACTATCTATAGTATTGATATCAATGAATGATTTTTGTTTATTAGTAGAACCTGTACTTTGATCAATTGTAGGAGATATAACATAATAGACTGAATTATTGTCATTAAGGTTAGCAATGAAAGTGTTTCTGAGATAGAGGGTATGAAGCATAAGAGCAACCTCATATCTTGTGATAGGTTTATCAAAAGTAGAGAGATCACTAGAAGTAATTAATTCTGCTTCTAAAGCCTTCTCAATAACAGTTTGAGTATTGCTATCATTAGCAACAGTTCATTGCATGGCTAATATTGCTCTTACAAACTCTACTTTAGTAATATTATAACTTGGATCAAAGGTAGTTGTATTAGGGAATATTCCATAATTACAGACATCTTCTATATAGACTTTTAGGTTTGAATTATTGATATCGGTGTAATTACAAACTACAGTTTCTCTATTTGCTGTTATAAATTTTTTACGATACGTAGAAAGTATTTTTGCGCCTTGTTCCTTTGTCATGATATTGAAAGGATCATAATCTGATGCTTTCCAGTACATTGTCATATCATTGTTATACATCCAAAGTAATGCATTGGTAAATCTTGGAGTATCTACGACACCAGCTCCTACACTGACATTTGATGAACTTGTGCCTGTGGGAAGATTTGCTGGATTATTGATAGCTTGAGAAAAATCTCCATAATATTTATCATATACTTTACCTAATCTATGAAGTAATATAATAAGTTCTCCTCTTGTAATAACCTTTTCCATAGTACCTTCATGGATATCAGTTCCATTCAGAATACCTAATTTTTTAACATAATCGAGGTATGGAGTCCATCGTGCACTTGAACTCGTCGTATCCTTGATGCCAGCTATTCTTGCTATAATAGTGATAGCTTCAGCATTGTTGAGTTGCCTAAAAGGAAAAAATTCACCCTTATCTCATTTCATGAGACCACCTAATGTACAGATATCAGCAATATTTTCTTGTAGAGATTCACTAACTGTTGTTATATCAGAAAATGTACATTCGGTGAACGTAGTAGCAGTATATCATAATGTACGTGCTGCTTGATACATAAGTTTGGAAGTGTCTTCTCTTAGAAGTGCCAAATCTGCCTGATAATCAGGTATAGTAGTATACATGGTGAGACCATTATTATATCCTCGGAGAATTGCTTCATCTAATTCACTTTTCCCAGAAGTGTTACTACCTGTAGGTGTAAAGGTATTACCACTGGTGGTGGTTCCTGTTATAGTTGTACTACTGATAGATCCAGTTGTTACTATACCAGTATTTACGACTCCAGTTAGACCATCTATTAATTCATTATAGATAGCATCATTATTTTGCATATATGTATTTCCACTTCCATCAATACAAATATTACCTTGACAGGTATCTGCGGCGAAAACAATTGTTCATCAGAGAAGAGAAAGTAATCATCAGATAAATACTTTTTTCATAGTTGAAAAGAAAAAATAAATTATAAATTTATGGTATGCATTTAATAACACAATGCAAGTCAAAAAACATTGCAATACTACTCAAAAAGAGTATCTATTAAAGATAACGAACTAAAGTTAGAGTAGTGACACTTTATGGTGTTTTATTCTGTATTTCTTCACTTTTATGATATTGTATAGCACTGATTATGGCACAAAGAATTCTTACTGGTCTTAAACCTACATCTGATCAAATCCATATTGGAAACTATTTTGGAGCTGTACAACCACTGTTTCGTCTGATCGCTCAAGATAGTCAGAATGAATGATTTTTTATGATAGCAAATATGCATACTCTGACGACGGTGCATGATAAATCACTGATGCAACAGCAAACGATGAATTTTTGTCGTCTCTATATCGCTCTTATTCGTCAGTATGGATTATCTGAAGATCAGATTTGTATTTTTAATCAAGCATCGATCCCAGCTCATGCGCAGTTGTGATGGATTCTTTCCTGTATTACTCATATGGGATTTATGGAGCGTATGCATGCCTACAAAGATGCTGTTGCGAAAGGAAAGGGGAAAGAATTTGGTGTGGGGACATTCAATTATCCTATCTTGATGGCTGGAGATATTGTCTTATATGATGCAGATATTGTGCCAGTTGGACAAGATCAGAAGCAACATCTAGAGTTTTGTCGTGATATTGCACAGAGATTTAATGACTATTTTGGTGAAACATTAAAGCTTCCTGACCCTTATATTGATGAGAATGTGGCGATAGTTCCTGGTATCGATGGACGTAAGATGTCCAAGTCATACAATAATTTCTTATGATTACTTGATGATGAAAAAACTCTTCGTAAGAAAGTAAAACAAATTACGACAGCATCGCTTCCTGTAGAAGCATCGAAAAATCCTGATGAATGTATAGTCTACCAACTTTCGAAACTTTTCACTACTCCAGAAGAAGATAAAGCACTTCGTGATCGTTACTTAGCTGGAGGTATGGGATACGGAGAAGCGAAAGAGTATCTTACTGATAAGTTGTTAACGTTTACAAGTGGTATACAAAAAATATATCATGATCTGACCGATGAGGAGATTATAGCTATCATTGATCGTGGGACGAAGAAAGCGTACGATATCGCTACGAAAAAGATTGAAGAAATTAATGAGAAAGTTGGATTTGTTTTATAATATATTTTAGTCTGACGCACAGTGTCAGTTTGTCTTAGATTTTCCTGATGGATTAGAATCGCAGATAGGGGAGAAGGGTATTAGATTGTCAGGAGGACAAAGACAGAGATTGGCGATAGCTAAGATTATGCTCAAAAATCCACAGATTATTCTTTTGGATGAACCTACATCAGCTCTAGATTCCTTTAGTGAGGAGGAAGTAACGAAAGCGTTTGATAATCTTGCGAAGTGAAAAACGGTGATTATTATTGCTCACCGTCTTCAGACTGTTAAACATGCAGATACTATACTAGTTCTTGAGAATGGTAAAGTAATAGAATCAGGAACTCATACTGAATTAGTGAAGAAAAAAGGTTCTTATGCGAAGATGTTAGAATTGCAGAGTGGATTTTAGTTCCATATATTATTCCATCGATTTCGATTCCGCCAACTTGTATTGTTAGGTTTTTCCATACAAGTTTGGTAAGTATAAGATCCATGAAGTACTCAATTTCTACATACTCTAACTTCTTTATCACAGAGAGAATTGTCTGTACTTGTTGGTAGACGATAGGCTATGACTGATGAAGTATGAGATATCTCTTGTCATCGAGGAGTAGTACAAGAAGAGTTTTCGACCGTTGTGGATAGATAGTTTTGCGAATTGTTAGTATTACTATTTTGTAAACCTCGTTGGACAATATTACCATAGTAGTCTTTTACGATTCCAATACGCTCTCCAATAATCTTACATGATTGATATTGAAAGGATCAACTGAGTTTTCCATCAATACAAGATCTTTTTTGAGATATACATTGTTGTAAGAGAGAAGATTGAGATATATTATATGCATATATAAAATCTCCATGATTTACTTTCTCTCATCGAGGAGTAATACAGGAACGATAGTAGGTGGTTGCTGGTGAATCTCTGACAGTTGTTTGGTCGAGGCTATCACCATAGGTAGTATGTTCTTTGATAGTACTGTTATTCATACTTTGAGATTTAACTTCACTAAGAGTTGGAGTTGAATTATCTCTTACTATCACAGGTTGTATATATTTGTCAGGTATACTCTCTTTTTGTTTTATATACTTACTAAGATCAATATATTGTTGTGAATTGTTGGTAGATCAGGAAATGGTTTCAATTTTTGTGCCATCAGCTCATATTATCGTTCCATTGATTTCATAATTGCAAGTACTATATGTATATGATCATGAGAGTTTCCCATTGGTACAAATTCTGATTTCTGCTCAGCAAGTATTGTTGTTATTTGCTCTTTGGCTCTGATATGCTATAATAGTATTTTTGTCATTGATGATTTCTCATCGAGGAGTAGTACAGGAATTAGCCTGTTGTACGGGTACTTCTATGACACGTGAAGCTGGATAGAGAGTAGTATCTATAAGAGCTCATGAGGTAGTTTTGGAAATAGCATCATCATCATAGAGATAGACAATATTGCCATTACTTTCAATAATTTGTGTGACACCACTGAATTGAGTAGGTGTATATAGTATTCAAGAGTTAGTAATTATCGAAGTTTTATCTCTTGTAGTGTATTGATCGACAATAAGAGTACCTGTAGAGACTTTATTGTTATCGAGATCAGGAATAGCTCTCTCAAAGAGAGGTGTTTTTGTGATAATAAAGAAAAATATAATGCAGGCAATTGCAATTTCTAAGATGACACGAATAGCACGCCAAATATTTTTCATAGAGTAGTATTTGATACTAAAATTAATCTATTGTATTGAAAAAAACTATTTTGTCAAATTTTGACCCCTATTTTTTGATTTTAAATATTTTTGATATTCTTTTTCGTGTAATGTTTTAACTTCTTCTGAATTATGGTATCCAATATATGGCATTTCTCCCAATATCGTATTATCATCAGTATTGATTTCTTCTATCAAATTTTTACGAGTTCTTTCTTGCTGAGCTTGTCGTTGGTGTTTGATGACAAGATATGCTGCTGTTGATAGGATAATGGTTTTACCTATGCGAGATCATAATCACATCGTTTCGTGATATTATATAAAATTAGATAATAATCCCTGATCAGATGACTTGTCTATCTTCTGTATAAGCTACAAGAATTTGTCCAGGAGTTACTCATCGAGTTTCTGGTATGGAAAATTGTAATGAATTGTTTGTTCTTTGGGTAAGTTTGGCTTCTATTGCTGGCTCTTGACGATAACGTACTTTCACTAGGCAATTTTCTAGAGTTTTTTGCTCCTTTTCACTTCATGTCCATACTCGATCTGTGACAGACACGGTGTCAGTAAGTAATCTTTCATCATATTTATCTCCAACGGTTATACTATTATTCGTCACATCGATCTTTGTGACATATGCCTTGAAGGGTAAGAAAAGTTGATGTCTCTGACCGAGGGTGTAAAATCGTGCACCGTTGTGAGTTCAGACTTTTTTCCCAGTGTGATCGAGAATGTCACCTTTCTGTTCTGGGAGTTTTCTTCTGAGAAATTCAGACATCGGAACATTTCCGATAAAGCATAATCCCTGACTATCAGGACGATCTGCATTTGGTAAATTGATCTTTTTGGCAATAGCTCTAATATCTTCTTTGGTATAGGTTCCTAGGGGAAGGAGGGCATGATCGAGCTGGTGTTGGTCCAGACGAGAGAGAAAATAAGATTGATCTTTTTTGGGATCGACTCAGCGGAAGAGGGTATTGATATGATTTATCTTCATAATCTGAGCATAATGACCTGTTGCGATATAGTCAAATCATCATATCAGTGCATATTCTAAAAAGAGATCAAATTTAATGAGATTATTACAAAAAACATCAGGGTTTGGAGTGAGTCATTTTTGGTATCATTCGTAAATATAGTTGATAATACGATCTTCGTATTCTACCGTAAAATCAAAATTGAGAAAAGGGATATTCAAAAATTCTGCTACTTGTTTTGCAGTTTGCTGATCGATACGAGTAGTGCAGTTAGGATTTTCTGGTTCTCTATAGTTGATCATAAAACCAGCCGTGACATCATATCATTGCTGTAAGAGGAGGTGAGCGGTGACGGCTGAGTCTACTCATCCTGAAAGTCAGACAAGAACTTTTTGTTTTTTCATAGGTTTAGTATATGAATTTCGTGCTTTGAAAACAATATTTTCTTGTCTTGCGCTTGATTTTAAGTGTTGGATTGAGTATAGTGGAAAGGTTGTCAATCAATAGGTCCGTAGCTCAGTGGTAGAGCGGAAGTCTCCAAAGCTTCGCGTCGCGAGTTCAATTCTTGCCGGACCTGTTTTTTTGATTTGTATAAAAGAGCGGGAAGTCTGCCCTCGTGCCTCGGGATATATCCAAATCTTTGCGTCAAGCATTTATTCGAGGAACGAGAGGAGTTTAATTTTCGCCGGACCTGTTTTTTATTGAAAAATTTGACAAAAGATAAAAAATAGCTATAATGGACTATGTATTTATTTTATTATATATGTATTACGATGTGATTTACTCCAGAAGCACAACAAATTCTTAATGAGCAAGAACAATTTCTTGAAAAAAAGTATGAGCAATATCAAAAAATTAAAGAAAAAGAAACTTTCTCAAGAGATGCTATACTTACTCTCTTTCAAGAAAATCAACCTGAATTACATGATCAACCAATGATAGTAAGAAGAGGAGAATGAGACGAATCTCTTGTTATAGAAACAGTACGTTGATATTGGTATGCCGAATCTATTCAAGATTTTGAATTTATGCTGATACAGGCATTATGACGGAATAAACTTAAATAGAACTAACCAATTTCAAAGGTACTTTTCTGACTCCAAATGTCGTGTTTTGAAATTTAATGATGGCGATTTCTCATCGAATCTCGATGATCGTACCTTTCCCAAATAATTTATGGTGTACCATATCACCTTCATCAAATGATGGACGAGAGAAGGATCTATTTTCAGCCAGAGAATAGGTTTTTTTGAGTTCTTCAGGAATTTCTTCGAGGAATCTCGAAGGGCGATTGTACATAGTCTGTCACCATTGCATACGAGAGTCAGCATAAGAGACGAAAAGATGATCTTCAGCTCTTGTTATAGCTACGTACATGAGTCTTCTTTCTTCTTCTAGAAGTTTTACTTCGAGTCTTGCATTTCCAAGTGGAAAGATATTTTCTTCTACTCCTACTACGAAAACATTCTTAAATTCCAATCCTTTCGATGAATGGACGGTCATGAGTTTAATACTATCAATCGACTCGTCAGCATTTTCTGCTGCATCGGTAAGAAGACTAATCTCGTCCATGAGTCTCGATAATCATCATAATCATACTTCGTCATATTTTTCTGCCATGTTCATAAGCTGTCATATATTCGCATATCTATCATCAGCGGCTTGCTGATTTCATCATTCTTCTTTCAAGAGATGTGCTTTATAATCTATCTGAGCAACCAATTGTTTGATGATCATTCATGGGGTCAGTTCATCGCTTTTTTGTATAAGATAATCGATAAGTTTGTTAAATTCTTTTAGTCTATCTTTGGTTGGACCATTGATGCCATCGACATTATTGATCGCTGTGAGCACATCATGCATACTTACTTCCTGGCTTAAGGCTGTGTCTTCAATTTTCTTGATCGTAGTATCACCAAGTTTACGAGATGGAATATTGATGATCCTCTTGAGAGCTACATTATCACGATTATTGATCAGATATTTGAGATAAGAGACAATATCTTTCACTTCCTTACGATCAAAAAATCTAAATGCACCAAAAATTTTATAAGGAATACCTTCTTGAACTAATACTTGTTCAAATGGTGAGGATTGAGCGTTGGTACGATACAAAATAGCGAAATCTGACCAAGATTTGTTGTTCTGTTCTTTGAGTTTGGCGATAAATTCTACGATATTCAGTGCCTCGGAACTTTCATCGGTATGATTGAAGATAACGATTTTATCATCACCATCTCTATGTGCGACGATATTTTTCTCATATTGTTTATTATTGTTTTTGATGACAGCAGATCAAGCAGCTACGATATGAGGTTTCGAGCGATAATTGGTTTGGAGTTTAAAAATTTCGATATCTGGTCGTATTTTCTTTACATTGAGAAAATTTTCCATCAGAGCTCAACGCCAGCCGTAAATGGATTGAAAATCATCTCCAATGAGGGTGATATTTGGTGATTTAGTGAGTTGGTGAGTTGGTGAATTGGTTTGTCATTCAGACGGCTGTAAGGAGGAAGAATCTCTATTAGTAGACAGAGATCCTTCGTTTCACTCAGGATGACGCAAAACGGATGACAGTCATTGATTATGGATTACTTCGTCGTCCCTCCTCGCAATGACCTTGGTGAGTAATTTCATCAATTCAAACTGAATCCAGTTCGTATCTTGTGCCTCATCTACGAGTATATACTGAAACTGTATCTGTCGTTTCTTGAGAATGTCTGGATAATCTTTGAACATACGATACGGATAGAGGAGGAGATCATCAAAATCCATCGCATTCGCTATTTGGAGTTGAGTTTGGTATTTGGTATAGGTTTGAGCTATAATATTATCTTGTGGTGTATTCACCATCTTAGCATATATTTCAGCAGTTGTTCCTTCATTTTTGAGCTTAGATATATAGTTTTTTACTTCTTTGGGTGTGATAACTTTATCAACCTTATCATCTTTCATGATCTGCTTAATGAGAGAAAACGCTTCGTCAGTATCATATACTCCGAAATTCTTGGTAAACCCGAACATCGTCTGATCAATATCTTCTTTTAAAATCTTTAAAAAAATAGAGTGAAATGTTCCTATCCACATACCTCACCCCCAACCCCTCTCCAGTATTGGAAGAGGGGAGTTATCTTTTGTTCAGGAGAGTTCAATGAGATCTTTACTGACATTGATCAGTCTCTCTTTCATCTCTTTGGCTGCTTTGTTCGTAAAGGTTACGGCGAGGATATTGGAAAGAGGAATCTGCTGACCAAACATGAGATAAGCGATTTTGTACGTAAGTACTCTCGTCTTTCCAGAACCAGCTCCAGCCAAAATCAGGGCAGAAGTATCAGTATGGATAGCAGAAGCGTATTGTTCATCATTGAGCTTTGTTTTGATATAGTCTTGAATTGAGGACACAATAGAAATTATAAGTTATAAATTTTGAGTTACAAGTAGTATAAAGAAGTAGAATATGAAAACAATTGAAATACTATAAATTATTGTTATATCTTGTCAATATTTGAAGGGAGGATTGTGTAGTGAAAATTGATTTTCTGAAAAAATGAGCTATAATAGAAATAATTTTATATCGTTAATACGTTGATATTATGGGTTGAGTAGATAGTAAAAATTATTTAGATGGTAGTCCTGTAGAGAAAAAAAATTTTGGTGGTGTAACAGCTGAACAAATAAGGAATTTTGATGATCAAATGAAAAAGGGTACTGATCAGAAGATAATCAATGATAAAGCAACAGAACAAGAAAGAAAAGCTGCAGACAATGAATTAAATAAAAATCTTAAGGAGACATATAATACAACGGAATCTAATCTACGAAAAGAGAAAACTCTTACCACTCCAATGGAACAGTTTAAACAATCAATGCTCAAAAAATACCCTGATAAGATGACAGGAGAGCAGATTGATGGTTCTTTGATGAGTAATAATGAATTAATAAAGGTCAAGTCGATATTAGAAACCCCATGATTATGGGAAATAGTGAATGACTCTAAAAATGCTCCATATATTAGTGAATTCTTAAAAGCTATGCCAGAGGATGAACAATCTCTAATGAAAATCATGCTTAATATGATGAGAACTCAAGAGTGAGAGAATGAATTAAAAAAACTCTTTGATGTAACTTTTGTTTCTTCATATCATCAATTGAATGGTAAACTTGATGAAAATAACCTCGATACGCCTGATTCTCAGAAAGCGATACTGAATATCTTTACTAGAGATAAGGAATGATGATATAACAATCTGCTTACTTCATTGACTACAGAAAATAATCCCAATAAATGACTTGCTGAAAATGTAGTCAGAAAATATGTTGCATTGCAATATGCTGATAGATGATTTACT
The DNA here is from genome assembly GCA_964458335.1 of uncultured Candidatus Peribacteria bacterium. Classification (GTDB taxonomy): domain Bacteria; phylum Patescibacteriota; class Gracilibacteria; order Absconditabacterales; family Absconditicoccaceae; genus Aalborg-AAW-1. The sequence continues at coordinate 26,402 of CAYWIJ010000004.1, read as the reverse complement.
CCATCAGCAACAATATCAGTAGAACAGTCTCAAGATGGACAACAACTCATTGTTGTTACTGAATGAGATAAAAAATTATGATTCTGATTTGGGAAAAACGGTGAGCCACAAAAGTTTTCAGAAGTGGTAAACCTACAATCTCCAGAAGCTATTAAAAAACTGTATAACATGAATGAAAGGGGTGAAATACCGATAAATAGAGATGAATTGAAGAAGCAGCTGCAGGTAGTAGAACAGACAATTCAGTGAGACAAATGATTAAATAGCTGAAATAAAATTACTACACCAAGAAAACCTCTCTGATTTTTAGATGGATTCAAAACGTTGTTTGATAGTCCATTAGCTAGTGAGTTTAAGGCTATTTTCTATAATATGATGGCTTTGTTTGGTAAAGAGGAGGATAAAAATAAATATGCTATAGAAGCAGCATTCTCTGAAGCAGAGCAAAAAATATCTAAATTAGATTCTGGAAAAAGTGAGGAAGAAAAAGAAAAAGTAATAGATAAAGCATGAAATAAATTGACTTATATTAGAGCATTAAAACTCCTTACTCTATGAAAAAATGATGAGAACATGCAAGATCTGAAACGTCGTTTTGCTTGAGCCTGAATAGATCAACAGAAAGCATATATTGCAGCAGCTATTAAAGATCCTACTAATACAGATTTATTAAATATTCTATGAGAAAAAGTAGATAAACCTGCAGATACTAAAGAAACAAAGGAAAATCCTAATATTATTAAAGTGAAAGGAATAGATGATATAAACTACCCAGATGGAATGCCGTTAGAAATTAGAGGATCAGGAGATGACCAGTATATTAAAATGGGTAGTCACTTATTGGTTCCTATTATTAATAATGAAATAAGATTTTATAAGTGAATTGGTTGAAATCTTGCTGGAGAAAAAATAATAACTGTTACAAAAAATGAAAAATGAGATACTATTTTATCACCAGCAAAAGATTGAAAAAACTATCCATCTCGTGGTGATGAAATACTAGTTGATCCAACAAAAGATGATTTAACAAAAGATGATAATAAATTTAATCTTTGGGTATCTCTAATGTGACTATGACTATGAAGGACTGATTTTATAAATGCTGATAAATGAAAAGGAGAATTAATAGTAGCTAATTTTAGAAAACAATTAATTTCAATGCCTAAAGAACAACGTACGCCTACAATTTTAAGAGAAAAATTGGAAAAAATAAAGACTGATTTACTTCCTTATATTCCTGATGATCAAAAAGAAAATTTTAAAAAACGTGAAATTAATTTAGCATTAGGGCAACAACGATCTTAATTATTTCATAATTCTCTCAAATATATATTCCTGAAATCTAATGAGAGGAGTATATATTTTTTTTGTAAGAAAAGTAGCGATAGGAATATACGTAATTATAAGAGATACAAGGATAGCTACTCCAATACCACCAAGAATATCTGATGGTCGATGTACTCCTATCGTGATACGACAGATATCCATAATAAGAGCAAACGCAAAGAAACACCATCATGCTATGATCAGTGATTTTTTGTTATATCTATATGCTAAGATAAGAGTAGTCAGTGCTACTGTCATCCCTACTGTCGCATGATCTGATGGGAAAGAATCAGTTGGAATGCTATTGAGAATAAGTGATTCTTGTGGATTGATAGCTAAAGCAATGGATTCATATGGTCTTGCTTCACTAATAAACGCTTTGAATATATAATTTATGATCACACCACTTGCTGTGGCAAAGATGATAGTCAGGGCATTGATTTTATTTGTACTATTTTCTGAGATATGTAAGATTTTTTTCCATCGAGAAATGCTTTCTGAATGAGAGAAATAAATATAGAGAAGATAGATAGGATAGGTAAAAACAAAAATATCTCCTAGAATTGGAATAATTTTGATGAGTATTGATGACGAAGCCATTCGCGTGTTGAGTGTCGTGATGATCGTTTCTTGCATGGTAGAAGTGTATAAGATTGATAAAGTTATTGGGTTTATAAAGTCGCTTGTCATTGCGAGGAGGAACAATGTGGCAATCCATAGTATAATATAGATTGCTTCGTTCTTCGCAATGACAGTGTAATGGAAGATTATTTTTTATTTTCTTTATAATACTTACAGAACGAAGTGAATGGACACGATTCACATTTGGGTTTACGTGCCAGACAATGATAACGCCCAAAGAATATCAAGGTATGATGTGCTATATAAGTATATTGTTTTGGTATCGAATTATCAATGATTTTTGATGTTTGGAGCGGTGTTTTGGTATCGACTAATCCAATTCTATTCGCTACACGATGGACATGAGTATCGACTGCAATATCATCAGTTTGATATAATACATGGAGGACAACTTTTGCTGTTTTCTCACCAACTCATGAAAGTTTGACTAATTCTGACATATTATCAGGTATAACATAGTCTGGTTGAGTATGATCTTCAGTCAGAAGTTGCGCTGTTTTATAAAGATTTTTTGCTTTCGTTGGAGCATAATTTACTCATTTGATACATTCAGATCGTTGTTCTAATGAGAGTTGTAAAGTATCGTAAGGTGTTTTGATACTACTGAAAAACTGTCCTGTTACTTTATTGACTTGTTTGTCTGTAGTTTGAGCTGACATCACTACAGCTACGAGAAGTTGTCGAGGAGTTTTCCAGATGAGATCAGTACGATTTTCTGGGTACATCTCTTGTAGTCTTTGAAAGAAATAGTCTATGTTTTTCTTGAGCATACTATTATTTTTTATAAAGCTCCCTCTTCTTCTACCATAATTCCATCAATATAATGAATTTGTTTATAAGTATCAAATTTTACTTTTCCAATGATATCAATTTGGGATCCTATAGGAAATTCATCTCATCTATCACCTTTCGATCGGTAGAGTGCTTCAATATGTTTACCTTCATGATTAAGAGAAAGTTTCAGGTGTCATTTCCCTCTACTACCTACAGTATCAGTTCATTTGATAATGGTATTTTGTAGTGCAAAGATAGGTTCTTCATTACTATTCCCAAATGGTTCCATGTGCTCAAGTGGTGATAATATTTTTTCGTTTCGTTCATGGGCATGAAGAAGGGTATCGACGATTATTTGTTTTTTCTCTTGTTGGGGAGTGATATTCGATGAAGCATATTCTTGTGCTAATTGTTTAAGTAATCACAGATCTTCTAAATGTATACTGAGACCACCTGCTTGTTTGTGTCCACCAAATCTAGTAAGAATACCTCTATTTCATGGTATTCATTTTCCGTAGGACTGGGTTTGTATCCATTGCATCATTTTCATCACATCGAAGTGGACTGGTCATCTCAAACTTCCTACAGCAACTCACTTTGATGTACTAAGGTGGAGAACAATAGATGGTTTATTATATTTTTCTGTAATCCTTCCTGCAACAATACCTACAATACCTTCATGGAATGATGGATCAGTTGCTATTAAGATAGATTGATTGGTATCTATTTGTTCAAGTGAGAGTTCTAAGGCATCTTTTTGTAGTTTTTTTCTTTCATCATTAATAGTATCTAAATTCTTTAATGCTTCTATTTGTTTTTCTCCAGTGAAGAGAAGTGTTTTTAAACTATCATATCCTGTTGCTAATCTTCCTCCAGCATTGATTCTTGGTCCTATGATAAATCCTATATGGAAACTTTTCAACGGTCAAGAAATATTTACAAAGTTGAGTAATCATTCTAGAGATGGTAAAATATCTTTTCTTCTGGTCATCTGAGCAAGTCATCTTTTCACAATTGCTCTATTTTCTCATAAAAGCGGAACACAATCTGCTACTGTAGCGATAGAAACTACTGGTAGAAAATGATTCATAATAGATTGTTGAATTTCAGAAGATAATTTACTCTTTTTAAGTAAAGCATGAGTAAATTTAAATACTACTCCTGCTCAGCAAAGTCATTTAAATTCATAGTGATCTGAAACTTGAGGATTGATGATAGCATCAGCATCGGGTAGAATTTCTAGTGCTTTATGGTGATCTGTTATGATGACTTGCATACCAAGATTTTTTGCATGAATCATCTCTTGTATACTTGTGATACCGTTGTCGACAGTGATAATGAAATCATGACCAGCTGCTTTCATCATATCCACATGATGAACTTTCATACCATATCCGTCCTTGAGTCTGTCAGGATACATAATTTTTACTTTTGGATAATTGAGATACTGTGATATGAGCAGATACATCAGATAACTTGAAGTGACTCCATCGACATCATAATCTCCAAAGATACAAATAGATTTACGATCTTTCATCGCTTGAATCAAAATATCCGTACCTTTATCCATATCATTGAGATCCAGAGGATTTCATCGATTCTTACTGAGTGTAGGGTTGAGAAAACTCTCATGTTCATCAAATACTCATCTCACAGAAAGGAGACGATCAAGTAATGGAATATTCTGATCCTCAGAGAGGAGTTTATAATTCATAATAATTTAAATAATCTCAGCTTTTCCAGATTTAATATCATCAGCTACTTTTTTGTATTTTACATCAAATTCTACTTTACCATCAGCGTATCTTATAGTTACTTTATCATTTGGACGAATTTTATTTGATTTTTGTATGGTGAAGGTTTGTGTTCCTTGATTTGATTGTGTAGGAGTATTATTGTCAATTTCAATGATTTCAAATTCATCTTCAGTGGTATTTTGAGGTTTTGAATTGATGATGATTTCAGCTTTTTGTGGTTGTGCTTGTACCCTTGCAGTATCTTTTGTTGCAGATCTGAGTTTCTGTAGAATATCAGTACTATTGTTGTTCTGTTGTTCTTGCATAAGTTGGACTTGTTGTTGTGTTTTAATGTTTTCTGATATTTGTTCAAAATTTGTATTAGTAAGCATACTTACAGTACTTTCGTTTATGATAGTGTTGAGTGCTTGATATTTTTCGTAACTTTCTTTTTTGTAAATTACTAATGGATCAAGTTGAGCATACCCTACCAGTCCAACCTTTTCTCTAAGATATTGCATTTCATCAATATGTTCTACCCAATTTCTATCAATCATGGTCAGATAAATATTTGCACAGACCCTTACAAATATATCATCTCAGAGAAGTTCTCTAGCATCAGCAAGTTTACTAATAATATGAGCTGAGATATGTTGCGTAGATTTTGTATAGAGAGATTCTGATATATGTTGTGTGTCCAGAGAGAGATTATATTCTTTATTAATGAGTTCTAATAATTCTTCTTGAGATACTCATAAATCTTGTTGTGTTTGTAAGAATTTTTCTACAGAATGTTCTACAAGATCTATAATTTGAGTAGTAAGATTATCAACATTTGCTTTTTTGGTCTCTTCAGTTTCGTCGCTTGGATGATAAATATTATGAAGAGTATGAAGAATATTGTCTCTTCTTCCATAAATAGATTGTCTTTGTTTATTGATAACACTATCATAGTCAAAGAGATGTTTTCTCGTACTAAAATGCCATCATTCCATTTGTTTCTGTGCTCTAATTATTGCATTTGTAAACTGAGACTGAGTAAGTTCAAGAATTTCTAGTTCTGATTTTGGTAAAAGAAGAATTGCTACACTTTGTATCTTTTCTCCTCCCATCTTACGCATGATTGTATCATCAAGTGCTACATAGAATACAGAGAAACCAGGGTCTCCTTGCCTACCAGCACGTCCACGAAGTTGATTATCAATCCTTCTGGATTCATGTTTTTCTGTACCTATAATACCTAATCAATAATGAAAATCTCTAGCTATACCATCTTCTCTCTGAGAATCTTTATGGGCAATAATAATTTCTGCATAGATTTCATGCGAAAATTTCTTTTTAGTATTAAGATTTATCTTTATGGTGTATTCTCAAAATGACTGTAAGGATTTATATGAAGCGATAACAATATCTTCATTCAAGTCAGAAAATTGATTTTTCAATGCATCAATAGTGAGTTCGTATTCGTATTCAGAAAAAATGCTAGCTCTGACTCCAGATTTAGTTTTGGTTATATTATTTCCAGAAACTGTTTGTTCAATCCATTGTGCATAATTGAGTGCAAGTTGGTCATTCAGTTTGTCTTCAAGTTTAATGTCGGTTCCACGTCAAGCCATATTAGTTGCTACTACTACTGATCAAAGTTGTCCAGCACGAGATATTATTTGAGCTTCTTGTTCGTGATATTTTGCATTGAGTACAGAGTGTTTTATATTTCTTTGATTAAGTAAAGTACTTACAAATTCTGAAGTATGAATTGAAGATGTACCTATTAGAAGTGGCTGTCCTATAATATGAGAAAATTCAATTTGATCAACGACAGCCTTCCATTTTGCGTTCTGGTTGAAAAATACTTTGTCATTGATATCTACCCTAATGACAGGTTTATTGGTTGGAATAGCAAGGACATTGAGATTATAGATACTATCAAATTCTTCTCCTTCTGTTGTTGCAGTACCGGTCATACCACTGAGTTTATAATAGAGTTTGAAGAAGTTTTGGTACGTGATAGTTGCGAGAGTTTTAGATTCTCTTTGGATAGTAACATTTTCTTTTGCTTCAATAGCTTGATGAAGTCCTTGAGAGAATCTTCTTCCTGGTTGTGCACGACCTGTATTTTCATCTACGATAATTATTTCGCCGTTATTGATGAGATATTCTTTTCCATTTTGGTAGCATGCATATGCTTTGAGTGCATTTTCAATATGATGAATTTCTTCATATCCTATATCTCTATAAAGATTTTCTACATTGAGTATTTTTTCAAGCTTTTCAATACCTTGAGAACTGAGAGATGCAGTTTTTAACTTTTCATCGACAAAGTAGTCACTCATATCTTCAGGATTTTCTTTATCTTCTGTATTTATTAATTCAGCAAGGAAACCTTTACTGACTTTCTTTTTATTTTTACTTGGAATAAGTGTTGGTACGATCTGTGCATAATAAGAATATTTTTCGGTTGGTTCAGAATCTGGCTCTGAAATAATGAGAGGAGTTCTTGATTCATCAATTAAGATACTATCTACTTCATCTACAATACCATAATACAGTGGTCTCCAAAGTACAGATCTTTCATCCAGTGATTTAACAAGATTATCTCTCAAATAATCAAATCAGAGTTCACTATTTTCTACATAGGTAATATCTTTTTCATATTCAGCTCTTCTAGTCTGTGGCGGAGTGGCTTTTGTTACACAACCTACTTCTAATCCAAGAAACTCAAAAAGAATTCTCATCTGATCCGAATCACGAGAAGCAAGATAATCATTTACTGTAATGATATGTACTCCACGTCCAGTAAGAGCATTCAGATAAGCAGGCATCGTAGCTACGAGCGTTTTACCTTCACCTGTTTTCATCTCTGATATTTTTCATTTATGAAGATTGATACCTCCAATAATTTGTACATCGTAAGGAACCATATTCCATATAGTTTCATTTCCTTTCACTGTATAACTTGTACCAACCAGTCTTTTTGCAGCTTGTTTTACGAGAGCAAATGTTTCTGGTAGATATTCATCGAGAGGGGAATCTGTAGATTCTAATTTTAGATTTCCTTCTTTATCTTTAATTTTTTTAGGAAGTTTTATGTGAGATATAATATCTTTGAGAGCGAGAGAGCGAGCTTTGATCTCATCGTCTGTCCAAGCGTCCATCGTGTCAGAAAGATTGTTGATTTGTTGTACCAAAGGCAGGATATTTTTGATCTGTCTTTCATTGTAGCTTCCTGCTACAGCATTGATAATCCAATTAAACATTGTGGTGTTTTGCGCTAATAAAAAATTACCCTTCAGTATACTTATCTGAGTAGGAGTATGCAAGAGTTAGTTAAAATAAGAGTAAAAAGCTTAGAATGAAAATTGGTAAGGGGATACTATATTTTTCTCGTAATTAAATATTCTAAAAAATCTTCAAAAATATTCTTCCGATGACCTGAATATGGTAATTGTTTGAGCATGGTTTTACAGATATTGATATGCTTATCTAGGAAATTTTGTGTGTGACTCATACCATATTCAGATATAAGATTTTTTATTTTTTGAATTTTTTTATCACTAAGATTTTTTTGTCCAATAGTGTTAGTTAAAAAATCTTTTTCTTCTTTTGGTGCATAATGATAAGTAAAATAAAGTGGAATTGTCTTTTTCCCTTGAATAAGATCTCCATTATTTGACTTTCCTGTTATATTCTGATCTCCAAATAAACCTAATATATCATCTCCCGTTTGGAAAATGATTCATAGACTATGAGCAAATATACGTAGTTCATTACTGATATTAGGATTGCCTGTAGCAATTGCTTGTCAGAATTGTAATGGAAATAGGATACTATAAGAACTTGTTACATCTATCAAATTGTATTGTATGATATAATCTAAGGATATATCTTCTAGTTTTATATAATCAGAAAGAAATTGTTTATACCGTCATCGTGCAACATTTTGCATTGCTGTTGATAATAATTGTAGGAGTGTGATCTTTTTTTCTGTATGAATATGACTTTTTAATATAATATCTTGTGCAAGAGCATAGACTACATCGCCTCATATAATAGCTTGAGCATGACCAAAATGTTTTTTATTATTATTTTCCAATCATAAATTTTCTTGCATTGTCATATGGAGAGTTGGTTTTCATCGTCTCATCTCATCTTGATCTATAATATCATCATGGATAAGGAGAAAGTCATGAAATACTTCTAAACTAGTAAATGGAATAGGGTTATTTTTACTATCATATCAGAGTTCATTTGCCATAATCATAGCAAGAATAGGTCTTAATCTTTTTCATCCATGCAAAATAAACTGATGGAGAGAATCTTTCCATATATCAGATCAATAAGAAAAAAGAGTGTTGGGTATAGTGTTTGCTAATGTTTCTTCTATAATGATGCTGTATTTTGATAGCTCTTTTTGGAAAACTCCCATAACTATATGTTTAATAAAAAACTATTTTCAAAAGTTTCTATATTCAACAATATTATCAAATCGTTGAAGTGCTTTTTTGAGTTCATCAATAGTAAAATCTGGGAAATAATGGTCAGAAAAATAGAGTTCTGCATATGCTATCCATCGTGTCATAAAGCCTGATAATCTTTTGGCCATTTTACCTTTGGTTCTAATAACGAGTTCTATAGGTGGAAACTGTCCTAAATCCATAGAAGATGAAAGTTGCGATTCTGACAGAGATTGAGTATTTGGATTGTTTTGGAGAAAAGTATTGATTCCTCTAAGAATTTCATCCTTTCCGCCATAATTTACTGCTAGGATGAAATATTTTCAATTTTTACTTGGGTAGGTTATTTCTTGTTCTTTGAAAAAATTAATTAAATGAGAAGGTAATCATGTTTCGGATCCTATTCGTTTAAATCATATACCATATTGAGTATGTAGTTTGATTAAACTATTAGTAATATACTGATATATTTCATAAAGATAGTCTAATTCTTCTTGTGACCTTTCTGTGATATTTTCTGTACTTGCTCCTCGTGCAGTAACAATTTCAATGGGTGTTTGAGAATAACAATAATTGACCAGTTTCTCAAAATTATCATACCCTGTTTTATGTCATATAATTCAAGGTAATCATTTTTCTTTGGCTCGTGTTCTATTTCCATCTGGAATAATACCGATATGACGAGGATAGTGCATTTTAGTGAATTAGCGAGTTAGTAAATTGGGGAGTTAGTTGTTAGTTATTAGTTATTATTGGATTAGAGGATTACGTATTACGAATAGGAGGTGTCATTGCGAGGTATGAAGCGATCTATACTTGATTTTCAATTATCTTTATGTATGGGTTGTTTTGTCATACTTCCTCACAATGACAAGTTATGTCTTCTATTTTATATTATGCAATAATTTCAATACTGTACTTATCAGCTATTGTATATTCAAGAGATTGTGCTTTCGTAACACCAAGAATATCTATCTCATACTCTTGTAAGGTATCAAGAAGTGATTGTGGTCAGGATATTACTACTTTTTGTAATTCTGCTCAGAGAGAGAGTTTATTGGAAGTTTTGTAACCTCTGACGTCAGAGATGATGGTAATAATACTGTCGATAGTAATAGGTTTGATATTAGTTGGTCTTGGTATTGAAGCGAGATGGAGTGATTCATAGTTGTATTGTGATTTGAAAATATCTTGATACAATTCTTCCGTTACATGAGGAATAATAGGAGCAATCAAACGTAAAATAGTCCAGAAACACTGAGAAAGAGCATATTGAGCTGATGCTTTGAGTTCTTCTCCATTCGTATAGAGTTCAGGTTTGTACAGTCTGTTTTTGATGAGTTCTAGGTAATTGTCACAGAAATCATGCCAGAAAAATTCTTCAAAAGCAATCTTTGCCAGACCCACTTCGTAGTTATCATAGGCTTTGGTTACTTTAGCTACGGTTTCGTTGAGACGAGAGAGGATTCGTTGATCTGTAGGATAGAGTCATTCACTATGGATTGCGTCACTATCGTTCGCAATGACAGCTTCTTCGATATGAATTTTAACGAATTGACAGGCATTCCAGAGTTTTGTGATGAGTCTATGTCCGTTTTTCAATTCAGTTTCTTCAAAGACGATATCTTTTCCAAGTTGTCCACTAGCTGCCCAGTATCTGACTGCATCAGCTCCAAATTGTTCGAGAAGTTCTTTGGGACCAAATTTAGCATTACCTTTGGATTTCGAGATTTTTTCTCATTTACCTGCTAAGACGTGACCTGATATCATAACATAATCAAATGGTTTGGTCTCTCTAGCATAATGAGATTGAACGACCGTATAGAGTAGCCAAGTACGGATAATATCATGAGCTTGTGGACGAAGATCAAACGTAGCAGGAATATCCTGCACTCCGTTTTGTTTCATAATTTCTTTATTGATATCGATGGAGATACCAGACGTGAACCAGGTATCTAATACCATCTCTTCACGAATAATATCGTCCAAGGTATGTCAGGCAGGAAGCGTTTTTGGTTCTTCTGTGAGAGGATCAACAGGGTATTGATCAGGATCTGGGAGGATAACTTCACCAGTGATCTTACTATACCAGACAGGAAGAGGTATTCCAAATGATCTACTACGAGAGATGTTCCAGTCCCATTGGAGATTTTCTACCCGATCGTCGTATCTTTTTTGCATGTGAGTTGGTAAAAAATTCATCTCATTAGCATAGTCGATGAGTTGGTCTTTGATCGGGATAATATTGATAAACCATTGAGTTACAGGGATGATCTCTACTGGTACTTTTCCTCTCTCTGAGTACATGATACCTTGTCTGATAGGAGTTCTTTTGATCAAATTTCCTTTCTCTTCGAGGAGTGGAATAATAGCTTCTCTGGCTTGTTTGGGTTTGAGATTTTCGATCTCTTCGACACCACTATTGTGGATACGACCGTCTCTTCCTACGATAATACGAGGTTCAAGCTTATGCGTCATGATCCAGTAAATATCCGTTTCATCACCATAACTACAACACATGACGGCTCCTGTTCCTTTGTCCATTTTGGCTTTCTCATCAGCTAAGATAGGTACTTTATGACCGAATGGAGTGATAGCAAATTTTCCAAGCATATGCGTATATCTACTGTCTTCAGGGTTTACGAATACTGCTACACAAGCAGGCATCAGTTCGGGTCTGGTTGTGGCAATGATAATGCTTTCCCCACCCTCAACGTCAAACCTGACATCATTAAAAAATGCATCTTCTTCTTTCTCTTCGGTTTCGGCTTGCGCGATAGTTGTTTGATTGGCCCAGTCCCAGAGTGCCGGGAATTCTTTACGAACGATAGCTCATTTCTTATAGAGTTCTGCGAATCTCTCTTGTGCAATCTTCTGTACCATCGGAGAGATCGTAGAATAGGTCAACTCTCGATCAAAACTCATCCCTACTGATTGCCAGAGTGATTTGTAGATATCACGATACTGTCCCGTAACGTCCAGACAAGCATTTACAAAGGTTTTTCTATCCATATCTTTCGCTTGGTCCCCGAGTTCTTTCTGTACCAGAATCTCGGTCGGGATACCATTGTCGTCATATCCTACAGGGTAGTAGACATTGTGTCCGGTCATACGCTTGTATCTGGCGATAATCTCAGCCTGCGTATAGGAAAAAATATGTCCAATATGGAGGGTTCCTGACACGGTTGGTGGAGGAGTATCGATCGTGTACATAAGTCTGGAAGTGTCTGTCGGATCAAACTTATAGGTATTGTTCTCGATCCAGAATTGTTGTCGGTGTGCTTCGCGATCGTGTATAGAGTAGTTTGCCATAGAGTTATAAAGTTTGTAAGGTTATAAAGTTTGTAAGATTATTGAGTGATTTATTATTTAGAAATATTTTTTTGTTGTAAATTTAAGAATTCTGTATCTACTTCTGTTAGTGGGCGATCTTTATTGAGATAGCGGTATCGGAATAGTTTGTGAAAGGGTGAACTTATTTCATTATAAACTTTATCAATATCAATTCGTTTCATATCATGTTTTTCTAGTTCTGATACATCGATATCTATTTGTCTTAAAGTATTGAGTATAACAATACATACTTGGTCAGTTCCTTTAATATTAATGTTTTTTGGTATGTGATAATAGTTTTTTGAAATTGGATTGGTAAATTCTTCTATTGATTTTATATCTATATATCATGTTTCTTCTTCTATTTCTCTCTTGATTGTTTCAATAGCACTTTCTACTCAATCAATTCATGATCATGGAAATATGATTCGATCGCATGTTTTTCGATAGGCTAGTAATACTTTATGTTCTTGAGGATGTAATAATATACTACAAACAGAATTCTTAATTATAGTATTTATATCTTTTCTTGGTGCTTTTTCTCATTCCTTACGATATGTTTCTGTGATAATCTCATTGTTTGTGATATATTCTATTACTCATTCTTCATCTTTGATGACATATGTTTTCTTATTCATGAATGTGAAATTATACATTAAAAAGAAAATCTCCCAAAATTGCCTTACAGAAAGGAATGATGAGAGACTGGATCATATGATGAAGATGAGTCTCTGATTAGGAGACCACCACTGGACGATACGATAAGAAGAGTTGCATAGGAATAGGGGTTATTATGTCAAAATAACTGACCATACTTTAAGAATATGAGGCTATAAAATCAAGAGCAAAAAAAATCTCTCGTATAATAGAGAGAATTTTATGAGTTGAAATCTTTTTCAATTCCTATACAAGAGCTGCTTGTGCAACAGTTACACCTACACTAAGCATTACTGTATTTACTACTGTAAACGCTAGGATAGCTACAAGTGCTACAAGAATAAGACGATCTTTGTGAGGTGTATTAGCATCTACATGGTTTGCAATTCTTTTTGCCATTTGATTTTTGTATAAGAGATAAATAGTTCTTGAGGAACATTATCATTATAATATATTTTTTTATTTTGTCAAATTTTTGAACACTTTTTTTATGTTTTTCTTCAAAATGAGGTAAATACTTACTTTATTGGACGAAAAAACACTCATTTTTAGGCAGAATAGAGTGTTTTGTATGACTTGATTGTTTGATTGTGTATTGCAGATTACGAATTGAGGTGTCATTCTGAACTGAAGATGAAGAATCCAATCCAACATACTCTTATCTTCTTTACTGGATCCTTCCTTCGTCAGGATGACAGTAACTGACTATTGGTTATAATGTGGTATGGATTGCTTTCTGCGTCGCAATGACGGTTAATTGAATATATATTATTTTGTGGTTCTGTTTATTAAGTTCATTGATGTTCAATAATTGGGAAATATGAAAAAGGTGGATTATTGATCCACCCCCTACAGCTGTAATGATTTCTATTCTTAATTTTTCATTCTCAATTTTTTAGTACATGTCCATACCTCACATTCCACCCATTCATCACATACCTGCTCCTGCCATTGGATCAGGCTTACTTGGTGCGTCGACGATGATAGCATCAGTTGTGAGGAACATGGCTGCGGCTGAGACTGCATTTTCGAGAGATACTCTGAGTACTTTCGCGGGGTCAATAATACCTGCTTGGAGCATGTTCTTGAATTCACCTGTCTTTGCATCAAATCCGAAGTTAAAGTCATCCTGTGCTTTGATCGCTTCTACAACCCAGTCACCTTTATATCCAGCATTATCAGCAATTTGCTTGACAGGATATTGGATAGCTTCTTTCAGAATTTCGATACCGATATGTTCGTCAGCATCTTCAAGGGTGAAGTTTTCAAGGGATTTCGCAATATTGGCAAGCGTTACTCCACCTCCAGGCACGATACCTTCTTCTACGGCTGCGCGAGTAGCATTGAGAGCGTCTTCAATCTTGTATTTTTTGTTTTTCATCTCCATCTCCGTAGCTGCTCCTACTTTGATGACAGCGACTCCACCGACAAGTCTTGCTTTACGTTCTGCGAGTTTTTCTTTGTCGTAGTCTGAATTTGATCTGTCAAACTGAGCGTTGATTTCAGATACACGTGCATCAATGTCAGAAAATTCTCCTTTTCCTCCTACAATGGTTGTTTTATCTTTTGATGAAATAACTTTATCAGCAGCTCCGAGCATATCAAGAGTAGCTTCTTCGAGTTTCAGTCAGAGTTCTTCTGTGATAACTGTAGCACCAGTGACGGCTGCGATATCTTTGAGGATTTCTTTCTTACGATCACCAAATCATGGAGCTTTTACCGTGAGGACATTAATCGCGCCTCTCATCTTATTCAAGACAAGAGAAGTAAGGGCTTCACCTTCTACGTCATCAGCGATGATCACGATATTTTTGCGTCCCGAAGCAGCGAGAGTTTCGAGAACATTGATGATATCTTTCAGAGTAGAGATTTTCTTGTCCGTGATGAGTAAGGCAGCGTTTTCTATAACGGCTTCCATACGTTGTGGATCAGAGACGAAATACGGCGACCCGTATCCTTGATCGAATTCCATACCGATGACGACTTCTTTGGTCAGACCCATCGATTTTCCTTCTTCTACAGAGATCACTCCGTCTTTCCCTACTTCTTCGATGATATCAGCAATCAGTTGTCATACTTCTTCGTCTTGTGCAGAGATAGATGCAACTTGTTTGATTTCTTCTTTGTTTGATACTGGGGTAGCTTTGTTTTGGAGTTCTTCGATGATTTTAGCAACTCCTTTGTGAAGACCTTTGGAAAGAGCAAAAGGATTGACCCCAGCTCTGATATATCTTTGTCCTTCGTTGGCGATACCGTAGAGGAGAGTAGTCGTAGTAGTAGTTCCATCTCATGCTTGTTTATTTGTCTTATCAGCAGCTTCTTTGACGATAGCAGCTCCCGTATTATGATATTGATCTTCAAATTCGATCTCTTTGGCAACCGTCACTCCATCGTTGGTCGGTACAGGAGAACCGAATGATTTGCTGAGAAGTACATTTTTACCTTTTGGTCCCATGGTAACCATCACTGTTTTGGCTACTTGTTCCATACCTTGAAATATTTCTTTGCGAGCATCATCGCCGTATTTGATTATTTTTGCAGACATTGGTTGAAAAATATAATGATAAAAGGTTTCTAGATACTAGTTCTTAGATGTTAGGCTAGTTTTAATATTGAGTTTTAAATGATTAATTAAACCATTGATCATTTTATGGATACTTTCAAGAGATGTAATAATTCCTGAATGTTGATTGATATCTATATATCCAATATTTTTTGCAATAGTAATTTGTGTTTTGAGTTCACTACAACTTCACCTTGCGATATAAAGAAATCTGATATATTCTTTTGTTGTTTCTCTATCTGCTCATTCTGCTATGTTTGATGATATACTTACAGCAGATCTTTGAATTTGATTTGTTAATCAGAAATCTTTCCAATCTTTGGTGATAAGATAGATAGTGGTAGCTAGTTCTACAGATTGTTCCCGTACTTTCAAATTTTCTACATTTGACATTGTTGTAGTGAGAAGAGATAAAATCTAGCAACTAGCAACTCATAACTAAGAACTACTTTCTTTTGCTAAGAGAGAAGAATGTTTGATGATAAGATAGGTCTTACCGTCAAGTTCTACTTCATCAGGAGCATATTTGGTGAAATACACCGTATCTCCGATAGTGAGATCAATGGTGATAGTGATACCATCTTTGATATAGGTCTTGTCTTGCGGAAGTGCGATAACGTTTCCTTTGGATGGTTTTTCTTTGTTGTCAGTAGGGAGGATAATCCCGCTAGCAGTAGTAGTCTGTTCTTGTAGTGGTTCTACGATGATGTGATCCACGAGTGGTATAAGATTCATAGATATTGTTGCAATAGGATATAAAACTAGAATTCTGACCTAGTGAAAGTTGCGATCGCGATGTGGTCAGTGATAGAGTATATAATCATTTTTTTTATAATTTCAAGAGAAAATAGCACGTGATATGATTTGGTGCTATATTAAGTTAAGAATTATGTTTTTATAAAGGAACACTATCAGTATAGTCTGAAGAATTATTATTTAATATACTGTTACTTCCTAATTTTTTATCTCGATTAACTTTTTGCTTATTATTTTTAATATATTGTATTTGTTCTTCTAAAGTAAGATATTCAGGGACAATGAGATTGTTATTTCGATCTTTCCTTAGAAATTTCTCTCTTTCTATATGGTTATGAGACAAGAGAGCAAATGATTTATTCTGTTTTTGTTCGTGATGATATAGGTCTTGTATAGTAGAAGTATCTACATTGAGATGTATCGGACGACAATCAGGAAATTGAATGATGAGACATCAATCTTTGTTATGACTTGGATTAAGATATTTTTGTTTAGTAATGGTTTTATGTGTGTGATCTATATGATAGTAAGATCAATCTTCTCTATGTTCTTCTCTTGTAAATAGTATATTGTTGCTTTCTAATATTTGAGGTATAAGTTTATGTAAATATGTACTTCTTACAAATTCTTCTTGTGATTCTATAGTGTTTTTGATGCTTAAAAACCTTTGTATTGTCTTATTATTGAGAGGTGGTACTTTTTTTATTCATTCTTTTGATAATGTAATAGTATGTTTTTTTAGTAGTTCTCATGTAAATTCTTCTGCTCAATATTCATTGTTATCCTGTAATTCTTTATAAAGAGCTTTAAATAATTCTATATTATTTATTTCTACCATACTAAAAAATTCTTCTTGTGATATATCCTTATATATAAATTGTTCTAAGACTTGATTGATATAATCTCTGTGGTGGTTTTTTATGATACTATTTCGTAGATTTTTTTGATAATACGAATTATAATTGCTGGTGATTCCTCATCATGAAAATCATGTCAATACAAGATCTATATCGTTTCCTTTTTTATTGATAGTTTCTTGGATTTGCTCTTTTGTGATATATTCCCTGCTACTATTTATATTTTCATATACTTCTTTTTTTCATGGATTGATAACTTCGTAGTTAATATCATCTATCGATGATTGAAGTTCTGATCGATAAGTGTCACGATATGTACTACTACCGATGGCTATTAACGTATCAAAATCATGGTATATAATCTTTTTTCTAATTCAATTAGTGATAAGATTTGATAGTAAAATAATATTGTTCTTTTCTTGTGGAGATAATCTACTCATAAATAATTCTGTGCTAGTATATCCATTGAGAGTTGCAAATAATGATCTTTCTGTATAGGAATGGTGATTTATTCCTGTCTCAGTTTCACGAGCTTTTTCAAAAAAAATCTTTTCTCTTGTGAAAAGTTGAAACAATCTTTTGAGAGTCTCTGGATTGATATTTGTAGTATCATGTTGATTGAGAGAACCTCGTATTTCTGAATAAAATCCATATGACATTATATTTTATAATTATATTATATATATAAGTCAATAGCTATCTCCTAAAAATTTCATACCTGACTCTTCCAGCTTTGATGGCCTGTTCGATGAGTTTTTCGTTATTGTTTTGCATCGATTTTCCTGTTTTGATCTCCAAGAATACTATCTCTTCGACGTATCACTGACTCAGTCAGTTGAAGATTATATAATCTACTCACTTACCGATGAAGGTCATATCTCTGGGTCTGTAGTTAAATCCTGGCAGGAGAGGAGCGAGTTTTTCGTTATTAAAACCTTTGTGTACTGACTTGGATTGTGTAATGGCTTGGGAGCGGGCACGACGAAGATGGGTCTGAAAATATGTTTTTGCAAATAGATAACCCAGAAGGAATGCTCAGAGCGAGAGAAAAATAGCCATGAAGATGAGTTGCGTTTGTGACATTGAGTGAGAAGGTTTATAAAGTTATTGGGTATTATTGTTGGTATAATTACTATGGATTGCTTCGTTCCTCGCAATGACATGAGTATATGATTTGATAGCAAAAAGGCAAGAAAAGGTTGTGAAAAGACTTGCAAATGATAGAAAAAAGATTATTGTATGGGTGATGAAGCCTTTTTAGTTTGTAACAAAACTTATAAAAATGTTGTTCAATTTTCAAGCTTTTGTAGCGGAAATGAGAGAAAAAGAAGATAAAAAAGAGATTGTTGAGAAATATGAAAAATGGTTTGGATCTATTCAAGGGGATATCAAAGATCAACAATGGTACAAAGAATATCTTATTAATTTTATGAATCATTCGTTCAAAGTACCAGAAGAGTTGAGAGAAGAGTTTGATTGGAAATTGCTTCTTCAGCTCGTAGGAGGATCATTCTCGAGTGAATGTATGTTTGAGAAAGAACAAGTAGAAGATGGTGAACCAGAATGGGAACTTACTATTTCAGTAAAATCAGGAGATCAATCAGTCGTAAAAAAGGTGTCAGAATTATGGTCATTCCAGATCATGAGATTATATGAAATCTATGTAGAAGAACAAATGAATCTCCATATCTTGATCAAGGAAGAAGAGAAAGATGCTGAAGCCATCCTTGGACAAAGACATCTGAGACTTGAGAGATGGAAACTTATGCTTGAATCTTTGGATAGAGAAGAACTTCAAAAAGCTGCAGCTGAAGAACAAGCAAGTAAAATGGATGATCTTATGTCTCAACTATAAAAAAAGAAATCTCCTGACTAAAAGTGGGAGTTTTTTTCTTGCAGATTTTTTGTACTATTTGGTATAATGAGACAATTTTATTATTTTTTACTATTTAAAAATTATATTTATTTCATAAATTACTGAAATAATATATTTGTTTTGTAAAAATGTGATTGTAGAGAAGAAGACAATAGCTATGCTCAGAGCCTTATTAAAAATAAAAATCAAAACTAAAAATTAAATAGAAGTATGAAAAAAATTATTACATTGATTGTTGTATTGTTTATTGTTTCAATGAGCTTTGCACAACATCATGAAAAACATGGATTCGCAGTTCAGTATGGAGTGTTAATCGAACCACACTTTATACATAAAGAACTTTATCTTCCTGTTGGTGTTACAACATCGTTGTTGTATCATGATGCGAAAGCTACATTGTTTGGTGGTTATATGTTTTCCAAGCATATGACTGCTCCTATGTTGGGAGCGAGAGTAGGATACGAAGTTCCTATGGGAGAGAAATCTTTCGTAGAACCGTATGTCAAAACTGAAAAGATTTTCACACACCATCCGTATACCTATTATGCTGTTGGATTCGCTTATGGATTGAAATTGAGTAAGTATTTTACTCCTGCTATTTCTTTCGAGTATGGATCTGAACACCATGAAAAAAGTGTCATGATGGGTATTGAAATACCTCTCAATCTTCAATTTCATCTGAAGAAAAAAAGACTGTAGTGATTTTCCTACAGTCTTTCTGTTATCTAATTTTTTAACTTTCTTTCTTCTGATACACGACGTCTGGTACAAGTGTGATAGGAAATTCTTCCATATTATAGAGTGTTTCAAAAAGGGTAGTATCTGACAGATTAGTGGATGAATCGAGAGAAGAGAGATGTTCATTTCACAGTATCTCTTGCACTTTCTTGAAGCTATTGGTGAGAAAGGGAGCTGAGAGGAGTGTTATTTGTTTGATCTCCCAGAGCAGATGTTCAAGATCTTGGATACCAGATTCTTTCGTGGAATCGTCCTTTAATTTTGTCCATGGAGCATTGTTTTGTATCATGAGATTTGCTTGTTGAACGAGTTCATACCAGTGTTGCATATAGGTCTGAAGTTTTGCTTCATCAACAAGCGTATCAATATATTCTAATGATGTGGTAATAGTGTTATGATGTTTTTTACCTTGAGTGATACCATGTTTTTCTGCGAGTTTCGTTACTCTACTCACGAGATTTCCCCATCATCACATCAGCATACTTTCATAGACATGACCAAGTCTTTCGAGAGAAAAATCTCCATCTGCTCCTTGTGGTATATCATAGAGAAGGTAGAAAACCATAGCATCTCTATCGTAATCTCTTACTAAGTCTTCTGCATAGAGAGTATTTCCTAGTGACTTGGACATTTTCTGACCATTAACGGTGAAGAATCCTCCTACAAATTCTTGTTTTGGGATCAGATGTTCATATCCAGCTGCCATCAGCATTGCTGGTCGGTATACTGCATGGAAACGAGCAATATCTTTTCCTAAAGCATGTACCATATGTTCTGCATGGGGTTTGAATATTGGATTTCCTTCATCATCATAATTTTCTACCACGACAGTGAGATAGTTGAGTAGTGCATCATACCAGATATACGTTACACTTTCTTGATCAAAAGGAAGTGGTATTCCAAAACTACTATTTTGTCTTGAGATCGAAAAATCTTCTAAACCTCATTTTACGAACGAAAGTATTTCGTTATATCTATACTGTGGTTGTATAAAGTGTTTGTTGCTTTGATAAAATTCTTTGAGCTTGTTTTCATACTTTGATAGACGAAAGAACCAATTTTTTTCTTTAATTTTTTCAGGCACAGTAAGATGATCTGGACAGACCAGTTGTCCTTCATATTCTATGAGATCAGATTCTTTTTTGAAACTTTCACATCCTATACAATACAATCATTCGTATTCTCCTTCGTATATGTCGCCAGATTCAAATGTTTTTTGTAATACCGATTGGACAAACTTATGATGTCTAGGTTCTGTTGTGCGGATAAAATCAGTATAAGAAATATCACAAGCATTCATAACTTCCTTATCTTGTGCAACGATTTCATCCAAAAAGGTCATCACATCTTTTCATTCTTTTTCAGCTACTTGTACCATTTTCTGACCATTCTCATCTGTTCCTGTAGTGAATTTTACATCATAACTATGTAGTCTTTTGCTTCTTGCAATAACATCAGCAATAATAGAAGTATAGAGATTTCCAAAATGAATCTTAGCATTAGCGTAGTAGATAGGTGTAGTGATATAATAAGATTTCATGAAAATGGTAAGTTATAAATTATAAATTTTTATTCTTAATTATATTGTAATATCTTCAACTTCTTCCTTATGATATCTTCTTATAAACCATCATGTTTTGAAGAGTATCAAGATGATAATATAATTGATAATACCAATGATAAAGGTTATCGTATTCATAAATACATACAAGAGTAATGTGAGTAATACAAAAACTATAAGCTGAATATCATTATTCTTTGCTAAAGAATTGATATGAGAAAGAGTAAGATCACACACCTGGGAGTTGATGATATTTTGATTGTTTATAAATCAGTTGATAAGAGATTCTTGATAAGAAAGAAGGTTTCATAATAATCATTTTTCTTCAGTGTCGTTCTCATTAGTAATATTGTCTCATGTTGATCAACTGAGTGCTTGTAATGCTATAGATACTGTAGATCATGATAGTTGATTATTGGTTCATAAAATTTCTCCAATACTTTGTGTTCAGAATGTATCAATATTAGATAACCACTGTATAATTCAAGAATCACTGTTTAATGATGGTATGAATCTTGTTAAAAATCCAATACTTTGTTCTTTGAGGCTATCACAATTGAGATTCATCGTTGCTCCTGCTATCCAAATTGTAGATGTGTACGTGATGGCAAGCATAATTGATACCATGCTCAATCACTGATGAGAAGTTCATCGATAATATCGTTTTTTGGTAGATGCTACATTATAATACCAAAAAAGAAAATAGAGAGATAAGGTAATATGAGTGAGAAAGAGAAATATGGCATGTTGTTTGGTTAGGAAGATAATAGCGAGTATGGCAAGGAAGATTCATCATCATAAAGCTCATCTAGAGAGGTTGAGAAGAGTCTGTTTATTTAATGGTATGAGAGAAAATTGTAAGAAAATAAGTATAATAATCTGTAATCATATTGTCGTTCCAATATCTGCAATAGATGAAGATCAGAAAAATACAGTCCCTAATAAAAGGATGTAAACTAATAAAGAAATAAGGGGGAAAAGTATGATTTTAAAAGTACGCATGAGTTAGAGGATGGTAAAATCTATGAGCATAGCATCACCAAAACTTGCAAATCTATAGTGATCATTGAGAGCATGATAATACGATTTTTCCCAGTTTTCGTAACCAATAAGACCAGCAATGAGCATGACAAGTGAGGTTTGTGGGAGATGAAAATTGGTAATAATTCCATCAATTATTGTCCTCTGATATCCTGGATAGATAAACAGACTTGAACTAAAAGTTATAGTATCAGAATTGACTGAAATAAGCAAGAGAAAATCATGATTTTTCTGAATGATTGGAGATAATGTATCCCATCGTTGTATGACTTGAGGTGTAAGATGATCTTGTTTATCTTGTGATGAGAGTAGTGTCCAAAGATAAGGTAATGATTCTATACTGCGAGTACTTGTGGTGCCAACTGTGAATACTGGTCAGAATTGTTTTTTTTGTATCATAATATCTTCAAAGAGAACTCGTGGAATGGTGATAGTTTCGGCGTGAAGTGTATGATCACGGATATCCTCACTTACGACTGGTGCGAAAGTTCCGATACCGACGTGAAGAGTGATTTCGTTTCGCTTGATTCATTGTTTTCTCAGATTATTTCTCAGTTCATGAGTAAAATGTAACCCAGCAGTAGGAGTAGCAACTGATCCTTGTTGTTGTCCAAAAGATGTTTGATAGAGTTGCTGATTTTCTGGACTCGTATTAGTGATATATGGTGGAAGTGGCATATCTCCGTAGGTTTCACAGAGTTCGGAAAGAGTGATATTATGGAGGTTGATAACTATTCCGTCATCGACAAAATGTGATGAGGTTATGTGAGGGATGTTTTTATGTGCCACTAGATCCTTCCTTCGTCAGGATGACGGGATGTTTAGGAAGATGGTGGATCAGGGTTTGAAGTGTTTCTTGTCTGATCATCGTATGATACAGCGAGTTTGATTCATCTGATTAGCTTGATCAAAGAGTACCCTTACAATAAAAATTTCACCTGACTCCAGTATTGTTTCTTCTCCTGAAGGAAGTATGATCTTGGTATTATGAAGTGGAATACGAGCAGCAAAAACTTGAGAATTGTTGGCGATAAGAAGAGTGTTGGGTGGTAGTAAGTCTGGTAAATCATAACTATGATGGTCTGAGATCTTGAGTTCACTATTATTGAGTTTACAAAAAAGGAGTTTACTATCATGGGCTGGTTGGACAGGTGATTGAGCAATACGATCTTCTGGGAGATTATAATTATAATCTGAAAGTTGAAACATAGTTGAAAAGTTGTTTAAAATTATTGGAAAGTAGTTGAAATATAGTTTTTTCTTGATTCTTTTCAAGAGTGAAAAGTCTATAAAAACTTGTCAACTAGTCTAGAGCCATAATTTTTATTTGTATAGTATATGGACTTAAATTTTATAGAAAGCAAAATAAAAGCTAATATTTTATAAACGATAACACTTTTTGCTATTTGCTATGACTTGCTCAGATATATCTTGTCAGAGGAATGCTGATATGTACTTGTAGTTTTCTTGGACGAAGAGAGGAGTGTTTTGCTGTCCTCTATGTGATTGTAGTGGTAGATAGGGAGCATCAGTTTCTATAAGGAGGTTTGTAATGTTATAAGGTTCGTAAAGTTTATAAGGTTCGGAATGAATATCTTTGAGTTTTCCTGTGAGGATATGGTCTGGATAATCTGTGTTTTCGTGAACGAGATATCGAAGTGATTTCCTAATATTTTCAGCTTTAGGATACGAGATATTCCCACAAAATCCTATATAAAAATTAGGATAGGTTTCCTTGATGATTTTCACTTCATCTGGTCCGTAGGGTCGACAGTGAAAATAGATAGTAAGATCAGTAAATGCTTGGAGTACTTCATTGGTTGCTTCTCGGTTTGCTCTACTATGAATTACTATCGGAAGTTTAAGTTCACGAGCCCACTCACATTGCTGTCAGAATATTTCTTTTTGTAATTCTATGGTTTGATCAGTATCTGGTCGATACGTATCAATACCAATTTCTCCTATAGCAATAATGTGGTTGAAAGTTGAAGGTTTATAAAGTCCATAGAGTTCTTCAAGTTTCTCATCTTTATTATCTTGTGTGATGTTTCCAATAGCGACTTCGTAGGGGTGTAGTCCGATAGTGGTTTTTACTATGATATTAGGGAAACGTTGTGTTGCCTGACGAGCAATCTCGATTCATCTGGTATTGTAGGTATGATCGACACCGATATTGACCAATCAAATTCCGCCTGCATCAACAAAAATTTGCAAATGTTGTTGCCAGTTTGTATATAAGTCAGAATGATTGAGGTGAGTGTGGGAGTCGAAAAATTGCATTATTATATTAAGTCAAATATAAATAAACCTTACCCTCGTTCCCTCTCCTTATTCCGCTTCGCTACATTAACAGGAGAGGGATGACCGTCGCTGTCGCGAGTACACTTCTTTTGATGAGATAATGATAAAGGAATGAAATAAACTATTTTAGTATTGTAATTATTGGTGTATATGATTACAAGTGTAGGTAGTGTTTTACTTGTTTGAATTTTTTGTAATGATTTGAATTATATTGTGAATTGTGTGATTTATGTTTTTAGTGATTATCCATGAATTGGGACACTTCTTTGCAGCTAAAAAAACTGGTGTACAAGTCCTCGAATTTGGTTTGGGTATACCACCAAAAGTGGCCACCTTATGGAAAGATAAATCATGAACAGAATATACTCTGAATGCTATTCCACTCGGCGGATTTGTGAGACTGAAAGGTGAAGATCCGTCAGATCCAGCAACTTTTAAAGCTAAAGATAGTTTTATCACTGCATCATTTCTTTCTAAGACTATTATCCTTCTTGCTGGTGTTACTGTTAATTTTCTTTTTGCTCGATGAATATTGACCTTTTTATTTACAAAAGGGATGTCACCACTCATGATTGTACCAGAAAATGCTACAACCAGTACAGTGAAAAGCTATCTTACCCCTACGATGAGTTTTCTTGCGGAAAAGGGACTGGTTGATGAAGTCCAATTTCAGAATGTCGTCATAGAACAAGTTATGCCAGATGGTATTGCTGCTGGTCTGGGTATCCAAGTGAATGATAGTATCCAAGAAATTAATAACGTCCCAGTGACGACCTTTAATTTACAGAAAGTTTTACAAGATAATATTGGACAAGATATTCTTCTTTCAGTTCAAAGATGAGAAGAACTCATTCCATTCACAACTACTTGTCCTGTTGATAATTGTATTTTATGAGTAGGTGTACAACAAAGTGCTTGAATGCAAACTATTTTCTATAGATTTCCATTATTAACTTCTGCTAAGCTTGCCTTACAAGAGCTTTATTCACAGGCTGTACTTACTCTTGATAGATTAGGTTCATTATGAGCTAGTTTCTTTTCAGGTAGTGCAACAGAGGTAAAACAAGAACTTTCCTGACTATCGGGTCCAGTATGAGCGGTGAAATTTGGTGATGTGCTTGTTGAACGTGGTTTATGGTCACAGTTCTTAGCATTTGGTGCTATGATCTCATTTGCATTAGCAATTTTCAATGTATTGCCTATCCCTGCCTTGGATGGATGAAGGTGGCTTGGTGTGATGATACAAACATTGTTCTTTCGTAAGAATGTTGAGAAATATTTTAATATAGAAGGATATATCAACTTTGTATTCTTTGTGCTTCTTATGGCTCTATGAGTATATATTATATTCAAGGACTTAGTTGTCGCTTGGGGAGTGAAGATACCATTCTTAAGTTAAGAGTTATTTAGTTAAGAGTTATCGGTTCCTAGATACAGTTCTTAGTTTCTAGGATTTTTTTATTGAAAACAAATACTATCTATTCTTAATGAACAATACCGAAAAAATCACTTGACATATATATATATATAAATAAATTATGTATTATACTTTTACTTGGGCAGAAAATATTTTCTACTAACAATCCAAGGTTAAAATAAAATTATTATGAGAAAGTATGTAGTTATTTTCGTTAAAGTTACTCTGTTTATCGCATTTATTGTATGTGCATATGGTATTTTCTTTAATCACATTAAAGAAAAAGATCAAAAAGAAAGTGTTGCTCGATATATGAATGGTTCTTGCATAGAAGATGGATATAAATATAAAAGGTAATGCAAGTAAAATA
>CAYWIJ010000003.1:87781-90786 GCA_964458335.1 uncultured Candidatus Peribacteria bacterium | reverse complement strand
GACTCCTCCTTTTGCCTCGTGCAATGACTCCTCCTTTTGCCCGTCATTGCGAGGAGGAACGACGAAGCAATCCACTCCTCTTATTACTATGGATTGCCACAGCCTTCGGCTTCGCAATGACTCCTCCTTTTGCCTCGTGCAATGACTCCTCCTTTTGCCCGTCATTGCGAGGACGACTGAAAGGAGGACGAAACAATCCACTACCCTCATTACTATGGATTGCCACGGCTATCGCCTCGCAATGACTCCTCCTTTGATATATTATACCATATTTTAAACAAATAACAACACCAATATCCTGTCAGAAAAAGTGATTTTTTGCTTTCTATAACAAATACCCTATACTACAGTCAAAGGATTTTCTCCTTCTTATCCATTGTGTTATTTTAGTCTTTATAAACCACACACATGAAATCAAACAAATTCTTTAGATCTCACTTCAGCTCAAAACGCTCTGCTCTCACGCTATGAGTTGTATTGTGAGTTGCTAGTCTTTTTACAAGTATTACTTTTGCACAACACCAAGCAGGAGGGACGAAAGGTGGATTAGATCCTAACCCACAAACCTCTACCAGTAATCTTACTATTGCAACCAATGGATTGGTAAACAACGCCATTACGATTAAGAATATCTTTTTGTCAGCAGCAGGATTGGCAAGATCTGGTGATGATGTTACGATATCTCTCGTTGGAGCATCGGGTGCAGTGAAAGCAGCTACGGTAGAAGCAGATCAAGTCTCTACCGATTTTCTGAACGTTTCTAGCGATGCTACCGTGGATGGTAATCTTACGGTACAGAGAGAAGCGAGTGTAGGAGGAAATCTTGAAGTAGGGTCTCTGACTTCCAACGGTGATGTCTTTATCTATAGCGATGCGGTCAATTGTCGTCCTGAGAGGCAAGGTCATTGAATACCACAAGAGAAGAGATGTCTGCTCATCATCGACCAAGACGGAAAAATATGGATTACTGATGATCTTTCTGAACGAATGACTGATGATAGTCAGGTCTTCCAAAGAAATCCAAATAATGACCAAGATTGATTTTTCGCTACTCCTGACGGAACTGCAGCTATCGCTGGTAAAAACACTGATGCTGGTCAGCAATATCTGAGAGTTGGAGTAACTCAAGAAAATCTACAAGGACCTGATATGCTAGATACTGCTATGGTCGTCGCTGGATCATCTGAGATTCGTGGAAATCTCCTCCTTCGTAAAGCCAATGGGACTACGTATGGTAATGAGACAGCAAACCGTAATTTGAAGATCACGAATAACTATACTGAACTCAATACTACTATTCACAATGATCTAGTAGAAGTATTTGCTCAGCAAAAAGTTGGTCTCAACCCTAGTACCAAAGCAAACTATAGCATCAATGCAAAGGGTGTTGGTATTAACACATCTGCTCCTACTCAAGCTCTGGATGTCGTAGGACACGCCAATATCTCCCAAACCCTAAAAGTGGGTAGTAATCTTACCGTAAATAACAGTTTCACACTGAAAGGAAATGGTATAACGACCGTAGAAGGAGGAATGGAAGATGGAGAACTTGCTGGAAGAGGTATAGGATGAGAAGAAGATGATGGAGGAGGTATGCAAGGAGTTGTTCAAGCTCCAGGTGATGGAGGAGGAGATGCACAACCTGTCTTTGTAGAAGCGAATGGAACTACTAATACCTTTACTATCAAGAAAAACAGTAGTAGCTCTTCAAATGTCCTTAATGTTGTCGGAAATACCAGCCTCAATGGTAATACCACCGTAGGGGGTACTTTGAAGACAAGTACCTATGCAGCGATTGGATATGAATCTACATGGTCTCCTTCATCTACTGATAAACTCTTCGTGAACGGAACAGCAAGAGCAAATGCTTACTACTACAACTCAGATGCAAGATATAAAGCGAATATTGCTCTTCTCAAGACACCTCTTGAAAAATTACTTTCTGTCCACGGATACAGTTATTACAACAAACTCTCAGAAAAGAATGATATCGGAGTGATCGCTCAGGAAGTAGAGAAAGCCTATCCTGAATTGGTGCAAACTGATGACGAAGGCTACAAATCAGTATCGTATGGAAACCTTGTGGCTCCAGTTATCGAAGCTATCAGAGAACTTTCAAATAAACTTGATTCTCTCTTCGATAAATATGCTGACCAACAAGCTCAATTGAAATCTCAACAATCTCAAATAAACGCTCTCGAAGCGAGATTACAGGCTCTTGAACAAGCTAAATAATACTCTAAACTATAGCTCCCTCTCATTCCCGTGCCGTCTTTTCATTCCGAATTCATCTTGACAGAGAGGAATGACCACAAAGACGAGAGTCCCTCTCTGTTAGGAGAGGGGTTGGGGTGAGGTTCACTTTTTATCTCCACCACACAACATGAAAAAACTTTTATTTACACTTCTCACGGTTGTATCTCTGGGAATACTGATACAAGGTTCGGACACCTACGCAGCACCAGTTCACCCAGTTGATCCTGCCATCATCAATGGTGATTGTGGGTATGCGATTGGTGTACCGACATCATCGTTCCCTACAGAGCTTTGTAATGCAGGTACTCCGTCCTATTTTTGAACGGCACCGGATGTAAACGGTTATTATAACTGGTCATGTGCCTGACAAAATGGTGGTTCAACTGCAACCTGTTCTGCTCCATACCAAATCACTTCCTGTGTAGAATATAACCCGTTGAATATTAACCATTACAGACTTAATGACAGCTTCACTTTAGAAGGCAATGATATTGCCCTGCTCCTCAATGCCGATTATGATGATGTAGGACAGCACGAAGATGATACTGTTCAGAATGGAATCAGATATGTGGCAGGTGACAGTTATTCGTTCAGCGGAGTGGTATCGCCTATGCAATATCTCCAAGTTACGATTACCAACCAAGCGAAAACCCTACGAACAATTAAAGGGCATACGACGCTGGTTCCTGTCCCTCAGCAAGTGCAATACAGAAAACCTGCATCTGCCTTAGTATTAGGTGAGTCAAGTT
>CAYWIJ010000003.1:63843-87771 GCA_964458335.1 uncultured Candidatus Peribacteria bacterium | reverse complement strand
GGAAGACAAGGTCAGGGAGGCGGAGGATCTCAGGTCAGACTGGCTTGAGCGTTCTACTGATGTACTGCTCAGAAATGGAATTCCAAAATTACAAACCCTTCAGCATTTGTTCCAATCGTACCGGGTACTTCATTTCGGGTAGATTCCATTGATCCTTCCCGATGAGCTTGGTATACCAATGATATCGTATCTCAGTTCTTCGCTTGGAATAAATCGAATCGTTGATTTAGTGTAGACTGCCAAGTTTGTACGATGAGTACACCAGTCACAGAAATACGATCCGCTTGTGGAGAACTTCCAGACCATGCTCTTTATAATACGGTCGAAGAAATCCAACAGACTTATACTGGTGGAAATTGGGTTCCTACTACTGTACCCGTCTATAATACGACACCGTCTGATAGCGAATGTCGCTTCAAATGTGCGGATCACTATACTTGGAATAGTTCTGCCTGTGTCGCAGATACCAACTCAGCAAGTTGTGCAAACTTAACCGTGCCTCATGCCATAAGTAATGGTGTTACCACCTGGCAAACCACACGAGATGGATCATATTTCACTCCGAGAACAGAAGATTATCCTTGGACATACAGTCTTACGCCTTGAACCTGTACTTACCAATGCCAATCAGGTTTCTATTGGAACAATGGGTATTGTGCACAGAATCCAACATATCATTGGGATTATGGACCTTGGGAAGGAGCTTGTCCTCAAGAAACTCAAACTCGTACAGCCACTTGTAAAGATAATGATGAAAATATCGTAGATAATAGTTATTGTGGCACTCCTCTTACCACACAACCTCAACCAGAAGCGTGTACAAAGACAGCATATTGTGCTCTTCCAGTTCCTAGTAGTCCTATGGTACCAAATAACGGTACTTCTTGGACACAAACATGGAATCCAGGAACACAACAATGGAATCCGCAACACAATGGAACATGGAGCTATAGTACTACTCCTAGTATCTGTACTTTCACTTGTGAAACTGGTAGTACATGGGATGAGTCTACTTCTACTTGTGCACAGATTCCAGATACCTATTCTTGGGTAACTGATGAACGATCTGAGTGTTCTAATAATCAACAAACTCGTGATGTCTACTGTACTAAGAACGGTTCCTATTCTGCTGATGAAAGCTGATGTATTGCGAATGCTTGACCGAAACCTGATACTACGCAACCAGCAAATTGTCCTACGACATGACCAGTTTGTGGAACGAGTTATGGAGCATGTAATAACGGATATACCCATCCAAGCGATGAGTCCGAGTTCACACGAAACTGGTCGTTTTGATGGGAACGACAATTACCTAATTATACTTATATTGTTGAAAAAGACGCTAGACGAGCGATTGCTTGAGAAGGAATCCGAGTATGTGTCAACGGCAATGATTCAGTATTGTGTGGAGAGACAAAACATTTAGCAGAATGTGGAACCTATAACCCAAATGCTACTCAGGGTTCTACAGCTTCTATGACGCTTGCAGATATTCTTATGGGAAATAGAAATCCTAAACTCTGTAAATATGGTATCGCCAGTAACTATCTATCTGCATATGGAACTGTTGGTAATCCTCAAGTTCAACGATACAATGGTTCGTATAGCCAATGGAATTGTACATCTGCTGAAGGTAATAATGTTGTGACTTGTTGAGAAACAGTACAAAATAATTGTTCAATGTGATGTGAAGAACTTGAATACAACAGTCTATGATGAGCATTCAAATGTAAAATGAGACACGGCGTACAAGTACTCTGTCTCGATATCTAATTCTATCTATGATATTTTGTAGACCATACTTTCAATATTATAAAGTCTAAAAAATCCCCAATTGGGGATTTTTTAGATAGTTGTTGTCCAGATTTATCGTTACCAGCTACTTGATTTTTTCAGAGAATCCCCTATATTTGATGAAGTATTTAATTACTCCGAATTCGGGGCAATTGAGAAGCAATAATTTTATGTGATAACAACAATCGACTATGGCAAAAAATCAGAAAATAGAAGTACAAGGTATTGATATTGTTTTATACGAAGATAAAAAAGAAGATTTTATTTCGCTGACGGATATTGCGAGGTTTAAGAATCCCACCGAACCTAAAGATGTAGTAAAAAACTGGATGCATTCCCGTGCTACTATTGAATTTCTTGGTTTGTGGGAGCAATTGAACAACCCCGATTTTAAAGGGGTCGATTTCGACCCCCCTTGGAGCAATTGGTCGTATTGAGTAATATGGAGAGTATCAACGCTTTGCTTATACAACAAGGTTTAGAACAAAGCGAACGCCTGATCCAGCTCAATAAAGTAGCCATCACCCAAATGAAATCACTCCTCGAAAATCCTGCAATGAAAAAGCTGAAGTAGAAACTGGTTGAAGACCTGTTTTTCTTTTTTCAAAAAATCCCCAATCGGGGATTCTTTCTAGGTTTAATAATAAAAACATATTGTTAGTAATTATACATTTTAATGAGAGTTTCTGTCTCTGTCACATAAACTCTATCAGCCTGCCGTGCTATAGGATTACCTAATTGACTTCTTGGCATTGGTGAATAAGGGAGTTCTTGAATAGATTCAAAATCTTGTATATTTGCTTGTCCTGCATTTACAACGATATTTATAGAACTACCTAAAGGATAACATAATGCACCATAATATGGATCATCTTCCCAGCCACCACTAGTCAATGGACAAGCAAAATAATAAGTTGATCAACCAATAGGGAAGTTACCTCATTGACATCATCACGATGATCCATTATCATCACACTCTGTATCAGAAAACTCTCTAGAACTATCAACAACAACTATCTTATAGTATAGATAATTACTACATTGTACATCTCTACCAGAAACTATACAGTCCCATTGTGACCCTCCTCCTCAAGTATCTTTTAACCTTCGGTTTCGAGGATCTCATACTAAACATAATGTATCACGTTCTGGATCTACTTGAGGTCAGAGTTCTAAATTACACACAGGATCTCAAGTTCCACAATTTGCTTGTTGAGTAGTATCAGGTTTCGGTCAAGCATTCGCAATACATCAGCTTTCATCAGCAGAATAGGAACCGTTCTTAGTACAGTAGACATCACGAGTTTGTTGGTTATTAGAACACTCAGATCGTTCATCAGTTACCCAAGAATACGTATCTGGAATCTGTGCACAAGTATTGTTGTGCATATCATTCATAGTTTTCTTATGAAAACTATTTATTGTTTTTATGATGAAAATCACTACCATACTATCACTATTTTAACTTGGAGAATATAATCATGAATCGTCTATCAGAATATGATATCCGTAAAGGAAAAATTCAAACTCTTCGTGATCTGGGTATTGTACCTTTTGCTCAAACATGGGATCAAACTACTCTCATACAAGACTTGAAAAGGAAAGATCAATCTACTCTTCGTCCTATTGATGAGATTATAGCATGACCAAAAAATACTATCAGTATCGCTGGTCGTCTTATGTTGAAAAGAATAAGTGGAAAACTTTCGTTCTGACAGTTGAAAGATGAGACAGGGATGATACAATTGATGTTTGAATACCAACAGAGTACACTCCTCACTCCACCCAATGGTCAGGAGAAAGCACTGATGTGAGAGACAACAAAGTCATTTGATTATCGATTTGTGGATAAAATGCTTGATGTGGGAGACTATATTGGGGTGAAGTGAGAACTCTTCGTCACTCACAAGGGAGAACTTACGCTCTTCGTGTCAGAATACCAACTTCTTTCGAAAGCTATTAGACCATTAGGTGATAAGTTTCATGGGATCGGTGAGGATAATGCTGAGACTGCGTATAGACAAAGATATCTGGATATGATCTTCAATGATGACAGTCTTGAGAGAATGAAACTCAGAAGTAAATTTATTAGGACGATGAGAGAATTTTATCGATCACAAGGATTTATGGAACTTGATACTCCTATCCTTGGAAATAGTGCTTCTGGAGCAGCTGCTCAACCCTTTGTAAGTCATCATCATGATTTTGACACTGACATGTATCTGCGTATTGCACCTGAAATTGCTTTAAAAATGGCAACAGTAGGTGGGTTAGAGAAGGTGTTTGAGATTGGAAAAAATTTCCGTAATGAAGGGTCAGACCCTAGTCATCATCAAGAATTTCTTGTCATAGAACATTATGCAACCTATCGAAATTATGAGCATAATATGGTCTTTACTGAGAAACTCTTTAACTATCTGTTTGATCAACTACCAGAACTCAAGAGAACGATACAAGTCGCAGATAAAAATGGAGCAATACAACAAGTACATTTCTGACAGACATGGGAACGTATTGACTACGTGGCGAGAATATTCGAAGATAGTGATATCGATGTAGCACAATATTGACCAGAAGATGAAGATGCGTTGCGTGCGTTGATTCTCTCTAAATGATTTACACGAGTAGGGATAGAAAAACAAGGAACAGCTACGATGATCGATTATCTCTATAAGAAAGTAACGAGACCAAAAATTATCTGACCTGCATTCATCTACAATTATCCTAAGACGATGCAACCACTTGCTCGTACATCTGATACTAATCCGATGATCGTTGAACAGTTCCAAGCCATCGTGAATGGATGGGAAATCCTGAAAGCCTATAGTGAACTTGTCGATCCAGTAGAACTGCAAGCAAATTTCGATGCTCAAGCTGATGCTCTCAATCGTGGAGATGAAGAAGCTACCAAATCAGATGATGAGTTTGTCCTGGCTATGGAATATGGGATGCCGCCACAATCTGGACGAGGGATGGGTATTGATCGTATCTTAGCAATGCTTACTGAACAACCTAATATCCGTGATGTCATTCTCTTTCCTATGACGAAACCCAATCACATTACTCCATCTGAAGAAGAATAAAAAAATCCCCAATTGGGGATTTTTTGAAGTTCAAAGATATATTATGAACAGTAACTTAATCAACTAGAACCATAATAACTACAAGTAATATTTGCTGAACAAGTTACTTGGCTACCATCTGATGATCTACATAGTCGAGAATTTGCTCAAATAAAATTTCAATTTTGAACCGATGGAAGTATAGACGGAGGATTACTTCACAATGGCAATGGTATTGCTGATCCATAAGTACATAAGAGAGGATTTCTTGGATCCATACTTGCGGTTGGAGAAGGGAATGTATAAGCTCATCCTGTTCCACATTGTGCAGGTTGTATTTCACACTCTTGTGTATCCTCATTTCCATCATCATTAGGTTTTGGAGATGTACAATACGTATCACTTACTTGAGTTCCACTGCTATTTACACAAATATATGAAGTTGTGGTAGTGGCAGTTTTTTCATATCCCATAGGTTGGACATCTGTTATAGTATGAGTTCAGCCGTTGTGCGTTATTGTGATCTCATACCATACTCCATCAGGAATATAAGGTTTGTATATAGTATATATGGTATTAGGACTTGTTGCAACAGTTGGACATGAAATAGTACCTTTCCATGATGATGGAATTCAAGATAGTTTAGCACATCCTGCACTATGATAGATATTAGTTGGATATCCATAATACGAAGATCCAGTAGTAGCATTCCAATCATAAGGGTCACCAAAATAATTTATTCTTACTCCTTGATCATTATAGATACCTCCCATATCCCAAGTACATGCTCATTGGTTATATTGAGCTTGCCAATGGTATGTTTCGGAAGGAGGTGTTACATCAGCAGAACATTCAGCGATAAGATCACCATTAGTACAAGACCAAGTCCAAGGTCAGGTTCCAGATACAGGAGATGGAGAGCCAGCAGTACATAGTGTATTACCAGCAGGAGCTGATGGTATAGTAGTTCCATCAGCGGAGCCACAGTGAGGAATCTGTGCACAAGTATTGTTGTGCGAATCGTAGTCACCGTATTTTGTAGCATTCTATCTCATAAACAGAGTACGAATTTATACCATCCTCTTTTTTCTAAGGATAATATACCCCAATCCCATAGCGACACATCCACATGCTATAATAATCCAAAACATATAGATATTATGCTCTCAAGGAAGAGCAACATTCATACCATACAAACCCGCTAACACACTCATCAATCCTGTACCAACAGTCACCATCGTCAGACGAGAAATGTTTTTATTAGTCTGCAAATCAATCATATCACCATAGGTTTCAGCCAATGATTTCAATGATTCATAATTAAGAGAGATATTGTCCAATATTTTATCCAACTTTGAATCCAGATCCTCCATATAGAGTTTTGCGTCCTCTACTTCATCTTCATCGGTACGAAGTACTTTTTTGAGTATCTGTTTAAATTCATGTAAGGTCTGTCTTTGAGGACGAAAAATATGTTGTAAAGTAATCATATTAATTTTTCTATCCATAATTTCTTCTAAGACATTCTTATCAGTACTCCTCGTCCCAATATGGTCTTGAAGTCTTACTACATCTTGTGAGGCTTTAGCTAATCCCTTTACTGACTTATCATACATCGTATCGATAATATCATATACGAGATCAAATGTAGGTGTACTATCATCACCTTCTAAGTATTGTTTTTCTTGTGCCTTTTTCGCCAAATCATCGATATGTTTAGAATTATGTTTTGAAATAGAAAGTACATATTTATCTGACACAATGATCACGAATGGATTGTGAAGATATCTTTCTGCTCTCATTTCATATTTAGGAAAATTTATCAAGATAGTTATCGCTTGATCATCTTCAAAATAATCGACCTTATTTTCTCCACTTAATTCTAAAAGATCTTCTCTAATCAATTCATGGAAATCATATTCTTGCTGAATATTTTCTATATCTGCTTTAGTGGCATTCTTGAGATGAATCCAAGTGAACTGTGGCTGTTTAACAACAATCATACCTATATCCACAAAAACTAAAATAGCAATAGACTATTATATAAAGTTAACCTCTTTTTTGCAAGGTCGAATAATCAGAATATAATTGACTAAACACAAAAAGTAGCAGAGTAAAAAGTAGCACATACATTTCTACCTTTGTTACTTCTTCTACTCCCTTTACTCATTCCTCCTTTCTTTTATGAAAAATTTTCACTATATCAGCGATATTCTTACTAATGATAAGAGCAGTACGATTCTTAAAAAACTAGTAAGTCCAAGAATATATTCACTGCTTACTCAAGATAATAATTATCCTATTATTGAACATGATGATAAGCATGATCTTTTTGTACTGATCATACCTATTTATGAACCTAAAAAACAGATTATTAAACTCATTGAATGTAATGTATTGATAGGTGATCGTGATCTCTATATTCTTACGAATGCTCATGAACCCATTGTGGATGATATCATATCTCATATACAAGCACAAAGAAAAGAACATGATTCTACTATCTATAGTCTTATTTTGGAACTTAATATTCATATTCGCTGTACCATCGATCGTTTAGAACGTATCATTGAACAGCTTAAAATCAAATCATTAGAAAATCAAGGATATACTGAAGATATCATACAAGATATCATGGCACTCAAACTCAATATTGGTATGTTCAAAAGTACCATTAGTCCTCTTAATGAAGTAATTGAACAAGTCTTCACGATCATCAATCATCCCGACGAAGAGACAGAGACAGTTAGAACACATCAGATTGCATATATGATCAAACAAATGTCATCGGAAATAAATTATCTGTATGAAAATATTTCTATCCTTGCTGATACTTCTAATGCTATCCAAAACATTAGAGCAAACAATATCATGAAAACACTCACCATTATATCTAGTATTTTCATCCCGCTCTCGTTTATTACTGGAGTATTTGGTATGAATTTTGAAGTCAATGATATATTTGCCTGATCAAATTTCTATATCACCATCATTATGATGTCTGTAGTAGGAGGTTTGATGTATTGTGTTTTTAGGTATAAAAAGTGGTTTTAGTTAGTGAGGTAGCGAATTAGTAAGATAGATATATTGATGATTCGACAAATTCCCTATCCATTCAAATAAGAATTATGTCTTCATAAAAAGGACGTGCCGTGTACACGTCCTCTAGGAAATCTAGTTCTTAACTTTTCACTCTCAACTTCTCCCCCCTATCTGATAGTATAGAACGAATTCATAAAGGTATCTCTTATTTTTTCGTATGCAGCATAAGTAGTTACTCTTCCTGATTTATTATACGCTAATTTATTGAGTACATTATAATAATTTTTCCACAATGTATTCCATTTCGTATTATATGCCAAATTAGGATATTGTGCTTCCCATTCATTCACTTGTGCCATAAAAGTTCTATATTCTTCCTGTACTTCTTGTCTCTGTGAGTTAGTAAATCCAGCTAAATTCTTGACAAAGTCATTCGTATCTACAATCGTAAAATACACATACCCTACTACATTCTCATTGTAAGCATTCGTGATTTTCAGTCTGTAGAATCCTTTTTTGGTACATCTTACAACAGTATTGAGATTAACTTGTCCATAATCAGATGAACTGAACGTATAACTTGTAATATTCAGTTTACAAGTAGTAAGAGGAACTGTTTTCGTCCATAGAGTTGAGGTAGGTAATAATTTTCTCTCTAAAGAAATTGTTACTCTATCAGACATATTCGTCACCGTTGCATTATTTGTATCTTTAGCAAGTATATTCATAGAAATATTGTCATATAATTCTGGTATATTTGGCGACAATGACCCCACAAAACGATAGACATTATTATTACTCGTTGATCCTCCAGAATTTCCTATCGTAAACTCTTGATATCCAGAGATAGAACTATCAGCACTATCATACACTCTTAATCTATAATTTCCATTCGTACGAAAACGAAGATGATCTGACACGGTGATCGTTCAGTTTTGATTTGGTCAAATATATCTACTCGATACTGATAAAGTATAATCAGAACTTGATGCACTGTACCAAAAACTTGAATTATTATCTCTTTTTTCGACCACATATCTCACAGTTCCAATATAGGTATATACTCTATTCCCATTTCTATCTCTTGCCGTCACCGTTGTATCCACATACTGATTGAGTGATGGATTAGTTCTACTAACACTTACACCTAGAGAATATACGCTATTATTTGATGAACCACTATTCCCAATATACACAATTGTCTCTGATGTACGACCAGTAGAAGTATTTTCTACACGAATCTTATAGGTTCCACTATTATAAAACCTCAGATAATTACTCAGTGTTACATATCCTCTATCAGAAGAAGTAAAGGTATAATAGGTATTTTTGAGATAATAATCACTAGAGGAAGCATTATAATATGCTGATCCAGATTGCTTAAGGATAGTAAATCTGATTTGATCACGATTAGAAGTATCAGTATTCCCTGCACCATTATATACTCTTACAGACAGATCAATATATTCACTCAAATCGAATGAAGAACCATTGGTTGACAATGAAATATAACCATTGGTGTACACAGGATCATCATCATAATCTGTGACATCTTGCGTTCCTCTACGAGCATCAGTAAAAGTCTTCGATGAGGTATTGTAAGTCCAAGTTCATTGGTCATTATCTAATTGGACATAGATTTTGATATCTGAAGATCCATTATAATAAAAAGAAGCATCATCACAATTATTTCTCTGAATCAAGATAGTACCTGCTTTAATCTCACAGCTCAACGGTTTTCCACTAATATTAACGGAATCTAGATAGAAAGAAGAACCGCTCTGACCCATATACAGGGTAAGTACCCCACTATTGAGTGTAAGAGATCTACTATCATTAAATGGAAGTGAAGCAAATGTTGATGAAGCCAGGAAACCTATAGTCATCATTGCTGAGATGATGAAGGATGAGAGTTTTTTAATCATATTAGTGACATAATATGTAAAATGTATATAATATATTATAATAATATAGAAGTACTATTGCAAGAGAATTAAACAATAAATCATTTACTTTTAGAATCTATACTACTTATATAAGATAATATATTCAGTAAAGTAACTTTATAACTATCTCGTGCAAAGGAATCGTTACAAAAAACAATATTCATCTAAAAGGAGTTTTTTGAGACGATCTCACATCATTCAAGAGACTTTTGTCATTTCTTCATGCATACCATGGAAAGATCTACTTTTTTGTTTATATGTATTATCTTCTCATAAAATATTTTGTATAGTATTCCATTGTCCTATAGTATCAAACAATTGTTTACTCATTTTTTTGAGATAAATATCTCGTATTTTAACACCATAATAATCATCAACTACCTCTTCTAATTTTATTAAATATTTATGTTGAGGTTCATACCATCTTTTCCATTCTTCTGATCAGAAGATATAGGATCCATTGGTTTGATCTCTTGCTCATCTTAGATTAATTCCACCTTTTCATTTTATTTTGTCTCATATATGTTCGTATATATGAGATTTTATTGATACTTGATTTGAATCTGTATTTTTTCAACGCATCCTTAAGGGTATCATATATTGTTCTGTCGTCGGTTGAGTAACTCAATACAAAATATCTTCATTAAATCCATGTTTTTTAAGTCTACGAAAGACATGTAACATCAAATCTTTTACTATAGACTTATCTTGCATCATAATATATTCCATATCATTTGAGGTTAAGATATCTCACCATTTTTCAATTTCTGATCTGTGAAGTTTCCAATAATTATCTCCATCAGTATTAGTAATCTGTGGCCATTGATTGAGATGATACATTGCGATTTGTTTCCATTTTTTTCATATATCAATCTTAACATGATCTGGAAGCTTCTCATAATTATCAAAGAAGTACTCTAAGTGCTCATACAAAGTATCTATACTCGATAATGATAATAATAAATCACTATTGATTGATGCATATAATTCATCCATCCTTGCAGGGTACATATCTTTATCAAGATCACATGTTTTATGTAAACTTATATGGTCAGTATGATCCATTCTTAACTTATTACACTCTTGACGTCATAATAAAATATTAGACAAAGGAGTTACATGATGTATTGATTCTGTAGGAAGATTTGTCATTTTTATCCACACAAATAAAAAACTCTGCAGGTGCAGAGTTATTCAGTAGTAAGAGTTGCAATAGAAAGATCAGCAAGTTCTTCAGGGTCGATGAAGCTGGGTGCATTCATCATCACATCTTGTGCACGACCAGATTTTGGAAAGGCGTAACATTCACGGATGTTTGCCTCATCTCTGAGGATCATCATCAGACGATCAAATCCAAAGGCGAATCCTCCATGAGGTGGACAACCATATTGGAATGCTTCATACATCGTTCCAAATCTTTTCTTAATATCATCGATCGTATATCCAGCAGTCTCAAAAACTTTTACGAGTATCTCTGGATCATGATTACGGATAGATCAGGAAAGAATTTCGTAACCATTACACGTAAGATCATATTGTGTCGTCTGTCGTTCAAGTGGTTGTACGTTTTCAACAGTTTCACGCCCTCCTTTGATATACGAGAACGGATTGTGTCCAAATTCTAGTCCACTCGATTTGCTCTCATCTTCTTCAAAGAATGGGAAATCTTCGATCCACACAAATCCAAGATGATTCGTATTGACTAAACCAAACATATCTCTACACGCATTTCTGAGTTTATCTCCAGCTTTCAAGACAACTTTCTTGTCACCGACAAGGAAAAATATGGTTTCTCAAACCTGAGCGTGAGTTTCAGTCAGAAGAGTTTGTTTTTCTTCTTCTGTAAGTTTAGAAGCAATTGATCATGATATTCCATCTTCTTTAATCTGGATATAGGCCAATCCACCCAATCCTGCTATCTTAACCACTTCAGTCAGAGCATCGATTTCTTTACGGGTAGGAAGTTGATGAAGGATGATCGCTTTCACACTTGGAGCAGAAGAGAGAAACTCCAGTTCACTGTTTGAAAAGAGTGAGGTAACTTCAACCATCTGACTATCAAATCTCAAATCAGGCTTATCTGAACCATATCTTTCTAAAGCATCATGATACGACAGTCTGGTGAAATCTACAATGATCTCTTTGTGAGGAGTAAGGTGTTCGACCAAATCACGACTATAGGATTCAGCAACCTTATAGACATCTTCCTGCTCTACAAAGGACATCTCACAGTCGATCTGATAGAACTCACAACTATGACGATCTGCTCTTGGATCTTCATCACGGAAACAAGGTGCAATCTGGAAATATTTGTCAATTCACCCTACCATAAGCAATTGTTTGTACTGCTGTGGAGCTTGCGGAAGAGCATAAAATTGACCAGGATTGACACGACTTGGGATGAGATAATCTCTCGCTCCTTCTGGAGAGGAAACGGTAAAAATTGGAGTCTGTACTTCTAAGAAATCATGATCAGAAAACCAGTTACGCGTAAACTGATTCATCTTCGCACGGAAGATAATATTATCCTTCACTGGTTCTCTACGAAGATCAAGATAACGATATTTCATTCTGTTTTCTTCACTCGTCTTCGGGTCTTCATCGATAGCAAAAGGCAAAATCTTAGATTCTGACACGAGTTCTATGTGCGTTGCACGAATCTCGATCTCTCCGGTCACCATGTCAGGATTCTTCATATTGTCGGGTCTCGCAATAACTTCTCCAGTTACTTTCAGGACGTATTCGTTATTATATCCAGCTGCTTGATCAACAAGCTCTTGTCCTACGATCGCAGGATCCAGCGTCACTTGGGTCACTCCATATCTATCTCTCAAATCGATAAAAACTAGTCCTCCCATATTTCTCAGAGATGAGATCCAAGCAGAAAGAGTAACGGTTTGTCCAATGTGAGCAGAAGTCAATTCACCACAAGTATGAGTACGATGCATAGAATAAATCAACAATTAATAATTAAAAATTAGCAATCTGATAGTCATTACGACAAAGAACCAAGAAAACAATCCATAAATCTTATCTTTATTTTCCTTCCAATTCTAATAATCTATAGAGAGCAAGAGCCACATATCATCTTGAAAAGCTTCCAAATTGTCCTAATTGTGGTTTATAGGGGATATATCTAAATAAATCAATATTTATGGCTCCATTATAATATGGTAAATACCAAGGTTGTTCTTTCATGTCAGTTCACATACCATATAATCTCATCATTACTGTAATAGATTCCATCGCTGACATATATGCTTTAGGATAAAATTTTTGCTGTTCAGATACACCTTTCATTAGTCATAACTGGCAAGCATTATAAATATAGTTTTTTAAAGTAGGATCAGCATAATCACTATCAATAAAGTGACATTCTGACCTATCCATTCCTCATTGCTCATTATTAGGAGAATGGATTGCTTTCCAAACTTCTACAAAAAATTTTGCTGCTTGTTCTCTCGTAAAATCATTTCAAGCCATAAAAGTTTGTACTGTTTTATATTTTGTTGCCCCTATATCATAGAGTTTTTGAACAGCTTGTGATGTAAAATCTCCTACAAAATTAGCATAAAGATCTCACGATTCTGAATAAGTTTTTCATAAAGTTGTGGTAATGGTTTTATGAAGTACTGTAGCGGATAGTGTTCCATCTAATCTTCTATATACCTTCGCATGATAAGTAATAGATTGTATTGATCTCATTTTATTTTGTACTCAAACAGAACTATAGAGTACTTTTTGTGTATTTTCTATATTTTGAGATATTGTTATTCACAATACTCACTCATTTTGAGTATTTATTTTTCATTTTTTAATAATATTACATTGAATTCAAGATTGTAGGGTAAATTCTCTACCAATCAGACTTGTCTTAGGATTTGTGTTATTATATGTAATCCATGCAAGACTTATATCATGGATATCTGTCATATCATTAAATTCACTAAGATCAACACACAGTTGGACTTCATCCTTTGCTATTATCTCTTGATTATCTGCCCATACTGGAGTTATGAATACTATAGACAAGATCAGTCATATTATTTTTCTCATCACGATAACAAACATTACTAAAGACACTTAACTATAGTGGTTTATAATTATTTTTGCAACATATAAAGACAATAAATACATTCTTTCAATGCCATCATAAGTTTGATTACAATCTCTAGTAATCCAGTCACTACATTACCTATCTTATAAGATTTTATGCTCCAAAATCAACCATAAA
The DNA here is from genome assembly GCA_964458335.1 of uncultured Candidatus Peribacteria bacterium. Classification (GTDB taxonomy): domain Bacteria; phylum Patescibacteriota; class Gracilibacteria; order Absconditabacterales; family Absconditicoccaceae; genus Aalborg-AAW-1. Next base: position 73,693 of record CAYWIJ010000003.1, on the reverse strand, counting down.
ACCCGAAAGAATATTAAATGTTCAAAGATCGTATGGACTTCTTTAGAAGCAAAGTAAAAATCGAAGGTACCATATACTGCCCTAACCACAAAGAAATAGCAGAAAGAGCTTTGTATTACAAAATGGGGATTATTATCTAATCTCTTAAAAAAACTAAGCAGGAAGGTATTTTACTCTCCTGCTTTTTCACTACTCACAAAAATATACTATTTCTCCTCAATGGTAAGTTCTTGTCCAGTATTTTCTTTTACAAACTGCTTGATATCATCCAAAGTCTTTCCACCGATAGCTGTAGCTCACAGATAACGTTGTTGTCCTTGTTGAGAGACAGATAATGCTAATACATCTCACCGGGTGACTATTTTGAGTGAAATGAGAAAATTTTTTGCTCTGACAGGGAGCTTTGAATGCTCAATATCTATCTGTTGTTTCATAAGATCGTTCACAGATACATCTCAAGGATCAACAGCCGTAAGAAGATTATTCAAATAGGTTGCTGTATTGTAGATCAGTTGTGCTTTGGCTTCAGGATACATTTTCTCTAACTCTAAATGAGGAGTGGTAAAAACAATATAAAGCTCTTTTCATTCATTATCTAAGATTCCTTTCTGATGTGCTTGTTTCAAAATTTCTCTATATTTTGATATTTTTTCATCAGAAGTATCCATATTTTCATATTTATCCATAATATCACAACGATACAGTATAAAAATACTCAATACTACTCTAAAATTATTTTTTGTCAACTCGATTCCGCTAACCATAAGTTATCATAAAAAGATGACATACACACTATATATCAATTATTTATACAATAGTCAATACTTACACCCTGTCAGAACATCACTTTTTTGTACTGTATTGCAAAAGGAGTATAATTGAATGAAGCAAAATATTGCTCATTACTAATTTATAATTGCTAATTGATTGAAATGTTTACCACTCTTGAACACTTAGAATATCATATTGATAAGCAAAAATGAGGATCTCTTCTCAAAAGAACTCTCAAAGAACTAAAAAATTTTTCCATATTTTTTGTAGTAGTGTTTATTGTGAGTAATGTTGTTGTAAATGCTCAGTTATACCAATCAGCTTTGCTCGATCTTGTGAATCAATTCAGTGGAACTACTACTACTATCAGCACAAACAATAATCTCTTGCTCAAAAAAAATAAAGAATCAGATAAAATAGTAGACGAAGATTTCTTAAGGAAGAAAATAGAAATGGATAAAATTACTCAATCCGTTGATGCTCTTGCTACTTATAAAACTGATGATTTCGTTGGGAAAGATGTCATATCTAATAATTTACAAGAGAATCTCAATAGCTACAATCTTGATTTCAACACTCTTCCACCCACAGATAGAGTGATCATCCCAAAAATCAACGTCAATACTCCACTCTTACAATCTTCTTTCTCCAAACATATTGATAGTATTACAAAAGATGATTTTGACAAAGATCTCTACCATGGTGTCGTCCAATATCCTACTACTCCTTATCCAGGAATGGGATGAAATACGCTTATCTTCTGACATACCAGTTACGAATCATGGAAAAAGAATCCTTACGCTACTATCTTCTCTCAGATCACCAAACTCAATAACGGGGATATCATGCAAGTCATTCATCAAGGAAAACTGTATGAATATGAAGTCATAGGAAGATCTATCGTTAGTCCAAATAAAGTCAATGAAGAATATATGAAATACAAAGATGGAGATTATCTGACGCTCTTAGGTTGTTATCCCATCGGATCAGACAAACAACGTATTCTCATCTTTGGAAAACTCAGAGAAATAAAGTAAAAAAGGTATCAATCAAAAAAAGTAACAGGTAATAAAGTAGCAAGCATCATGGTTCCTAATAACCAATACCTAGTAACTAATAACTATTTACCATTCATAACTCCCTCTTACCATGAAAAAAACACTTTCTCTCCTCCTCATTATAACACTGATCAGTAATAGTCTCAATGTATTTGCTCAAGATTCTGGAGAAACAGCATTACGTGCACCAAGTGAAACAACTATCTTTTTTGCTGATCCAGAACAAGCGAAGAAGATCACAGAATCTGCTGATACTACCTATCTATCAGAAACAGAAACTCTTTTCTCTCAAGAACAAGCACAAGCGACACTGAATGAACTTGATCAAGGTGTCAAAAAACTGAGAGAACAGATACTCAGACTTGATAGAAAATATGGAACTGATGATAAGCAATATCTCGAGACAAGATGAGAGGTGATCCGTATTATCAATGATATTGATAGTACAAAAAATACATTAGCAGTCGCTATCAAAAAAATCTATTTTTATCAAAAAAATATCGTCTCATCAGTAGATAAAGTTACCCAAATTCGTAGAACTCTTGATGAAACTAAAGGAAATATCGAGAAGTTTGCTCAATTTATGTACAAACTCCAAAATGAATATTATAAAACTGATGGTACTATTGATGAACTTAAGCTCTTCATAAAATCTGATGCAGAAATTAGTAATGAACTCTCTAACACTGCCTTAATAGAAACTATTATGGGTAAAATGAATACGCTCATGGATACTCTTACTACTCAGGAAAAGGCTACTATTACTCAGATCAAAAATTCTAATAATAACAGGACTGCAATCAGATCTCTCGTACAAGATTATCAACAACGTCTCAAAGATTTACAAGAACAAAGGAAATTTCTATCAGATTACCTTACTCTCTATGAAAGTAATAAAGTAAAGATGAACAAAGAACTTGCATATCTGTTCAGTACACAATCTGATGTCTACACTGATATTACTGAAACAGTAAAAGAAGTAAATAATCTTGATTTTTCGAAAGCATCATTCGATGTCGAAACAAAGATCGGTGAACTTGAGAAAACACAAGCATATGCAAAGAGAGATGAAAATGCTGCACCACTTTCTTGGCCTATTTATCCTGTAGAAACCATCTCAAGATATTTTGGTGATAAAGAATATGAAAAACAATATAAAGTTCCTTTCCAGGGTATTGAAATCCCTGCAGAGCAAAATACACCTCTCTATGCAGTCGATGAATGATTAGTCTATAAAATAGCCAACAAAGATACTATCTGACTGAATTGGATATTGATGATTCATAAAAATGGACGTATGACCGTTTATCTGTATCCAAATCAAGTAATAGTACAAGAAGGTGACATCGTTAGAAGGTGACAGATTATCGGATATAGTGGAGGAGAACCAGGAACAAAAGGAGCTGGATTCGTTGCAGGAGGACCTAATCTTACCTTCATGGTAATAGAAAAAGGTGAATTTGTAAATCCTATTGACTATCTTGATCTTTCTACTTTACAGGATCAGTCAGGAATACCAACGGGTTATAAATTCAGATACTTGAAAGACAAATATTCTTTACCTAGAGATCTTTACACCGTCAAATCAGTAGCAGGAGATAGTGTAGAAGAAAGAAGACAAAGCTTCCTTAATAGTTATGGAGTATGAGTGTATAGACAATCTGTATTTCGAGAAGATGCTTCTGCTGGTACCAATATTGATGTCGATGTTGGTATCTGTATTGCTTTCGCCGAATCAACACTGGGTAGAAATCTCAGTACATCAAACAATATTGGTAATGTAGGTAATAATGATAGATGAGATAGAATTGCTTATGAAAGTCCAATGGCTGGAGCAAGACGTATCTATACCACTCTCAACAATGCCTACCTTGGTCAATATCATATCCTTCTGGATTATAATGGATATGGAAACCCAGATGGTAAAAATTATGCAACATCACAATATAACTGGCAAAACAATGTGACCAAATGTTTGACAATGATTAAGGGGTATTATGTACCAGATGAATATCCAGTAAGAATTGCACCAAATCCTAACTTATAAATCAAATAAAAAAACAAATAAGAAGAGATCTTTTGGGATCTTTTTTTATTTTTACTTTCTATTGCATTAGATATATTTTTTATTATCTATGTCAATAGTTATGAAAATTTATAATATAATTACATCATTATGGATCTTCAAAATACTATAGACAAGAAAGTAAATGAATACTGAACGCTAACAGAAGTATTCATAACAATCAATGAAAGTCAAACAGACCTCATTATTACTCTTGGTAAATCTGCTGCTCACAAGACCAAAGTAAATGATTACAATAATCTACTCTATCATATATCTACAGAACTTTTTGATGAATTTAACACTAATTATGTAGAAAAACATAGCCATGAAATTTTAGCACAACCTTTATCTGATTATATTGTATGAGAAGATCGTTATACTATAATAAATGAATTGCTTGCATCTCTCAATGCTAGTAAACAAGTCTTAGAAGAATATATGTATAATAGATGTTTTCATAAAGCTTATAAAGATAATAATATTATTGATAATAGTAGAAACCAAACTCTTGAATTTAATAAAAGACTTCATGAACAGTTACCAGAACTCAAAGAAGAAATAGATTATATTATAGCAGATTTTAATATAAAATATAAAATCACACCAGTAAAAGTACAAAAAAAACATAATACCAATAAGCTTCTGCATGATGTATGATACAACAATGATGAAATAAACTTACTCAATAAAAAGCATAATCAACCTATTAAAAAAGAGATAATCACACCTTTTGAAACAGAAATCAAAAATCAGCTACAACAAGAACCAGACTATACTTTTTCTATCTTTAAAAAAGAAAAAACTAATACTCTTGCTAAGCAATATAAACAACAAGACCATAGATCGTATAAAGAAAATTAATCTTTTCTTGCAACAGTCCACCTAAAAGACTACTATCTTAGCATAGTATGACGATAAGCTCAAAATTTTTATTCTGATCATATGAGATTACTCTGATTCGTCACGGAATAGCAGAAGAGAAAAAATGAGATCAATCTGACTTTCTTCGTCCTCTTACTCCAGAATGACGTAGTGATTTTCTTGAACGTCTCCATAGACATCCAAATGAACTTCAAAACATCGATATAATTATTTGTAGCCCTGCCGTGCGTTGTAGTCAGACTTGTAACCTTTTATGCTCTCTTCTTGATATCGACCCAGATTGGATTATTTACGACAATCGTATATATACCTTTGAAGAACAGTATGATACGCTACTCCATATCCTTCAAGAGTTACCGAGCAATAAGCAACATGTTTGTCTCATCGGACACAATGATAGTATCTCTGCACTTGCTAGTCATCTTATAGGAGAAGTGATCCATATAAAAAAATGAAAGATTATCCATACAGTGTTGAAATAAATTTCTAAACAACAACAAATAAACAGGTGAACTCATCAACCTGTATGAACGACCGAACTAATATTCAACAACAATCAGAACATAAATCGCTGACCGATATAGCTTATGGCTTCCACTCACCAATCTCAACTCTAATAGAGCTTCTTACTCGAGGAACGAGAGGATACCAAAATATCTGTGAGTCTTGATGAGTTCTTGATTTCTTTTTTTCTTGATAAAAAAAGAAATTCGCCATCAGGCGAAAAAGACAATGAAATATCAATTTTCTCTTGAAATTCATTTCAAAATATCTATTATCTTTTCGTTGAGGAGTAGGCTATTGCCTACTTCTTTCCCTTTTTATAGGAAAATATATTTTATTGAATTATCCTTCAAGAACTTTATAACCTTATAAACCTTTTACCTTATTAAACTAAAAAAATGCAATTAGATGGTAAAGTCATACAAGAAGCTATATTACAACTTGTCGATGATTATAAATTTGACCCTTATCAAGTAATTGATATTGTAAAAATGGGCATTAGATCAGCTTTTCGTAAAGATTATGCTGACTATAAAAGAGCTGAAGTTGTGGTTGATATCGATGAAGAAGGTAAAATTCTTGTCTATAGACAATACGATGTGGTACAAGAAGTAGAAGATGATCAACTTCAAATTGATCTCGAACAAGCACAAGAGATGAGAGATGATGCTGAGATCGGAGAACAAATGCTTATTGATATTACTCCAGATGAACTGAATTTTACGCGTATTGGAGTACAAGCTGCTGCTCAGACCATCAAACAATACCTGAAAGGTATCGAAAGAGAAAGATTCTTCGACAAATTCCAAGATAAACAAGGAGAACTTCTAAGAGCAAAAGTAATCAAATCTCATTCTAATACTGTCGTTCTCGATATCGATGGTATCCCTGTTGTACTTCCTGCTGATGGACAGATTCCAAAGAGAATCTACGAAATAGGTGAAGATATTTTTGTCTTCTTGAAACAAATTTCTAAAGATAGTACTGGTATTACTCTCGATATTACTCAATCTTCAGAAGAATACATCGAAGCTATCATTAACAAAATCGTCCCAGAAGTAGAAGAAGGTATTGTTCGTATCGAAAAGATTGCAAGAGCTGCAGGTATCAAAACAAAAGTAGTGGTATCAAGTTCTGATGCCAATGTTGATCCAGTTGGAGTTATGATCGGACATAAGGGAGATCGTATCAATATCCTTCTGTCACTACTGGATGGTGAGAAAGTCGACTATATCGAATATTCTGATGATCTCGAAACTATGGTAAGAGCTTGTCTTAGACCTGCTGATGTCCAAAATTTTGAAATTGATGGCAATAAAGTGAAAGTTATCATCCCTGAAACCCAAAAAGCAATGGCTATTGGTAGAGGTGCTTCTAATATTAAACTTGCTGGTAGATTATGTGGTGTACAGATTGAAATTATCTAAACGGTATAAAAGTCTGAATTTATTTGCATAATTGTACAAAATCTTGTATAATAAGAAGATTTTAGTTCCTCTTCAAGATATGATGATGAAAAAAATACTCTTCTGAATTTCCTCATGTATGATCATACTATGATATTTCAGTCAGATTTCTATCGTTTTTGCTCAAAGCACACAATTAGAAATTATTCCTCAAGCACCTCTTCCAACTACAGGACAAAGTGGGCAACAAACAAACGCACATGACAGAATTATTGATGGACAAGATACTGTACGAAATCAATATGATAAAGAAGTACAAAATTTAAGTACCGAACAACAATTTGTCAGTGGTATTATGACGTGGGATACGCTCTTAAATTATGGAGTTGTAGTTCTCAAGTGGCTTTCTGAAGCTGGTATTGCTATGTGATGATTGATGTTTATCTATGTAGGCTATCAATATATTATGTCCATTATCTGATGAGAAAGCCCTAAACCTGCACTTATCAGAAATGCTATCTATGGAATACTTATCATCATCTTCTCTTATGCGATTATGAGAATCTTAACCAGAACATTCTTAGTATAGAAGAATTTCTCGATTACGAATTGCGAATTACGGATATTTTCTTTATATGTATCATAATCATACTATGAAATATAGGACATTTGAAGAATTACCAATTCGACAAAATCTCTTTCACTTACAAAAATTATCTATGATTATACTTCTTAAAAGGATCGAGCTAAAGATTTCTGACTAAGAGATCAAATTAGAAGAGCCGTAATATCCATAAGTAGTAATATTGTTGAATGATTTGAAAAAAACAATAATAACGAATTTGGAAGATTCCTTCGTATAGCAAAATGATCGTGTGGAGAGGTGAGAAATCAAGTTTACATAGCTTATGAAATTGGTTATATTTCATCACAAGAGTGTGAACTGTTACAAGAAAGATTTACTGCTCTTGGAAGTCAGATTTGATGACTTATACAGTACCTTATTCAACATAAAAAATCTCAAACATCAACATAATACATAAGAAAAATATCATATACTCAAAACATTAGTTCTATTCAAATAAAATCCGCAATGCGTAATCCGCAATTCATCAATGCTATAATTTTTATCCATTATATTATCTATTCTTATGAAAATCAATCCAGGTGAAGTAAAGAGAGGTACTATCCTCCAAATTGAAGGAAAATTATTTAGAATTACTGATATCAGTCACACTCATATGGCTCGTGGAGGTGCTACCTATACCTTCAAGGCAAAAGATGTGATCACAGGTAAGACCAATACCTTTACGTATCAATCTACTGTTACTCTTGAACAAGCTGAAGTACAGACAATCAACTCTGTCTTCCTCTACAAAGCTGGGACTAATTATAGTTTCATGGAAAATGATAGTGGAGAAATGCATGATCTCGAAGAGGACATGATTGAAGATGTAGTACTCTATCTCAAAGATGGTCTTGATGTCTATCTTATGAAACATGAAGGACAGGTAATCAATATTATCCTTCCACAGACGATTACCTATACTATCGAATCTACTGTCCCTGGTATAAAAGGAGATAGATCATCTGCTGGTAAAAAACCTGCTACTCTTGAAACTGGTCTTGAAGTACAAATCCCTCTTCACAAAGAAGCTGGACAAACGGTTGTCGTCAATACTGTTACTGGAGACGCAAGTTAGTTTCCTTTTTTCTATGTTAAAGAACTACTATCTTCATATTTTATGTACGGAATAGTTCTTTTTTATTATCATTATATACCGTGCCATGATTTCTCCTTCTATGTTACTTCGTATTATAGGACTTTGTATTATGCTCATAATCATTCTTACCATACTCTATTTTACAATAGTTCAAATTTTTGCATTTTTGCAGATCACTATCACTAGCAAAATCATTTTTCTCATCATATGATTACTACTCCTCTTGATCATAGGGAGCACTTACTGAAGTCGTATAGGTATACCTTTTGCTGATGAAGGTAGCAGTATTTTTATTATGATATTCTACACTCTCGTACTCCTTGCTCCCTTGGTTGGGATACTCACTCTTATCCATCATCGAACACCTCTCTCTCCACTCGTAGCAGCTGGAATAGGTCTCATACGACTGGGATTGGGAGTATATTTTGGTAATGTTATCACAAAGACTCCTCTTATCATCAACAATACCTGATTAGAACAATCATATAAAATTATTTTCATCAGTGATATTCATGTCGATAATATTCGCAAGAAAAAATATGTACAACACGTCATCAATACGATAAAAAAAGAAAATCCTGACTTAGTGTTGATCGGAGGAGACCTCATGAATAGTGCAAATAAAGAGTATGTTAGTGGATTTGCTCCCTTTAATCAGCTCAATATACCCGTGTATAGCATACTCGGGAACCATGATCATATGGGAGATATTGAGGCACCATATGGTATCTTCAAGACAACACCGATCATTCCTCTCGTCAATCAAAGCGTCAGCATCAGTGGACTTCAAATAGTTGGAATTGATGACAAGAGCGTCTGGGGAGAAAGAACTCTGGAACAAATTCTTGCAGAAAGTAATATCCAAACCGATGCGAAATATACCATACTTCTATCACACCAACCACAAAAACTCTCTAAATTCAACAACTATCCGATCAATCTCGAACTCGCAGGACATACGCATAGGGGTCAGATTATTCCTTTTTCTTGGTTAGTATGATTCTTCAATGACTATGCCTATGGAAGATACGACGAAGATGGGAAAACGGCATTCGTCTCGCAAGGTATCGGTGGTTGGGGAGGTCCACTCAGAATGGGAACCCAAAGCGAAATGGTGATCATAACACTCAATCCATAAGATTTATTTACTAGAGTTCTATGAATTATTCTTGTTATTTCACAGGGAATTCTTACAATCAAAGAAGTATCATTATCGAAATATAAAGTAATCTATAAATAATTCATATCTCACTTAACAAAGAAGAATTTCTATTTTATTTATAAACCTCACTAGTATGAAAAAGCTTACTTTTCTGACAGTATTGAGCCTTCTTGTTTTTTGACTTGCTGGATGTATTCCATCAAACCAAGAAAATAACACAGTAGAACAACCAACTCTACCATCAGAAGAAAGTTTAGTAGAAGCAAAAATTCAAA
>CAYWIJ010000003.1:0-63833 GCA_964458335.1 uncultured Candidatus Peribacteria bacterium | reverse complement strand
GGATGGCCCCAAATAGGTTGACCATATACATTTTTATCACAAGAAGCCATTGAGGCAATAGCTCATATTTATGGAAATGATTATACTACATTAAATCAAAGTTATCAATTAGGAGATTATGTCATTACTGATGCTGATGATAATTCCTGATGACCTGGATCAACAATACAAATTGTAATGGGTAAATTTAATAGTACTTGGCTTCCACTCTATGGAGGGAACTCTGGAGAAATATCGTGCAAAATTGTATCTAAGTTTTTATTTCCACAAATATTATTAGATACTTATGGAACAATTTGTCTTGAAGAGTCAGATTTCACAATTCCTGATGAAGCATATGAATATTATATCATATCATCACTCCGTCAAAGCCAAACTATAAGAGAATACCTCAAATCTTTGTGTTATAGTGAAACTGCTTGTACACAAGAAGAATTTAATGCTCTACCATATACAATAACCAACAATGGTGATACTCAAAACAGAACTGAATTCACTATTACCTTTAGCGAAACAGAGCAATATACTTATGATACTCCTTCTTATACCTTCTATCGTATCAGACCAATAGATGGATGAAGAGAAGCAATAACACTCTAAGACAATATCCTACCAAAAACTATACAAAGAGCTTTCATTTGAGGCTCTTTTTCATTATATTTTATGCAAATATTTAATCATCTCACTATTATATGAAAAAAGGACAAATACTTCATAATATCGTCATTACTACCGTTGGATTCTGATGAGTCTGAGTAGGATTAGCAGAAGATGGGCGCAAAGTACTCGTGAAAGGTTCGGTCCTTCCTCACAGTACGATCGACTGTTCTATTTTCAAGGTAAAAAAAGATTATATCATGGCGATACCACTCCGTGTCGTCTCTATAGAACCAGAACGAGCTGATCAGACTCCTCGCTGTCCTCACTATAGCAATCCGCTCATCTCCGTGCCAGAAGATTACGTTCACAAAAATGGCTGTGGATGATGCAAACGACAACTCCTCTCGTATCCCAAACAACTCAAACTCAAGACTCATCTGGTGAATGATAGTTTTAGAGGAGTGTCGTATCTCCTGGATCTCGCACCACTTCAAGAGATTATTCCATCACCACTCACCTATCAATATCGTAACAAGATAGAATTCAGTTTCGGTAAATATATTACCAAAGCCAGCAATGATCGTAAAGCAAAAGGTGATCGTAGTACGCAAGGCGATGAACAAGATTTTTCTCACTATCATGAACGACAGCTGGGATTTCACAAACAGGCTTCCTACAACCATGTCGTCGATGTAGATCAATGTTATCTCATCTCAGACAAACTCCATGAAGTGTACAACCATCTCAAACAACTCTGTAAAGATTCTGGATTACCTGTCTATGATCAGAAACGCCATACGGGAGTCCTGCGTCATATCGTTATGAGACAAGGTTTCAATACCGACCAAATTCTCATCAATCTCGTCGTTGCCAGCGAAAAAATCAATTCCAAAGAACTCGATATTGCTTGGGATACATTTTATAAAACCTTACTTTCTGACGAGGTATTACGTTCATCCTGTACAACGTTTATCCTTACCTACAATAATACTGTTTCAGATGCTATCAGACGAGCAGAAGCTGAAACTCGTATCTTACGAGGAGATGGTTATATTTTTGAGGAACTGAGATTTTGAACAACACATAATCTCCCCTCTCCTAACAAGGACGAGGGGTTGGGGGTGAGGTCTATTCGTTTCCGTATCTCTCCCTTCTCTTTCTTCCAGACCAATACCTTCGGAGCACAAGAGCTGTTTAGTAAAGCGGCAAGTTTTATCCAACTTCCTGAAGATAAACAGACGATTATGGATCTTTATTGTGGAGCTGGAACGATTGGACTCAGTCTTCTCAGCCAAGGTATCGGGCAAGATCTCATCGGTATCGAAATCGTCGAAGACGCGATCAGTGATGCCAAATACAACGCGAAACTCAATCATCTATCAGACAAATCCTATTTTGTCGCTGGAAAAACTGAAGCTCTTATCAGCACTGATCCCATCATCAAAGAAAAAATAAATCAAGTCTGACTTGTTCTCCTTGATCCTCCCAGAGAAGGTCTCCACAACAATGTCTGCGTCTTCCTGAACGAACTGAAAACCAAATATAACTTCCAACTCATCTATATCTCGTGTAATCCTGTCACGCTTGCTAGAGACCTGGATCTTCTCGTCCAGTGATGACGAAAACTCGAAAAACTTCAACCATGCGATATGTTTCCGCAATCTCACCATGTAGAAATGATATCGGTGTTATCGTAATTTATATAATTATTGATTTCCCTTCACCAAATAATTATTATCAACTATTCAGTTTCACTTATTCATTAGTAATCAATGATCATAAACGATTTTCTTGCACAAGTTAACAAATCTCAAACTATTAGTGAGATAATTACTCAAGCAAAAGAAAAAAACCAATCGAATCCTGCCGTACTCACCTGGGACGATGAGTATGTCCACTCTCGCCAGGATTCTCTCCTTTCGAAACCTCTTCAGTGATGCCCTATTCTTATCAAAGATAACATTCTTCTCGAAGGAACAATTTCTACTTTTGGGTCAAGCATAGGTGTAAACTATAGAGCTCCGTATTCAGCAACCGTATCTCGTAAACTCGAAGATGCCTGATTTCTCATTATCGGAAAAACAACAATGGATGAATTTGCTATGGGAACTACAGGAGAAAACTCACCGTATCCTATTCCTCACAATGCCTTGGACGAACATCTCGTAGCAGGAGGATCATCGAGTGGATCCGCTGTTGCCGTAGCAAGTGGATTTACTCCCGTATCACTAGGTACTGATACAGGTGGTTCTATCCGTCTCCCTGCAGCATTCAACGGTATCATCTGACTGAAACCAACCTATGGAGCAGTATCCAGATACGGAGTTCAAGCAATGGCTTCTAGTTTCGATCAAGTAGGGGTTTTCGCAACAACAATCGATGACACGAAAACGGTGTTTGATATCATCAAAGGTCAGGACGAACGCGATGCAACGACCAAAGATTTTCAATTCAAACAAACAATTTCTCAACTGAATGGTCTTCGTATAGGACTTCCAAAACAATATTTCTGACACGGTCTCGATCCTGCTATCACATCAACGATACAATCAGTACTTACACGATACGAGAGCCAATGAGCCATCATCGTAGAACTTGATATTCCTCTTATTGACGCTGGAGTATCGGTCTACTATACTCTCGTGAACTCTGAAGTAAGTAGCAATCTTGCCAGGTTTGATGGTCTCAAATTTGGATTACAATACGATACTCATGAAAGCTCCAGTCATATGGAATATCTATCTCAAGCCAGAGAATCATGATTTGGTGATGAAGTAAAAAGAAGAATACTCCTCTGAGCTCATATCCTCAGTGCGAGTGAATACGAAGGTTTATATGTCAAAGCGATGAATATTAGGACTGAGGTCACCAAACAATTCAAACAGCACTTCAAAGATGATGTAGACGTGATTATGGGTCCGACAACTCCGTTTTTACCTTGGGAATTGGGCAAAAATAACGACGATCCTGTCGCCAATTACCTCGCTGATGCCTATACGGTTATAGCAAATATCACGGGAATGCCAGCAATTTCTATCCCAGTCTGATGTGTCGAGAATAAGAATATAAAACTTCCTGTCTGACTCCAACTCATGGGAAACCACGCAAGCGAGTATGATTTATTTTTCATTGCTGACCAATTTTTGAATACTCAATCATAATATATAAGACTATCATTCTGAATGAAGTGAAACGTAATGAAGAAGGCAGTCTACGAATATTGGATTGCTTCCTTCGTCGCAATGACGATTAACTGATAATTTTTAACTCTTAACTCTTCACTTTTTTGCTCTACCTCCTCTCCTACATTCTTCTCATCTCTCTGATCACCTTCATCATTTTTGGTATCGATAAAGTTAAAGCAAAACATCAAAAACGAAGAATTAGTGAAAATAATCTCCTAACGCTGGTCGTACTAGGAGGTGGGTTGTGAGCCTTGCTGGGTATGGAAGTCTTTCGCCATAAAACGATTAAGTGATCATTTCTCTGGAAATTTTGGTGAATAATAATACTGCGAATTATCATACTCATAATTGCATTATCTCAATGAGTATAAATTCTTTTTCAAAAAAAACCCACAAATATGGGTCTATTTTTTTATTCTTCAGTTTCTACTTCTTCTACCTCTGTTGCTTCTTGTACTTCTCCTTCTGGTCTTTCAGCTGGAGCTTCAGCGTACATCAGTCTGATAGGTCTTTCTGGGAAAGATACTTCTGAGGTTTCGATGGCTACTCCATTTGCTTTGTCGAGTGCATTCGCTGCATCATCGTCAGTAGCGAAGACAACAAATCCAAATCCTCTACTTCTCTTCGTTTCTCTATCGACGACTACTTTCGTATACGTCACTTCTCCATATTTTGAGAAGAACTCTTTGAGATGAAACCATTTTGCACGATTGTCGAGATTACCAACAAATAATTTGTTTTTTTCAACTACCATTTTACAACATTAACAATAAAGTCATAGCATCGACCAAGATTACTATTTACTTCATAGTCTAAAGAACTCCTTAATAAAAAACAAGTTTTGTAAAGCAATAATTGTAAAGTTTAGATTGACAAATAAGTATTTTATTACTATAAAAACAAAAAAGCACTCTATCCTCCCTATTTACTCTCTGTTCTGTTGTATGAAACATCGCTACCGATTTCTCCTTATTGGCATAATCATCATCACTCTCATCCTTACCAATCAAATCACATTTAAGTCTTCCCTTACAGGGAAGGTATCGAGGAACGAGACGGAAGGGTTTAAAGAAATAACCAATTCACTACATCACCAACTCGCTAATTCACCAACTATCACCTGAATCCTCCTCCTCTGACCAAACTCAAATCATCGAAACAAACGATCACAGATACTTAGTCAGAATAATGAATTTCTCTATGGTTGGATCTATGATATTACCTATAATAGTGCGATCAATCGGCTCAAAAAACAGACTTTTCCAATCACCTTCATCGTCGAAAATGAGAAATACGAACAATTTGGTGATGATTTTGCAAAACTCTCCCAACAACTTCCAAGTCAGAATATCTCTCTTTTGAAAGATGAAAAATTGGGAATTACCTTTACTCATGCCAAAACTTTTGTCGGAGATACACGACGAGCCATCCAAACCGCCAATCTCAATCGCACCTCATTCGTAGACAATAGAGAATCATTCTTCTTATCACAGAATGAACAGATTAAGAAAGATTTAATAACGCTTTTTGAACTTGATACCAAAAAGATAGCAGATCCTGACAGTGTATCAATGTCTGACTACCAACAATTTCTCCATGAAAGTTCCCCCAATCTTCTCGTCTGTCCATTAAACTGTCGTGAAACTCTCGAAAGATTATTAAACAATGCCAAATCTCGTATCCGAATTTCTGCCCAATATGTGATAGACAAGAGAGTCCTGAATATTCTTATCAAACAAAGAAATCTCGATATTCGCATTCGTACGAACAAGATGGACTCCAATAGAAATCTCATCCGTGCTATCGGGCAGGATCATATTATTTGGGAAGATAAGATTTATAATCACGATAAACTCCTCCTTATCGACAATACCCTCATCATCGGAAGTATGAATCTGTCTGACAACGCATTAGACAACAATAGAGAAATCGGTATTATCCTCACGGATCCAAGTTTCATCAAGCAAGTTGAACCATTATTTCAACATCAGAAGTTTAAGTAAAGATTAAAACCAAGAGTACTTTAGTTCAAAACTACTAACTTCGCTTCACTGTTCACTTCACTATACTGCGAAACATAATAGTCGTATAATAACTTATCTACAATCACCAAATCATTATCTTTCCACTGACTAACCAATTCTGGAGTCAATGTCGTCAAATAAACAGGATGTTCTTCACGATAGATATGAGGATTGATCTGATCTTCTATCTGCCCTTCGACATCTCCCATCGTAAGAAACTGCTCATGAGATATCTCTCCCTTTACTAACTGATCAAAATAATAGAAAATAAATCCATATCTATGAAAAGTAAGAACATTGTTATATTTCTGAGACAAAATTATTTTTTTTACCTCTTCTACTTCTTTTATTCCTACTACTTCTATCTCATTCATATCGAGATAGAGATCAAAAAGTTGTCCAAAATTCGGTGTTTGTGTGGTATTCAACATAGAGTATTATCCATTAGTAAAAAGCTATTCAATACACTGTCATTGCGAGGACCGACTACTTGATATTGAGATTCTGTCGGGACGTGGCAATCTATAATCAATAGAACAATAATCATTTAATGGATTGCTTCGTTCCTCCTGTCTGCTTCTCCTCCAGTAAAAGGCGCAATAACAAACTAAGATACTTAACTAAAACCAGTTCTCCAAAAACTGAGCTAATTCATTTTTATCCTTATCAGACAATGATGAAGATGGTTGTTGTGATGGTCTTACTACTGTTGGTTGAGTTGTGGCAGGAGAAGTTGGCGTAATTTGTGCAGAAATCGTTTCAATAGGTCACGTATTCACGACTACTCACCCCGATAGTCCATTCACATTGATGACCGTACCAGTCGACTGTGTGGCAGTATCTCTGAGATTATTGGGAGTAAGAATTTGCTGGATAAGACTCTCATTGACTTCAGATCCGCTACTTGTTTTATCAGTAAGAGTATCATTTAAAATTTCTCTCAATCCTGTACTACCAATAGTAGGATCACCTTCATCATCCAGTACAATCGTATTTCCGTCAGGATCGGTTATTGTTGTAGTATAGGAACTTCATCCTTTCGTAAATGAAAAATTTTTCACTTTATGCAAAAAATTATCTGCAGCCACTCTATCAACCCAACGCCAGACAAAAAACGAAACAAACAAAATAGCAAGAAAGACAAGGATACGACGAATCATTATATCTTGACAAAAATAAATCTTTTCTGACTATACGGACATTCTGATACAAATTCAAGCACAACTCAAATTCAGTGTTTTAGATTGATTTTGTAATGATATTATCTATATATAACTATACACTTTTAACTTTCCACTCTACACTCCCAACATGACTCTTCTTATCGATGCAGTTTACTGTCTTATCTCATCTGACGAAGATGGAAATATAGAATCCCGAGCTCTCAATACTGAACTTGCAGATAAACTATCAAAACTTGATGACGATATTATTGTCGTCACCAATGCTCGATGAGATAATTATAAAAAAATTAGGGAATTACTTGTAAATTACAATTTCCAAACATATACACTAGAAAATAGTCCAAAAAAGACCGATCCAGAATATCGAGCTCATGTAATGATGTATTATGGATTGGACCCACAAGAATGTTTTCTCCTCGACCACAAGACAGAGAATCTCGAAGCTGCTGATGAGATTGAACTTCAGGGAGAGTTGTTTATAGATAATACGCAGGCGATAGAGGTGTTGGAGAATTTGGAGAATCATTAAGAAATTGAAATTGATAGTATTTTTTATTCTTTATAATAAATATTATGTTCAAAAATAAAAAAGAAAATCTTTTATTCGTTTTTATAATTGTCATTTTACTGTTCCTTTCTCGAAACTATTGGGGATACTTTCAGACTATATGATGGACAGAATACAACAATTGAGTTATAAGTTTTAGACATCCTAAAGACATAATTGTATCAGATAAAGAATTTGAAGATTTTAAGTATTTCGAAAAAGATACTTTACATGTTCAGAAATACAATCTAAATTGATTGATATGAGAATGTATATGATCATTTGGTAGGGATGAATCATATTTCAGAAATATTATTCAAGAAATACAAGAATGAAAATGAGGGACAATAGATCATATAAGTTGTAATGCAACTATATGAGACATACAAACTACACCAATTACAGTTGATTGAATTAATTGATTAGTTATAAATTATTATTTTACACAAGATGACCAGTTGGGCTGTTTGACACAATTTAATACAGAATTATTATTAGTTAAAGATATCAATAATATATATAGTTTTACTGTTAAAAATAATTTTTGAGAAGTATATAAATATTTGTTAAATTATAAAGGTCAATATTGAGAAGCATGTATATATAGTATGGATGGTAGATCAACAGAGAAATATATACAAGAAGCAATAATCGCTTCTGATATGATACAAAAATATTATAAGAATTGAGAATCACTTTTATGAACTGACTATGAATGATTTGAGAAAAATGATCAAATTATAAAAAAGATTTTTCGTACAATTAAAATAAAAGAAAAAAGATACTAACTTTTTTATAAAATGATATTGAGATCTCTCGACAAGCTCGAGACTGCACTGCACTTGCTTTTAACCTTATAAACCTTACGAACTGTATGAACTTCCCACTAGAAACCATCGTCGCTTGGGCGAAAAGAAAATGATTTGTCTATCCAAACTCTGAGATCTACGGAGGACTTGCTAATGCTTGGGATTATGGACCGTATGGTTCTCAACTCAAAAAAAATATTGCTGATCTTTGGTGGAAGCATTTTGTAGAACAGAGAGATGATATGCTTGGTCTGGATACTGCTATCCTTGCTCACCCAACCACGTGGCAAGCTTCTGGTCACTTAGCAGGATTTTCTGATGCTCTCATTGATGACAAGAAAACTGGTCAAAGATTTAGAGCAGACAAAATCATCGAAGAAAGTATCAGCGCGAAAGCTGAAAGATTTGGATGAGAAGAAAGCGTCTTAGCTTATGTAACAGAAAAATACGGATTTGAAAACCTCTCACCAGAAGCATGGTGAAACGAAGGAATGCATGCTTTCATCTTAGGAGAGAAACTCAAAAACCCAACTAACGGTAAAGATGCTGACTGGACTGATGTCAGACAATTTAATCTCATGCTGAGTACTCATCTGGGACCTGTAGCTGACGACGCTAACAAAGTCTATATGAGACCTGAAACGTGTCAGAGCCTCTTTACTGATTTTAAAAATGTGTTGGATACCACCAGAATCAGAATCCCCTTTGGTCTCGCACAAATCGGAAAAGCATTCCGTAACGAAATTACTCCAGGTCAATTTATGTACCGTACTCGTGAATTTGAACAGATGGAGATCGAATATTTCGTACCTGCTGATGCCGACGTTGCTATGAAACACTTCGAACAACGAAAATCTGATAGTATGAATTATCGAACTGAGATCATCGGTATCGCTCCAGAAAACCTTAGATTCAAAGATCACGATAAACTCGCTCACTACGCTGCTGCTGCTACTGATGTAGAATATAAGTTCCCGCGAGGATTCTGAGAAGTACAAGGAGTACACAATCGTACTGATTTTGATCTTCGCCAACATCAAGAATACTCCAAACAAAACATGCAATACAATGACCCAAAAACTGGTCAGAGATATATCCCGCGATGTATAGAAGCTTCCACTGGATTATGAAGACAAGTCATGGTGACAATGCTTGAGTTTTATGAAGAAGAAGAATTGAAAAAACAAAATTCTGACGGAAGTGAAAGTACTGATATCAGAACGGTTGTGAAGTTTCCATTCCAGTTAGCACCAGTGAAGTATGCTATTCTTCCACTTCTCGAAAAAAACGACGATATGATAGTGCTAGGAGAAAAAATCTTCAAAAAACTCAGAAAGAAGTTTTACTGTGAATTTGATATAGGATGAGCAATAGGGAAGAGATATCGTAGACAAGATGAAATCGGCACTCCTTACTGTATCTGTATCGATCATCAGTCCCTCGAAGACGGAACCGTCACCATCCGTGATCGTGATACGATGGAGCAAGTGAGAGTACAATGGAAAGAGATTGGGGAAGATAGATAATTTTATCATATAATATAATCATGAACAATCAAAAAGAGATTAATTGGAGCATAGAAGAAATAGAGAGATGAAAAAGTGTAAAAAATATATTATCTTCCTCTGAAGTTTCTCATGGAAATATAGAGTTTAATGATAATCAAAAAGTATTTCATGTCATTGATTCTACAAGTCAATCAATAGCTCATTTTATGAGTTGAAATAGTCGATTATCAGGTTATTATGCAGAACAGTATTTACGAATGACTGAAAATATTCCCTTAGAATTTAGATCATTAATGGCAATTATTGAACTATATGATGTCCCTCGCATGAAATTACTTGAAGATAATGTATGTGCTTGATGAATTAATGCTGCATTACAATATGCAAAAGACAATAATATCACAAATACTAACGATTTTTTAATTTGACTAAGAGATTACTTTTTTCGCTTAATTGAAATAAATCAAAATAATTCTGCTCAAGAATATTTTATTAACCAAATAAAAAAAGGTATCGAGTTTATAGATTCACAATTAAATTAAATCTGATTTAATACATTATATAAAAAACTGCCCCTCATAAGCAGTCTTTTTTTTATGTCAGAAAATTAAATTTTTCTTTTTATTGTACGGTTGTCGATAATACCGTTAAGGTTTGTCCTCAGATGGAGATAGCAACAGATGCTCTACCCGATACTACTGGTTTATAGGTAAGGGTATATTCTCCATTTTTGATATATTGAACTGATGAAGAAGAAACATTGATACTTCCATTAGCTGACACAAGAGTAAATCCTGCTGGCAATGCTCCATCAAATTTTGTTTTTGTGCCTTTTTTAGTAATATAGAAAGTAAGTGTTCCTTCCTGACCGACTTTCATAGTATCGCTTGTCTTCGCTACGATTTGAATATCCCAATCACGTAAAAAATCAATTGCAGGTTTCGTAAGTTTTACTGCTTGAATCGACCTCAAAACAAGGAACTTATTCGATAGTTCTGTAGGGTCTATAGGTGTACTTGGCTTTTGATCAATAGGTTGAGTTGGGGTGGTAGGTTGTTCACCAGCACTATTATGACCATCAGCTATTGGTGTTCCTTTATTCTTCTGAGAATTTTCAATAAACGCAATAGGGTCAAAAGAATATTTTTCACGATATTCTCTACACAGACCTCCATTTGTGATTTGAGTGAGGGTGTTTGTATCTAATGCTGGACATCCTTGATAGTAATATGCTGGTCTTCCTGCATTATCTTTATCAATCTCAAAGTGCACATGATTTCCTCCTAAAGCTCAAAAGGTATCACCAGTATTACCTACTTCACCAATTTTTTGTCATTGAGATACAAGATCACCTTTACTAACATTAATAGATTTCATATGACCATAGACTGCATGATATGTTTTTCATTCATAAGTAAACATCAACTTAACCACATTACCATATCCAGCTTGAGTACCAGCAAACGTGATCACTCCATGAGCTACTGCATATAAGGGTGTCCCATTTGCTGTTGCGATATCTACTCCTGCATGATCTCCTTTATCCATATCTCGCTGTCCATCATATGTAGCTCCCCAAAGTGTTGTATAAATATTTTTATATTCTAGATCATTTTTATACGCATCGTAATTTGCGTTTTTGATAATAGGGAGAGGTACTTTACAAGAATCAGACAATTCTGACCAAGGTTTCATAAGTTGTCTACAAGCAAATGTACTAACAGTCTTGAGTGGATAAATGAGTGAATCATTCGTTTTAAGGTTCGCTGTTGTATCAGCAAACATCGAATTTCCCAAAAAAGCCACTGACATCACTACAGCAAATCAAGCTACATAAAGCGTCTCTAAGTGATATGCAATCGCGTGTGTTACATGATGAATATTCTTGTGTACTCTCTTCTGTACTGTAGTCTTTACTTGAGATTTTACTTTACAGTGTGCATCACTAATAGCACAAGCGAGACGTTGGTGGAGGAGTTGAGACATGATTTTAGTCAGATAAATTAAATTTCCTACCCCAATTGTAAATCTTTTTAATTTTTTGTCAAAAAAATGAAGACTTTTTTTATTATATATCAAAAAAATGTGATAAATAAGTATTTTCTTAATTGTCAACAAAACAATACCATGTTCTAGTAAGTTTTTTTGTATATAGTACAAAAATCACTAATATTATAGAAAATATTATTTATCTCTGATGCATATCAATTATGAATCCAAATACAGGACAACCAATTCAAGATCCAACTCCAATTACTCCTCCTTCTCAGGATATTTCTGAGAATCTCACTCCTGAACAAAAAGCTCAAAAAGAAGAACAACAATTTGAGAAATTAGAAGAAGGATTGGGTGATATTTTTGGAAATGTAGCCACTTCAGTACAAGAGCCAGAAACACAAAAGATAGAGGAAATATCTCCAATGCAAACTCTATCAAATCCAGCACCAATTCAAGAAGTAGTATCCAAACAGCTTACTGAATCTACTCCTCATACAATGGAATCTGATCTATCTACACAATATGAAGGACAGCAAGTAACTCAACAATTCAACGATCAACAGCAACCTACCACTGAAAATACTTGAACATTGGAATCTACATTTTGAAATCCAATATCTCAACCAGTAGCTGAGACACCACTTACTCAAGACATTGAAACCCAAAATATTCAACCAATTATTCCTCAAGTATCAAATATCCAAGAAGGCAATACTATCCAAGTACAACCATCAACTCCAGTAGCATTTCAAACAAGTCAACCACTCACTGATACAGCAATTCCTTCAGCTATTATAGAACCTACTGTACCAGCACAACCAGAAATTCAATCTACACCCATTCCACAAACGCCGAATTCACCTACTCAATCGTCTATTCTTATAAACGAGGAACATCATAGTGAGGAATCTAGTACTGGTACAACTCCTACCACAACAACCCTTCAACCAGAAATTCAACCCGCACCAATTTCTCAAATACCCAATTCGCCAATTCCCCAAATCACTAACTCTCCAACTAACCAAGCAGGAGCTATCGCACCACAACCAATTCCAATCTCTGTAGCTTCAACACAACCTACTGCTATACAAATTCCTCAGGTCACTACTTCACCAACTACTCCACCCAAGGTTATTGTGAAAAAAGGTTCAAAAATTTCTCCATTAAAATTTGCTATCTGATGTGGGTTATTTGGATTTTTACTTATAGGAGCGATTGGTTTTGTCTTATTTTTTGCATTACAAAATCCAACTCAATTCCAAGGAATTATCGGTATCGAAGGTATAAAAACTGGTCTCAAGCTCTTTGCAGCTCTCTTCTTTGGATTGCTCTTCTTAGGAAGTTTCATCCTTATTATCTTCAATGTCTATAAACTTGCTACTCAAAAGACTGGAAGCAAAATAAAATATATGATCTGACT
This sequence comes from uncultured Candidatus Peribacteria bacterium, assembly GCA_964458335.1. GTDB lineage: Bacteria > Patescibacteriota > Gracilibacteria > Absconditabacterales > Absconditicoccaceae > Aalborg-AAW-1. The sequence goes on along the minus strand of CAYWIJ010000003.1, from coordinate 50,558 downwards.
AATATTCGGAGCACTCTTATTGTGATGAACGGTATTTTGAGGTATTGTAAGTTTCAATACAATCAATGAAATGATTGAAACCACTGGTTCTACCGATATCCTTACTCCCTATATTAAGTTCAAAGATGATTATAAACCAACAACCAATTGATATCCTGTGATAGCTCCTACAAAAGTTCTCTACAAAGTCAATGACACACTATTATCTAGATTTCTTACTACAAATTTTGTCAATAAAAATATTAATTCTATCAAACTAGATTGTGGAAACGAATTACAAGTACTTAACTATAATCAAGCACAAAAACAATTTGCTGGACAATGTCTGTATATGAAAAAATGAGATTATCCTATCAAAGTCATCACCAATATTACTGATAAATCTACGGGCGTAACTGAAGACGTCACCAGTGACCGAAAAAACTTTACTGTCTTTACAGAGATTTCACTTGCTCCAAGTAGTGGATCACTCACTCATAACGATGATTATGATGAAATAATTGTTTGAAAAGCTCCTATTAAAGTTAATTTTGATAGTACAAGTATCTTCACGGATATGAAACTACCTGAATACAAAATCCAACGAGATTTAGATGGAGATGGAGAGCGAGATAAGTCTGATCTTACCAACTTTTCTTATCAATTTCGTGAACCAAAAATTCAAAACATCTATTATACTCTTCCTGGTGTCAACAATCTTGTCTATCAAATTGATCTGAGAGTACTGCAAAATGATGTACCAATTTGTACTATTAGTACAAATCCAAGCACAAAAAACAATACAACATATAGCATCAATACAAGCTTTGATACTCAGCAGGTACGCATCAATAGTTATATGTATAGAATCAAAAATATTAGCACCAACAAATTCCTTAATAACATTACAAATAAAAAAGAGTCCTTCGAATACGATTTCCTTGCACAAGGTAATTATGTCGTCTATCTGGACTATGTTACTGAAGATGGGAAACAAGGAAATTGTGAATCTGACACAATCGAAGTAGGTGCAAGTACCTTCAATGTTGATTATACTTTCCAATATAAAGGACCAGATGATACAATGTGGAAACCATTGACCAATAGTGGTATCGTAAATTTTGATGGTAAAACTATCTCTACAAGTGCCTTACCTGTGAAACTTCTTCTCACAATCAATAGTATCTCTCCATCATCTCCAGACGCTAAAACAGCAATCAAACTTGATAATCAGATCATCCAAACACCAAATGGAAAATCTTATGAAATCACATTACACAATTCTACTCATGAACAGATTAGTATTCAAGTAAATGATTCCGTTATACAAGCCATGAGTTTATTAGAATTTCCTATCCATATTACTCAAGAAGACATTATGGGTAAGTTAACGATATTTCCAGATAGTGTAGGAACATCACCATTTGAAGTAACACTTGATGCTTCGACCACTACTCTTACCGATCAAGACGATGAGATCATTTACTTTACTTGGGATTATGGAGATGGTGAAATCATCAAGAATTCTTCACAAGCCAGAACAAAACATACCTATGCCTATAATGATAATTCTGAAAATGGATGATATAATCCTAAAGTTACTATTACTACAAAAAAATGAAAATCAGCTACATTCTGACTAGAAAATCCTATCCTTGTCAAAAAGCCAGTACTTAACGCTACTATCAGTATCGACTCTCATCCTGCACAGATTGCAAATGTAGGAGATAAAGTAGATTTCTCACTCCATACTGATGGAACACCTACCAGTATCAAATGGGATTTCTGAACGAGCGAAGGGATAGAATGTTCAGATAGATCTTGTGCTTCTGTTCCTATGTTCTTTAACACTCCTGGAACTTATACTATCACTGCTACTATTACCTACAAAGATCTCAATACAAGTTCAGCAACCACAAAACTTGTTGTAGAAAAATAAAATATTGATATCAAACAAAAAGAAGGACTAATTGATCCTTCTCTTTTTCTATAATGTAATTTGATGATCATATCATTGGAATGGTGTTGTAATATATACTTTCATCATATCATGATGAATCACACAACATTGCTAATCACTAATTGATCATTATTTCATATAGTCCAATACTTTCAACATTCTCATAATAATTCCATCTTTATTAGCAGATTGATTTTCTGACCCAAATTTACCAAATACATATGAGGTATTAGCTGGTTGAATATTACCCTTCACTGTACTTCCTGATAATCCATTATATAATGCACCATATTTGATAATACTATCCATATCAAGAGTTGTATAACTCAGACAAATTGGTGCTATTTGACCAGAAATCGTCATATCTTTCGTAGAACATGTTTCACTTGAAAGATTATTAGATGTATGGTATCGAGCAATTTTGTCTTTTATAAACTGTGCATAGTCATACATCATCATAATCCACTCTCCTTGAGTAAGATTATCAGCAGAACCATAATCTTTAGCTACAATTTGAAATACTCCATCACCATTAGATGGCTTATATCGACCACAAGAAGATTCCATATCCCAAGTAGCAAGTATGAGCGCAGTTGGAATATCTAGTGCATATGCCCAGTCATCAGCAATAACATATTGATTCTTACAGAGATTTGACAGTCATGTCGTATCGCTCAAATATGATTGATATGAGGTAAAAAAAGTAGTTATAGCTTGTTGAGATATTGCATTTTTTCTTTTGTCTATTTCATTTCTAAGATTAGTTTTGAGAAGTTCTAACCTTGCTAATTGAGGATGGTCAGGAAATAATTTTTTTGTCCTTGTATATAGATCATCTATAGTATAATATCGTTGTACTAATGACTCTCTTGCAGTAGAATTCTCATCTGCAGTCTGTATAATCTTCGTAGTCAATTCTGATGCCGTCAGTTGAGTTGCTTGAGTCCATCACATCACCATACTCAACACAACTCAGAATATCAGTCAGAATATATGTTTTTGTTTCATACGCTTACTTAATTATATAGAATAAAATACACATTTCTAGATGTAAGTATAGAAATCAAGTTATTATATGCAAGGTTTTATTGCTTATTCATAATCTTATAATTTTCAATTCTTAACATATAATACCTTGATAAATAACTAGAAATTTTGTATACTCTATCATTCTTTGATTTACAAAATATTAGCTATGCCATTATTGATCGTCACTCTCTTACTACTTCTCTACGGGATTCTTGCGCTCTTTAGTGTAAGTGTTCACGAATCATTTTTACAAACACTACAATGGATATCGGAGGGGAAACGAAATGGAGAAGCCTCAAATTATTATTACTTTTTTAGTCAGCTGAATAACTTTCTTTATGTAGCAATTGTATGATATATTACATACTTATTTCCTCTTAAATTTTTTAAAAACGAAAAGTTTTTAGTTATTATCTCAGTTCTTATCCTTATTATACAACTTCTTGTTTTTACTCCATTAGGAAAAAATTATGGTGGAGCTTCAGGTTGGGTTCATATAGGATGATTTAACTTCCAACCAGTAGAGTTTTTCAAAATCGGATATGTAATATTTATGTCACGACGATTTATTAGGAAACAACATCTTCTCAATTCATCCTCACTCCTCAAAAAATTTTTTGTACTCAATGCCTTTATTTTTTTAGTATTCGCAATGATACCTGACTTCTGATCAGTACTGATTATGGCAACTACTTGAATAATTATTGGTATTTATGCTGGTATTAGTCTCAAAAATATTGGACGTATGTTTTTAGTAGGAGTAGGTGGATTATGACTAATAATATGGTGATTCTTATGACTCAATAATGGATATTGTAAAGATATACCATTAGATAGTAAACCATCCGTATGTAGATATAGTTACATTGCTAATAGAATTGAAGTCTACTTAGATCCAAGTTCTGATGAAACTGGTCAAGGAATATCACGACAAGGTCGTCAAGCACTTATCGCTATTGGGTGAGGTGGATTTTTAGGTAATGGATATGGAAAATGATTGCAAAAATTCGGATATATTCCTGAAGCACAGAGTGATTTTATTTTCGCCGCCTATGCTGAAGAAGTATGATTTGTGGGTCTTTCAATACTCTTCTTGCTTTATGGACTTCTCATCTATTACACTGTTATTAAGATACCACAAGTAAGAGATCCTTTCTTTAGATATCTTGCTATAGGATTATTATCACTCATCATTGTGGGTGCATTCGTTCATATTGGAGTTAATATTCAACTCCTACCAAATACAGGTTTAACATTACCTTTCATCAGTCATGGAGGTACTTCTCTTATGGCAAATATAATATGTGTCATGATTCTTTATAAAATACTTTATAGAGACTCTCATAAAGTTTATTAGCATTTATCTATTTTTCGACCTATGTGATTTTTACAGACCGATCAGTACTGATTTCTCTGTCACGCGAGTATATCAGATCATCCTAAAGAATTTTCTATTTCTGCAGGTGGTCAAACACGAAATCAAGCAGATCATCCCATGCTTGTCGTTCATAAATGATCTATCAAAACAATACATTGGAAAGATCTTGGAAATACCATGACATTGATTCGTCTTATCCCAAATCGTATCCCTGAAATTAATGAAAACACTGATATGTCTGACTGATTTATCGATAGTATGTACTCAGTACTTGAACGATATGCTTGATATGACGAAGTCAGCAATATTTCTTATCATTATATTCCAAAACTTAGTTGAAAGAAATTATTAACAAAATTAGATACACTTGATTTATTTACGCAATGGTGAGGAACAACTATCCTCAACGAACAGAAGTGATGGTTCTCTGTTAACAAACATAACAACCAATCAAGTCAGGATTATATTCTTGCAGAGTTTTTTGCCTTATGTTTTTTATTTGGGAAACCAACTCTTCAAAATAATGTTCTTAGCTGATATAAAATCCAAGTACCAGTACTTCAATATACCATACAAGAAAAATTAGTGGCTATCATCACTACACTCAGAGATTATGGTTTTGTGCTCAACCTTACTTATAATGAATCGCAACAGATAAGCGATATTACTACAAATGATTATACACTCTTAGCATATATTCGTATTCTCTTGGGAGAACAGGTCGATATTATCCTTATTGATAAAGTCCTTGAAATACAGAATGATATCTTTATACAGTACGGAGTCAGTCCTGACCAGAAAACGATGAGATGGCAGTTGTATGAAGTAAAAAGATAGTGGAAGTTAAAAGGTTTGTAAAGTGATAAAAGTTTATAAGATTAAATCACACACTCCCATCAAAGACCTTATAAACATTCAACCTTCTCACTTTATAAATCAAACTTTGAGGCGTTGGTGTGCCGTCATCCTTCCGGATATATAGTGGTAACACATCGGCTCAGGAATGCGAAGCTATTCCGTTCGATCCTGTCTATTATTCATATCATAGTTATAAACAAAATACTTTGAGGCGTTGGTGTAGTGGTAACACATCGGTCTTCGGAACCGTTGTCGGCAGTTCGATCCTGTCACGCCTTGCCATTTAAGGTAAACAAGCCCTCTAATCAAGGGTTAGCCTTGAATTCAATTTTCTTTTCGGAGGTTATAATGATGTTCGAAAACAATAAAGTTACCATTTTTCTCTTTCGAACATAGGAAGCGGTATCATAGGTTTCTCCTATCTTATTCAATCATTGAACGAAAGCATCTAATTCTAAAATAGCATTTCTGTGGTTAGTGGTCAATCTTGTAAGTTCCTGCTCAAGATAGTCTAACTGCTGCTGATAATTCTGTATGTCCTGCCCGTATACTTTTTTTTGTATTTCATCGGGATTGTTCTGCTTGTTGAAATTTCTTGCGTAATTTTCCATCAGTGAGCTGATGTGATTATATTGGATTTGCAATTTTCTTCTTTCTTCGTTGATGCTTTTCATATTGATATCATATTCCTCAAGTTGATGTTCCCTGTAATGCCTGTATCATTCTTCGTCAATTTTAAAGCAGGTTTTTAGGTATTTGGAAACAAGTCCTATTAATACGTCTCCGTCAATGGAAAGCTGTTTTCATTCAATTTTAACTCCATTAAGCTTGTATTTGATTTGGTTAGGTTTGACAATGTTCTTAAGGGAGGCATCCGGTTTATTTACTTTTAGTTTGGCAAGTGCAGTACGGAATCTTTTCGGATTGGGTAACTCAAAACTCAGCCCTTGTCCGTCATACAGGATAAACTTATTTGGGAAAGGTTTTATTTCATCATATTCTTCGCTAGTTTTGTAAGTTCTTAAGGATGCCGGGTTAGCCCTGATATATCTGTCAAGAAGAATCTGATGTTCTTCTTCGGTTATAAGTGACTGATAGTAGGGATTGGCTCCGTCACGTAAATCGGTTTCATTGTTTCCGCTGATCAAAATCCCATAATAAAAGGGGTCTAACCGTATTTTATATAATCCTTTTTTGTTGGGCAGTGATTCTCTGTCAGCAGTTTTAAATTTTCTCCTGAATCCTGAAGACACAAGGTAGTTCCAAATCATTTCATCGGTCTGATTTTCATATACTTTTCTTCTGAAAGCCTCTTTTCGCACTTCAAAATATTTTTCGTCCGGTTCGTGGTATTTCTCATTGTTGATGACATATCCGTATTTATACATTCATCTTGCCTGCCCTCTTTCAATGGTTCCTTTATTTCCACGGTTCACATTTCTGCTCAGTACATCGGAATAATTATATGAAATCACAAAATTGATCCCAAGAATCATTCTTCCGTTTTCATTGTTTTCAAATGTAAAATTGGTGTATTGAACATCCAAATATTGTTTGTCGATAAGTTCTACCAATTCTCCGCTCTCTACTAAGTTTCTTGCGTGTCTGTCGGGTGCAAAACTGAGGATTCATTTTATTTTTCCTTTTTTTACCAATTCTATGAGTTGGGTTCGCTGGGGTCTGTTATTGGGGATTTTAGCTGATTTTTGTTCTACGATATAAAACAATCCTTCTGCCTGCTCCAGTACGGATTGCTCGTAAACTCACTTACATCCGCGTAGTCGCCTGTGATAGCTTTCATCACGAAAGTACCTGTCGGTAAATTCATTATGATTTTCAATGGAAATGTTTTTCTGACGGGCATAATCCAGACAGACTTTCAGTTGATCCAATAGACTTTGTTTCTGACCATCACTTCCTTCTTCCCTTGATTTTCTGCAATAGATGACATATTTAATATCTTCCCTGTTGAGTGCCGGATTCTTTTGTGATTTTTTTTTGATTTTTAGCATATCCGTATTATAATAGTATAAAAGTTCGATACAAATATTAGTATAATCAAAATATACTTAATATCAACCTATTATCGAACAATAATAAAAAAGAGCAACTTAACTACTCTCATTTTCTTTTTCTACTTGTTCGATGATCCGCAATAATTCAGACAAGACCTGTCCGATGGAAGGCGTTTTGTTGTTTCATTCCGAATATTTTTTTCCTGATGAAGTTTCAGTTTTTTTTCATTTTGTTTTTTTGATTTTCATTTCAGTTTTTGTTTTAAAAGGTAAATTGGGTTGATGATTTTTAGTTGACGGAAATTGGCATTTCATTGTTCCATTGCTAAATTGGTACATTATCAAAACCACTGTTTCCTAATTTCATCGGCTATTCTAGCCGTCATCAATGGCGGAACACTCATTCCGCAAACATAACGGACAGAGATTCCACAGAAATTAAAATCACTTGGAAAACTACTGATGCGGATATATTCGGTGTCGTTGAGATTGCGAACTTCGTTGTAATAGACATTTGCACCGCCGGAAGTAAGTGTGGGAGCAACAATGTTATCGTACAAAATATAGGTGCTGAAGAATGCATTGAAGGTATTGATATTTCTGTACTTGGCATTGGCAAATTTCAGATTTTGGTCTCCAAATTCTACAAACGGTCGTCTTTGGATAATGGAAGGTCGTAATGGAGGATGAGAAGTTGAATTTTTATCGGCAATTTCTCCAAAATAAACGGGAGACTCGTTGAAGTTTAAAACCAATTGGGGCAGATTCAAATCTTTCCTTCTTGCAATAAAGAAGATACGTTCACGAGCTTGAGGGACACCCATCGTTGCTGAATTGAGTTTGAATATTTGTACTTCATATCCTAAATTTTCCAGCCTTTCGTAGATTTCAATGGCATATTTTTTTGCTCTTCCTGCAATGAGTCACGGAACATTTTCCATTAGGGCGACCTTTGGTTTTAGTTTGTTGACAGTATTACAAAACTCAAAAACGAGTTCGTCTAGTATTTGTTTTTTCTGCCCTTCTTTGAATATTTTTTCCTTTCATCGATTCTGTTCACGCTTTCAAGACATGGAAAAGGTGCTGCAAGGAGGCGAACCGTCCAAAATATCCAAATGGTATAATTCTTCGGGAAGGTCATCACGTTTGTTAAAATCTCTAATGTCTTCCAAATAAAAGTATTTTGGAGTATGATTGGCTTGGTAGATTCTTGCCATTTTTTTGTCGATTTCAACACCTCCCAAATGCTCAAATCCTGCCAACTTGTACCCCATTGTCGAACCGCCACCGCCCATAAAAGTTCAGAAAACTTTCAGTCCGTGGGATTCAGGGTAACCTTCGGAAAGTTTCCGGTTATAGTTTATATTTTTCGTATTCTTTTCTAATTCTTCAGATGGGAATTTCTTCGTTTTTAAATGGTCTTTGCTGTTTTCTTTTTGTAAGCGTACGGAATTTGGGTGGTTTTTGTTTGGTGTCGGATGTAGCAGTTTTCGGGGATTGGTTCATTCCATTTTTGTTTTTAGAAAGTAAATGAGTTAATGGTTGTTGGTTCATGGTGTTCTTGGTTCTTGACTCTAAATCGGATAATTCGCAACCAATACTTCTGTTTTTCTTCTCGATTTTCCGGCTTTGGTATTATGACTGGCTGATAAGGGTTTGTCAAAGGTTCTCACATACCGGTTGTACTTTTTAATATAGAAATTTAGAATTTCTCAGGGATAATTCGATAACAAAAATTTTCATTGGAGGTTTCACAACACCTCCAAATCACGAATGAAATCTTCTTCAGAATAAGTTTTTGAGTAATGTCCCATATTGGTATTGATATAGGGAGGATCACAGTAAATGAAGGCATCTTCCCTATCCCTGCTTTGAATCACTTTTCGGGCTTCATTCTGTTCGATCTGGGTATAACGGATCCTTTCGATCAAATCGATACCGAACATATCTACCTTGTTCTGGAAGTTGAGTGCTGATCTTTTTTCTTTATCGAATCACCGGCTTCACACCCTGTTCAAAAAACCCTGATTGGTAACCACATACAAAGCCCACGCTCTGATAACCGGATTATCGGCAAACAACCGGGGACAATCATATATGAGCATCGCTTTTCTATAGGTTTCCCTGCTCAGTAAGGTTTCCCTGATTTTGGTTTGAAGCTCTTCTCCCCTGTTTTGAAGTACCTGATAGAAATTAACCAGATTCATATTCACATCATTGATGACTTCGCAATTCACGGGAGTTTTTGCCCGGTAAAGAGAACCGCCTCAGAAATAAGGTTCAATATAAATGCTATGTTCCGGGATTAAAGGAAGAATATGTTTGAGCATATTCTGTTTCCCTCAATAATAAGAAATCGGCGTTTTGAGCAAGACTTTGGGTTTTTGATTTTGGGTTACAGTCATTTTTATTTTTGAAAGGGTAAAAGATGATAAGAATCGTTGAATGTTCAATAGAAAATGGCTCGTAGATAACAAGCCATTTACGGATTGAAAAGGTTTAAGTATTCTTAGCCTTTTCGGTTTTTTTGGAAACCGCTTTTGATTCAATTTTGGCTTCCTGTTTCGGAGATTCCAAAATTTCTGATGGTTTTTCTTCCGATTTTGGTTCAGCATTTTCTTCCTCTTTAGTTTCAGAAGCAGAATGAACTCTGGAATGCATCCATTGTTGGAGAGTCGGAAGTTGTGAAATCTCTTTGCTCCATCTGCTCATTACATAGGAAATAATACTGAAATTATCTCCGATAAGCTGTAAAAGCTCTTCGTTTTCCATTTCTGCAATGTTGTGTTCTGACGGAACATCATCATCGTAAATATGGGTAATAATCTCAATCAGCTCCTTTCTGGAAAAATATTTTACCATTTCGGGACTGATGGATTGATACTGTGGCTCTGTTTTAGAGCGTTCTTTCAGCACTGCTGAAAATATTTTCAAGAGTGCCGTTTTGTTTTCGTTCATTGTTTTAGATTTTAATTGTTAGACATTTTTTTGATTTTCAGATTTTATTCTGTATAATTTTTTCACAATACAATTGTCTTCTGTAACGGCGATGTCCAGTTTGATCAGCCTTTTTCTGATTTCTTCCGCCTCCTGTTTTGTCGGGTAATACGGTTTCGGATAGGTATATATCCAATTGAATTCCCCGTTTTCATCGGCAAGATGAATCACATACACTTCTTTTAACATTTCATTATTTTTAAGGTTATACTTTTATTTCAGCCAGATTTCTTCTGCTTTTTCAAACCCGATCCATTGGTGGTTCTCATCGAAACCACGATTGGCGAGTTCGTAACGGATTATCTTTTCCAAAGGAATATGGTATTGCAGAATATAGCGAAGGAGTTCTCCTTCCATTACGGCAAATTTTCCAAGCAACTCTTCCCAATGCGGAAGCATTTCCGTGTCTTTGGAAATCGCTTTCAAATCCCCATACGAAAGGTGTTCGTAGCTTTCGGGAAGCGAATAATAATGATGGCTGACTTCCATTTCTTCGGCAGTCGTCATATCGGCAACGGCAAAATTATCTTCGGGTCCGTCAAATACCACAAACTGCTTCGGAATATTCCTGTGTTCAAACTCAAGCCATAAAGCCCTGTCTCTTGCTTTATCCAAATTATCGTAAAATTCTAAATATGATTGTTTCATCTTTAATAATGTTGTTGAATGATTATAAATAGTAAATCTTTACGATTCTGTTCATTTGAAGAAGTTTAGAAACTCTTCATCATCGGGCAGTTCATCGAGTGAAAAACTTTGGATGATTTTCACAGGATAGAATTCGTTTTCTTCCTTATACAGGGAATAGAACCTGTCTTCGGGAGTAATTCCCGATTGGTTTAATCCCTCATAAACTTCAAACGTTTCCTTATCCAAATCAATGACATACGCCCATTCGCACCATAAACTGTCGGAAGCAAAGCTGTAGGCATTGACCAGCACGATTTCAGGCAGATAATCAAATTCCAATATTTTTTCCAGAATTTCTCCTCCCACATCACGGTGCTGAAGTGGATAGCGTTCTTTTAATTTCTCTGCCTGTTCCTTGTTCAGCCATCCACTCTCTGATCCGATAGATTTCAGAAAGTCATTTTGCTCTTTGATGTCGTCTTCGTTCTGAAAACGGATTTTAGGCAATATTCCTTTCAGTTCCTCTATTCTGCAAAGTTCTTGCAGGAATGACAGAATGGTAATTCCCTGTCCTTCAGGATATCCGTCCCATTGTCCGTATTGGGCAATTTTAACTTCCTGATTGGATACCACTACGGTTAAATTTCTTGTTCCCATAACTTTTTTGATTTTTAAGGGGTTAATACATTTGTTGTTGCTTGTCTTTTGGATTTTACTCTTCTTCATCTTTCGGCTCGCAATAGTCCATAATGGTTGCGAGGAGATGATTGTAATCTCCGCTTTTGGCTTCATCCAGTACGGTTTTGATTTCTTCCTCTGTCCAGCGTTCACGTCTTGCCTGTTTTGAGAATGCTCCCATAATAGCAAAGGCGTTTCCGTCAATTCCGACTAATTCCAGATTGACTGTTTTGTTGATTTTGTTTTCCATTTCTTTTTTGTTTTAAAGGTGAGTAAATTGATAATTGCTGTTTCTTTTTTGTTTACATTTTTGTTTTCTGTGATTTGGTTGTTGTCGACGACGATGGTGCTTGTATGGATTTTTGTTTTAAAAGCAAGGGAATGTGGTACAGTTTGACTTTACATTTTATAAATATGTCAATAGGAAAAAGAGAAGAAAATAAATGGAATAATGATGGGGTTCTTGCAGGAAAAAACAGAGATAGTCCTTGATGTTTTCTAAGGTTTCCCTGTTCCTTTGGAGATACTCAAAAAGATAGTTTAAATGATTTCTTAAACAATACCCACCGATAGGTGACAATTTTGAGAGTTGTTGTAAGAAGGACTTGCAATCCACAGAAATAAAGATATGTAACACCTCCGTTTTTATTTCTTACTTATCTATAAAAATGAACTTCCTGAAAAACCTTATCGACTTTATCGACTACCGTGTCAGACTCTATTTTTTAGTCCAAAGCCTGTCCCTGTTTATATGAAATTGGTAAAAAGACACCTGATCATCACGTGAAGAACAGGTTCAGGCAAATCAGTTTTCCTTCAATCGCTTATTTATCATTTGCAATACTATTCTCACAAAAAACAATGGTCTTCCATTGTTTTGTTAGACCCGCACGGAGACTTGGCGGAGCGTGTATTGGCTTTTCGTCTGAATCAACTGAAACCCAAACGCATCATCTACATAGACCCCCAATGGGAAAAAAACAGAATTCCCTGTATCAACCCTTTTCGACAACGCATTACTGATCCGAAAATGATAGACCTGCTTTCTCAGCAGTTCGCCAAAACCTTATCCGAACTGATTCCCGAAGCAGGAATGTCCCTGCAAATGGAAACTTTACTCAAACCTTGTTTGGCTGTCTTGTTTGAAAAAGGAAACTGCGGGTTGTCAGATTTACAGGATTTTATGAATGATGAAACTAATGAACAACGGATTGAACTGGGTAAACAATCCAGGCATTCCGTTTACAGAAAATTCTTTGAAACTGCATTTCAGAATAAGAGGTATAGTGTTACTAAACTGTCTGTTTACACAAGGTTGCAGCATCTTCAGAACAATTACATCTTTTACCAAATGATGAATGGAAAATCCGATTTTGATTTGAAGAAAGAACTGCAACAGTGAAAGGTGATCCTCTTTAATCTTTCCAAAGGAAAATTGTGAGAAGACACGAGTAAAGCTCTTGGAAAACTTATCTCGGCAACCTTGCTCAGCATCGCACTGCAAAGGGCTTTTACAGAAGAAAAGTATAGAAAATCCTGTTATCTCGTAGTGGATGAATTTCATAATTTTGCTTCATCCAGTATGGAAACCATATTTTCCGAAGCAAGAAAATACAAGGTTCATCTGCTTACGGGGACACAGTCCCTAAACCAGCTTCCGACGTCGCTTAAAAACATGATTCTGAACAATACAGCGGTAAAACTGGTCGGTATCAACGGATTCCCCGCATTAAAGGAACAGGCAGGAGATTTAGGGGTGCCCTTACATACCTTAAAATTTCTGCCGCCTTTTCGCTTTTATCTCAAACAAGACCATTATCCGGCTGTGAAAATCAAGAGTCCTGATTTTCTGATTAAACACCATAAAAAATATTTCCTTTCCAAAAAAGAACAGGAAAAACTCAAAACTCAAATCCTTTCCCAAAGCTCCTTGTACAGGAATAACAAAGAATCTGAGAAAGATAGATCCATTGCTTTATCTCAAAACTGTACGGAGTCCACCGATAGTTTCAAACCCAAATTTCAACTGTAAGAATTCTCGGTATAACAAACGAAGACGGGTTTTCGTCATTTTTAGCTTGTTATCCTTTTGCTTATGATTACCAAAAGACTTTTTTTCAGGACGCTGTCTCCTTCGCAGGAAAAAATCCTGCTTGCTTTAGCTAACTATAAGTTCCTGACCATCTGACAAATGCTCTCTCTTTGAATAATGACCAAAAGAACAAACATTAACGCACAAATCTCGGAGCTCAGATTGTGGAAAAATCCGCTTGTGGGTTCCGTTGCTTTTGGAGTGCATCCGAAATTATGAAAACTGGAAAGCATACATCATCTGACCAAATACGGTGCAGAGCTTATCCAGGAGCGTTTGAGTCCAACAATGACCATCAGAGTTCCCAAATGAAATACCGTACTGTTTCAACAGGATTATTTTCACAGAATTCATACAGTAGACGTGCATATTGCTTTCCAAGAGCAGATTTCTCATCGTAATGATGTTGAACTGCTCTTTTTTAAAAACTATTTTGATAAGATTTCTACAGGAAAAAGGAAAGGTTTCAGAGCAGAGACCACTATTCCGTTTGGGGAAAACGACTACCTGATCGCTGATGCTATTTATATGTTACAAACGTTCCATAGAAAAGAATTGTACGCTATAGAAATTTTTAACGGACTGAATGTACAGCGTGTCTGTCAATCTTTAGAACAGCATGTATTGGCACTAAAAGACGGACAGCCGAGTTCTTTATTTGGAATAGACTACGGTTCAAGAATACTTTGCATTTTTGAGTTAGAATCCTGTAAAATCAATGTAATGAAAAAGCTTGAGGAAGACAAGCGTTTTGCCGATGCGAAAGCATATTTTCTGTTTAAATCACTGGAGGAAGTGAAGCAGAATGTGGTTGAAAATTGGGAGTTGTTTGATGGAGAAAAAACGGAATTATATTAGGAATAAAACTGACTTTATTATCAATAAATACATTATTTCTCAATTTATAAATATTTTATTTACACTTTAATTACATTTTATTTGCATTTTAAATACAATTCATTATATTCGTATTGTTATTTTATTTACGATTTATCATGCAATTCACACCCAATTTTCAGATTACACCATCGGTTGCCAATCATCTTTTGCAAATCGAAAGACATAAAGAAGCCATTACTATTTTGCCGATTACGGGAAAAGTCATTGCTTCACTGAGGGAAACGGCAAGATTGATGACCACCCATTATTCGACGCAGATTGAAGGTAATTCTTTGACGAAAGAAGAAGTCAGGCAGGTGGTAGAGGGTAAAAGCGGATTTCCAGGCAGAGAACGTGATGAGAAAGAAGTACGGAACTATTTCGCAGCTTTGGAATATGTTGAAGACCAGTTAAGACATAACGCTTCAATTACAGAAAAGCTTATCCAATCCATTCACGGAATGGTCTATAAAGGCAATAAAAAGCCAAGTCCATATCGTGACGGACAGAACGTCATCAAAGACGGAAGCACTGGTTCAATCGTCTATATGCCGCCTGAGGCTCTCGACGTTCCGTTGATGATGAAAGCTCTTGTGAATTGGATCAATCAGCAAATAGAGCTACAAGAACTTCCTGCACCGATTATTGCAGCATTGGCTCATTATCAGTTTGCCACGATTCATCCGTATTATGACGGCAATGGCAGAACGGCACGTTTGCTAACGACTTTCATTCTTCACAAAACTGGTTACGGATTGAAAGGAATTTATTCACTGGAAGAATATTACGCCAAAAATCTGCAGGGATATTATAATGCGTTGACCATCGGAGACAGCCACAATTATTACTTCGGGAGAGCTGAAGCCGATGTTACGCCTTTTCTGGAATATTTTACGGAGGGAATGGCAATCGCATTTCACAGTGTCCGTGAAAAAGCAACCGATTTTCAGGAAACAGAACAAAAAACAGAACATTCTGACCCGTTTCAGACGGAGAAATTCCGTG
Source organism: uncultured Candidatus Peribacteria bacterium (assembly GCA_964458335.1). Taxonomy (GTDB): domain Bacteria; phylum Patescibacteriota; class Gracilibacteria; order Absconditabacterales; family Absconditicoccaceae; genus Aalborg-AAW-1. Next base: position 35,058 of record CAYWIJ010000003.1, on the reverse strand, counting down.
AGCTTCGTCCGCAACAGCGTCAGGTGTTGTCTCTTTTCCAAAAAACCAAAGAAGTCAATTTGCAGGAAATTGCCGATCATTTGGGAATCAGTGCAAGAAGCACCAACAGCTTAATCAAAAAATGGCTGGAACAGAATTTTATCCAAATTGAAAATCCTTCTAAAAGAGCGAGAACATATATTTTGAGTGAAGAATGGGAACGGTTGATTATTGGAGAAGTGTAGTTTTAACTATCTATTTCGTCAAACTTTTGGTTTCACTGCTATAGTTAAAGCTGATATATAAAGAGACACACCAATTCAAAGTTAATAGCCTACTGTTACCGTACACTATGCTCCATTCCAAATTTCTGTTCCGTTGCTTTTTTCGGTATTGATGTTTCCAATTTCCGACCGTTTTTTGTTTCTGTTCAAAGAAACATATTCTTCCCGTATCAGCACTTTTACATACCAGAAAAATGCCTGGCTATCTTGCAGACTTATCTTCAAATACTTTTTCTTTAAAATTACACGGCTTACAGTAATACACAATTTCAGTTCCTGCTGAATAATACTTTTCTTCCAATGCATACATAATCATTTTTTTACATTGCGGACATAATTTTCCTTTTGCCATAATTTTTATTTTTTTTTGTTCAACAAAGAAAATCAATAATCAACATTTTTCATTGCGGATTTCCCACGTTTATACTATTTAATGTAATTATCCTGATGTGTGAAAGAAAAGGAAGACTGGGTATATTTCAACATTTTTAGTCCTGTAAAATCTTCAGAATTATATTGCTGAATGCTCAGCAGCATATAATGATTATTTTTCTCGTCTTTGACGTAATATCCTTTTATGGCAGGATAGAAATCCATTTCCAACTGCTGATTACTGAATTGATGGTCAATAATTTCACATCAGTTCGTGGCTAATCGTTGTTTTTGTTCTTTTGTTATCAGAGACTCTGCTTCATTTTGAAATTGATTATTGAATTGAATGCACCGGTCATTTAACTCAAGATAACTTTCCGTGGAATACTGCTGAACTAAATAATTAAAAGTATGCAGATATACTTTCCCGTTTTTTACGAAAACAATCGGCTCTGAATTGAAAAAGTTGTCTTCCTGAATGTAACCTGTCTGGTTCATTCGGTCTTTAATAGTTATTTGAAGTAGGTTCATTTCGGACAAATTATGAGATAAAGAAATCCGAATATTCTACTCAGTTTTATAGAAAATGCAAGGATTATTTATTTCTCTTAAAAAAGTCTGTAAAAGTTTGACAAAATAAAAAATAAGGTTATAATCCTAATGCGTTTTATTTCTTATCGCAATTATCATGAACAAATTCAACACTATGCCTGAAGAGCAAAACTCATCTGTCCCGACTCAGGAAAAGATAAATATGTCGCAAGACCTCGCTCAGGCACTTTCTGACCAATGAGAGGTCAAGAATGAAAATGATGAAAATTCATTGGATCTTGCCTATTTACAAAAAACACATCCTGTTTTTGTCAAGTATGAATTCAGTGATGCAGATATGGAGTACCTTGAAAGTGTTAAGGATCAGCTGGTAAAAGACCCAAGCCTATCCTCCCTCCAAAAAGTCATCAGTGAACTTTCTGAAGACAGGACTGATTTGACTGAAGTAATCACTGTTATTCTGTTCGGAAAGGCTCTTGAAGCAAGCACCAAAAGATAATGATCTTCGAGTGAAGTCAATCGCCGGAAATCCCACTTCTTTACTAATGAAGTGGGATTTTTTATCCGAATAATTTAGCTAAAAGAATAAATAGCAGATACAGTACACCAATAATAATTCCGGTCATTAATAAGGATCCGAAAAAATCTCCTTCACCGGCAAAAAGGAAAAAGAATATAACAGCTGCTGCAATCCAAAGAAAGTAATTTTTTTTAAAGCTCATTTGTCCCATTTTTAAATTATTTACGCATTAATTAATACATTTTGAAGCCATGCTATCCCGCCGCCGTTCACAAAATGTGCGGAAGTGGAGATGGCTGCCGCATAACCTTCCATAGTTGTTACTTTATAGCTATGCCTGTTTTCTTCACACTTTAATTTCATATCCAGTAACCTTCCCCCACGATGGCACTTTTTACAGCTTACTTTAGCTGATTCATCCAGTGTCAGTACTCCACCGCAAGGCCAGATATGTCTCCAGTATTGATGTGAGGTATTATAACCTTCCGAGAGACATTTGGGGCAAGACATATACAATTCTATTTTCATAAAGATTTAATTAAAAGTTCTTCCATTTTCCCAATCACAACACCTACCGGTAGTCCTTCCCATTCAGCCAGATCTGAAGAATCAATTTTATGCTTCCGGGCTAAGATTTGTAAATCATCCGTTCCCGCATTGGGGATTTCAATGACCGATTCAAAACCTGTGATTTTGAACTGTCCGGTATCTTTCGTCTTTGCAAGCATAGCTAAGACGGGTTGCCTGTTTCCGATTTGACCGAGTGAGGCTTTTAACTTGGAGAGCAATAATCCGGATTGAGGATGATACTCTAAATTTTCTATAAAAAAGATGGATGGGGCGATCTGTCTGCATCTCTGAAGTTTGTTTTCCAGATAGGAAATAGCTTCAAATACCGGAACGGACAGATAATTCATCAGATCAAAAGCAATCAATTCATACCGGAACTGATTGGCAAATGAATGGGCAATGGCTCTTTTCCCACTTCCTTCTTCGCCTTCTACCAAAACATTCATAAAAGGCAGGCGTTCCGTAAAATCTGACTTTGACGCTTTTTCAGTCCATTGATGAAGCGTTTCAAGTTTTTTACGGTTCTCATCTGAAATAATCAACTCATCCCATGGAACGGATTTTTTGCTTGTATCGATTCCACGCATAGAGGTCGGGGTTATTTCCTTAAGCGTTTCCTGAAAATCGGAAACCTGTAGACGGATAGGATGTTTGTCCTCATTCACTTCAATTCTGCCATTATTGGAATCAATGATAAGATTTCTTCTGATTGCTTTGATAACAGACAATCTGTAAAGCGAAACCATATCGGCTCCCGAATAGCCATTGGTCACTTCGCTGAGATAATCCATAAAAGTATCGCTGATGGATTCATCCAATATGGATGAATTGTTCTGAGGAATATTTTTTTTCAGGATATCCAGTCTTGCCGATTGGTCGGGCAGTCCAATCTCATATTCCAGCTCAAAACGTCCGGGTCTCCTCAAGGCACTGTCTACCGAATTCAATCGGTTGGTCGCTCCGATGACAAAAAGACCTTTAGCGGAACGAAGCCCATCCATTAAGTTCAACAGCGTTGCAACCGTATCGATCTGGTGGCTTTCGGTATTGTCGTGATCCCGGTTGCGTGCAATGGCATCTATTTCGTCGATGAATAAAACACTGTTCTTATACTGCGATGCTTCTTCAAACTTTTCACGAAGTCTTTGTTCCGCTACACCCACATATTTAGAGTTGAGCTCGGGTCCTTCAATGGACACAAACTTGGAGCCTAAGGAATGGGCAATGGCTCTGGCTATCATCGTTTTTCCGTTACCCGGAGGTCCGTATAACAATAAGCCTTTCGGAGTCTGGATCTTGAATCTATCCAACAGATGCGGATATACCAAAGGAACTTGTATAATTTCCCTGATGCTTTGAATGAGCGGGTCAAGCCCTCCTATCTTTTCAAAATCGATGACTTTTTGCTGGTGTTCAGGTAATCCTTCCAAAGTAATGACCGTATTTTCGGTTACCCTGAGTGCTTCATTTCTTTCCGTAACAGGAAATATTTTGCTGATAGTGGCGAAACGGGATTTCTGTGTTCCGGTTTGCAATAAAACATTTTGGGCATAGTGTACCAGCCTGTTTTTGGTTTTGTATTGTTGTTTGGCAAATTCGCTTTCATCTTCCGACCATGTCATTACCAGGTCTTCCGGTAATTTCAGAACAATGGACTGAGCTTCCTTTAGCTCATGCATATTCACGTATTCTATTTCAACAGGGGTATTTTCATCAAAATAATCATTCTTTGATAACAGGGATGGTAAGATGAAAACTTTATTGTCATCAAAATGAGAGGACAATGCCTCCAGTTTACAAAACAACGTAAATTCCATTAGTGGTTCTTTGCAACTAACCCTGACATAAGCTGCACCTTTATATCCTTTGGGAATAAGAGATTGATAACAGGATTCGCTTACCCAAAGTGCATCGGTCTGTTTTGGGAATTTTTGAACCCATTCTCCTTTGATGAATTTTAAACAAGTATTCATACAGGTGGTTTTAGAATTCGCCCATATTGGCTAAAAATGCTTGCAACCATGCAATTCCGGCTTGACTCACCATCTGACCTGCTACGGCTACGACTGAGGCAAGCTCACCGGATGTAGTTCCTATGAATTCATATCCTGACTCCGATCCGGAACCATGATTGGGATTCGGACAACCATATTTCCATTCTCTTACATGAGTTTCCCGATTACAATTTTCGCAAAGGTAATAGGCGTTTTCACCCATAAAGATAACCCCACCACATTGGTGATGTGTCCAATAAGTTTGAGGAGTGTGTTCTCCCTTGCTTTTGCAAACCGGACAACTTATATGCAATTCATAATAAGTATATCCATTTTGTGTTTTTTTTCTTAACGACATAATAATTTTTTTAAGATTGTTAATCAATAATTTTCATTCAGAGATAGTTCTATTCTTGAAAATATGGTTAGATAAAAGATGCACCGGATCAAAATCAATATCCTTAAGATATTTCTTTCGTGTGTTCTCCAAAAACAGCAGAGGAGTTTTCTCAGTGTAAAGCTCTATGAAAGCATTGTAAAGCCTTTGTAATCCTTCTTCAACCGTTCCTCTTTGGTGAACGGTAAAGACCACGTCTTCTCCTTTTTCCATAAAGGCTTTGTGCTGGTTTTCCACAATATCCTGAGCTCTCAACCATGCTCCGAAGCCCTCCTGAATGGATTTCTCTTTTTCCTCTTCACTGAACTTAGTGATGTCATTGTCAATATCCCTTACATATTTATGGACGGTCTGCATAATCTGCCTTACATCGTGAACCTGTCTGTCCAGTGAACTGACAATAGGAATAAAGAACCTGTCCACGTCATCAAACGAAATGGATTCATTTCTTCCGCCGTACCACATCAGTAAATCCTTTAGAAAATAGGTCACAGTCTTGTATAATAGTTCCTCGTCATCGAATTTGGTTTGGTAGAAAAGTGCAGAGCATTGCAACTGTGTTTCTCCATACAAAAGTTTTATGGTAGGAGGATTTTTTTCATCATCGTGAAGATCCCGTTCGCTTTGCACCGCAGTAATCCCTAATTCCCCGTATAATTCCTCTGCAAGAAGGAACCGCTCCAGCCGTTCCAATGAAATGATTACATTATGGAACACATCGTCAAATGCTTTGAGACGTGTTTGTATCGGATGTTGTACTCTTTCACTCATTTTCTTCTATATTTTCGGTGCTACTTTCATCAGATGGTGTCTCAGGCTCTTCCGTTTTTGGCGTAAGGAAAATTCTCTGAAGGCTGTCCAGATAATCCTGCAAGTTCTTTTTGTTTCCTACCTGTCCAATCATGGATACGGCAAAAGTGTAGTCCAACGGCTCAAAGCCGTCAGTATCGGTACCGGATTTGATTCTCATTTCATGCGTGGTCTGGTTGACTTCCCATCTGTCAATGACAGCCTGAGTGTCTCCTGACCTGATCATCCAGTCTCCGGTGTCCAGTTCCAGTCCTTCTCCTGTTTCTTCCAGTGTCCAGTTTGAAGAGTCAATCATTTGTGCCATTCCGAGCTCATTGAGTACTCTGGGGCTGACAAATTGTAACGATAATACTTCCATAAATGTAATTTTTATCTGCTACTAAAAAAGTAACAGTGATTATATTTCCAAAAGTAGAATGTTCTGTAAACCCCTCAATGTGGTTTTCCCACGTTTTTTATGTTTTTTCCAAAATAAAACTACTTCCCTAATTCCTAATTATAGAGAAGCAGCTAAAAAACTTGTTACATAAACTTAAATCAGTCCCTTTTCACGGGCAATGGCAATAAGCCGTTCATTATCTCTGGGAGGTACACCGAGCTTTATGATCAGCATACTTTTGCGGTCTTCAATGGCTCTTAAAGAGAGTGGAATGGTTTGTGGCATATCTTTATTTTTGACACCACGGGCAATACAGTTCAGTATTTTCAGGTCATAATCATCAAACCCGGCAGGGGCTTTTCTGAGCAACGATTCCACCTTACTGCTGTAATAGATTCCACCAGTCAGAACAATCTCAACAGCCTGACATATCTGAGCACTCCTGAATTCTTCCTTCAGCAGTAACGCATCGGGGCGAACGGTATCCACAATATACCGTATTCTATCGGGCTGGTTATATTGGGTAGGAATAATGATCTTAATATCCGGAAATTTCTTTTTCAGCTCCAAAGCCAACGCTTCGCCTGAATCAATTTTCCTCGATTCACTTCTCGGAAGATGGATATCCACAAAAGCAATATCAAAGGGAAGCAGTGTCGGTTGCCTTTCTGCTTTTTCAAGTGCAGCATCTATATTCTGTGCTTCTGTTATGATAAAATCCTTTGGCATAAGATCCAGTACTCCATTGTAGGCTTCAAGAGTAATAAGATGGTCTTCTACCAATAAAATGTGGTACTGCCGTTTCATGACAATGGAATTTTAATAGTGATAGTCGTTTCTTTATCTTTTTCTGATTGGAGTTCCAGTTTCCCTCCAAGTTCTTGTGTGCGTTTCCTCATTCCCGAAATACCTATTCCTGAAGAACTTTCTTTTCCAAACCCTGTCCCGTTATCCGAAATAGCAAGAAAAATAATGTTATCCTCTGAACGGATTTCTACGGATGCCCTGCATGCACCTGAATGCTCATTGATGTTTCTTACACCTTGCTGAATGATATAGTAAAAAGCCAGCTTGATTTGATTGGATATTTTATCCCAATCTATGGAATGATCAATAAAAAATGAAAATAATATTTTTTCCGACAGTTGGCTCTTGGCAATCTCCTCTATAAGTACAGGATAGGTAACACTGATAATCTGCTGTTCATTCATATCATGAACAATAGAAGTAAGTTCCTGAAGGATGACATCTACATGCTCTACCGCAGGGGCTAATTTTTTCTTTACTTCCGCAGGAGATGAAATGGCAATGGTATCAAGTTTCAGCATCAATCCCGATAATTTCCCTGCAATGCTGTCGTGAAGGTCATTGGAGATTCTTTCCTGCTCTAAGTGCTTGGCTTGCTCCGCAGCTTCCTGTCTTTCAAACAACAGGCTGATGATTTCTTTTTCCGCTTTTTGCTCTTTCTGCTTTTGTTCCATCCGTGAAAACTGAATATAACCAATCCCTGCCAAAGCAATAACCCCAAACAGCCCGATGGCAATGTAGAGGTATTTCCTTCTTTTTTCGGTAAGAAGCTGTTGTTCCTTATTTTGTAAACGGAGGTTTTTGTTTTCTTTTTCTTTTTGACTGGCTGCATAGCGGATATCTGCAAATTTCTCCTCCGTCTTCATCTCCTGATCAAACAGTTTATTGAGGAGAAGATTGTAGCGATTTCCATATTCCAATGATCGGGAAAGATTTCCTGAGCTTTTTGCATTATCACGGATTATACTTAATGCCGTTAAGGCATCTCTGAAACTTTGCATCCCGTAAGATTCTTTATAAGCATCTTCTGCATATCCGTCGGAAAAATTATAATTATGAACTTGCCTGTAATACTGGGCTAAGTGCAGATTGCTCATAATGATCCCTTCACGGATTTTACTGTTTTTTCTGATTTCAAGTGCTTTAAGATAGTCAGGTAATATCTGATCCATATTGCCTTTTAAAAAATACAGATGTGCTCTGTTATCAATGAGACGGGCATATTCATCAGGATATTTCTCTAACTCTGATTTTGGAAATTTGAATGCCTGTGCAAAATATTTTTCCGCATTTGCGTAATTCTGATGATCCTTATAGGTGGTAGCTATATTATTCAGTGACTGGATGATGAGCCTTTTATCTCCGGACTGAAGACGAAGAGTAAGCGATTTTTTATAATACAGGATGGATTGGCTGAGATTTCCCAAATGGTCAAACACAATTCCCAGATCATTATAAATACTCTCCAGAAAATCAGGTTGCTGTTCCCCGATCAAATCAAGGGCTGTGAACAGGCTCTCCTTAGCTTTTGTATAATTCCGTACATTCTTTTCCAAAATGCCCATTCTCAAAAGTGTCTTTGCTACTTTCAGCGTGTCTTTTGCTTTGAGGTAGGACTCGTAGGCTTTGTGATAATTTTCATAGGCGATACTACTGCTTTCATTTTCCTGATAATAATAATTGCCTGTAGAAATATACACTTTACCAGTAAGTACGGGATCATCCAATTTTTGTGCAAAAAGTAATGCTTGACGACCATAAAACAGTACCGAATCGGTGTTGTTTTTTTCTTTGTTTTGTGCAAGTAACTCAAAATAATTTTCATATTTTTTTATGAATTCTTCCTTATTTTGGGAAAATCCAAAGAAATAAACAAATATTAAAAAGAGGATACTGTATTTTTTCATTATTTTATAAATATATAAAAATTATATAAAACAAGAGACCGCTAAAAATAGCAGTCTCCATTTCTTCGGTACAATATTTTACCGTAACTTACTTTCTGTTAATCGTCCGGTGGCATGTTACTTCCTTTGTCGCCCGTATCTCTTGACAGGATATGTACGATCGGGTTATCACTTTGTTGCTCCAGTTCCCTGTCTTCGCAGGATACCAGACTAAGGAGCATTAATGATACTGCTGAGAGTATCGCAACGGTCTTTCTCATTTTGACACATTTTAAAATTTAACAATGTTTAAAAGTGTCAGGCCTGACTGTGAGAAGCATGTCGGTCACTTGTTTCGGATGGCTTTCTCAAGGCTATCTTCAACAGGATTACTCCATACTTTTTAAGATCTTAAAGTCCGGCTCGTCAGCCGGAAGAAATTTCTGTTGCAAAGAAAAAGCAGAAAACAAAGCGAGGGTTAGACAGAAACTTGTCATTCCTGTCTAATCGAAAAAAATTGATGATGATTTATTTGCCGGAGTGGATATTTCCGTTCATTTGGTCAATATCGATAATGGTTTCAGCGAGATTGACATTAAGCGAAATAAGATTAAGAGGAATATTGGATTGCTGTGAAGTATTCAGAAGCTTCTCAATATTCACCCTACTGAGCTGTTTGTGGAGAGGTTCGGCTGAGATCAGCGTTTCATCCGGAAACGTGAAAGCATCAAGGAGTGCCTGCGTATCTTTCAGTTTCCAGTTTTGCTGCATCAGTTCTGTGATGACCTTAAGAATAGTAGCATTTTGTGAAAGCTTGGTCTGGAATTGATTGAAAGCATTTGATTTTGTAAGACCTGTGCTTTCCGAAAGTCGGTTACCGTTTACGATACAAAAAAAATCTTGTCTTCCTTCCATTAAAGCATTCATAAATTCTTCGTCCGTACCTTCTTCATCAGAGAAATAAAAAAAGGTAATCTCCGTAGAAGTCCGATCCAAAATTTCAATACCAATGACTTTTTGAATAGAATTCGAAAGGAATATGGTAAATGAGCGGGTAAATTCTTCAATGATAAACCCATTTTTCATTCCCGTCTTTAAGGTCTTGGGCAGGGTCTGCCATCGGTATTTGATGCATCCTGCTCCGATAACCACTTTCTTTGCTTCACCTACTCCTGTTTTTTCCAATTTTTTTAATACTTCCAAATCTCCGCTATCGATAAGCATAAGATTGGTCTGCTGAAAAATAATCTGTCCCTGAACATCATCCGGCTCGAGATTAAACTGTGTTTGTCCATAAAAAATCTTTCTTTCGGAGGTGCCGTTAAATATCAGTTTGGATTCTACTTTGGGTTGGTTAAAAAGTATCAGCCCTTTGAATGCCACATTATTAAATTCGGCATCCCCGTGAAAAATATTATTTGAAAAGTTAATGACAGGAGCATTGATCTCGGAATCCGTAAAAGTAAAGTTTTCATAAAAGGTATTGCAGACAATATCAAAGCAATTATCTACCTTATGAACGGATTGAAAACGGACATCTTCTTTAAACTTGCAGTCAGCTATCGTAATATGGGCAGAGCAATCCTCCTGATAATTACAATCAAAATAATGCTTAAAAATACAGTTTTCCATCTGCAGGTTCAGCACGCCGAATTCATTTTCCATTGTGATATGGGCAAACTCCACCTCATGCAGAAACATACAGTGTTTAAAAATAACGTCATAATAAAAGATGCAGTTGGTAAAGTTCAGCTTACCACTGATTTGTCTGGGTTTATTTTTTCCTACCATCAAAATGGTATTATGAAACTCTGCGTCTTCCATTTCCGCATTGCCCAGAATATCTATATAGTCGATCTCTGTTTTTCCTTGTGCAGATACGAAATGTACCTCACGAAGATCAATCTCCTGCTTATGTTCCCGACAATAGACAACATATCTGCGAAGATAAGCTGTGAAATCCTGTGCTTGTTTCCACCCTTTGTCCTTACTGTGAAAGAGGCATTTTCCTTCTTCATCTGTAGGGAGTTGCAGAAACGACTTTTCCAAATCACAAAGATGATTTTTTTTGTTTACTGAAAAATTTTTGTAGGAATGGTTGCACATATCTTTATAACAAACTGGTTATGATTGCTGGTCTTTTTTTCCGATATGCATATCACCATTCCATGTTTCTATGTGGTTGACTGTATCAGCAATATTCACAACGGTTTTATGCTTTTCTTCCCGATGGATATGGGCAGTATATTCGTGATAGCTGTTGTAGCCCAAATATTTTGCAAGTTGGTGCTTAAAACGTTCGTCAGGAACTTTAAATCCTTCTACATATTCCTGCTTTTCCATGTATACCTTATGATACCGTTCAAGAGTTTTAGCAGACATCGGCTGATCTCCGGAAGAATCGAGAGCTTTTCCTATTCCGTCCTGAATATGCTTTACAACAGCGTCTCTTACCTGTGATCCTGATTCTTTTCTGCCTTTCTCAAAGATATCCTGCATAAATTTTTCAATCATCGGATTTTCCATAAATATAAAATAATAGTTACTAGTTAATGATTTTGACAAAGAAGTCAAGACTTTGTCGCAAAAAAAACTCCTTTTTGTTCCTTACTTGCAGACGTAATTTTTCAATCACACAACAAAATTAAAATGATTTCTTCAATGATGAATGTGGTAAAACCACATACCGCATATAAAAGTATTAAAAAAAATTGAAACCAAAATTATTATGAACCCAACATTTCAACTCATTATGAGTACCATCGGAAATCTCATCATCTCTGTGCTGAGATTTCTGTTAGCAATCCTCTACTCTGGCTTTAAGCTCGTGGATGCTGTCTGTGTGTTTTTCATCAATCTTATTCAGGAAATTTTAAACCGACTGCAATGATTAAAAAATTTTTATTAAAACAGATCAAAAACCAAATCAGCAATAGCTCGCCTGAAGGAAAGAAGTTTGCGGAATTTGTCTGGGGCAAAGACCATTCGTTAAGTGCGTCATTCGGCAAACCATTTGCGTTGATGTCATCTTACGAACAAGGGTTTTGCATCGATGGGAAAAACTTTCTTTCCGTTGCCAAGAGTCGAGAAAATTATCTTGTAGTAGCTCCAAGTGGTCGTGGTAAAAGTCAGGTTTCCGTGTTTCCGTTTCTGCTGAATGCCAAAGGAAGATTTTCGATAATTGCAAATGATCCCAGTGGAGAATTAAGCCAAACCATTCCTTACTTACAATCGGTTGGGTATAAATGCAGTATTCTCGACTTTGGGCGTAAGACAGGAGTGTATTTTAATCCGTTGGACGGTTGCAGAGGCAACTTAACCCAAATGAGGAAAATTGCCAAAACCTTAATCTCTGCCACAAGTGAAAAACAAGACTTTTTTACTCTCGCAGGAGAAGATTGTATTGTTCTGTTTATTCAATATCTGACAGAATCAGAACCGTACGAATTTCAAAATCTTGCTAATGTGTATCGTTTAATGTTGGAGTATCAAGCCAGTCCGCATACGATTGAAAATCTTGTAGCAACCAAAGGCAGTGAAGAGGTGTTCCGAAAATTTCGTGCGTTGGCAGGAACTTCGGACAATACCCGAAAATCCATTACTGCAACGGCATTGGCGAGCTTGTCTTTTCTGGGTGAAGACCCGACTTTATGTGATATTACTTCGAGAACGACCATACGTTTTGAGGATTTCAGACGGCAACCCAATGCACTGTTTTTGAATGTTCCTGTGGGAGACGTTCAGTTTTACAGTGCAATGGTTTGCCTGTACTTTCAGGAATTTTTCAGATTTTCATTTTCCTATCTTCCTTCCGAACGGGAACTGGACATCTTCTGTATCCTTGATGAATTCGACACCTTAACGGCAATCAGTGATTATTCTACGGTTATCTCGAATGCACGGAAATTCAAAATTCCTCAGCAACTAATTCTGCAATCTGAAGCTCTGCTAAGCAAATACGGAGATAAAGCAAAAAATATTCTGAATAACTGTAATGTAAAAAGTTATTTCGGAGGTCTTACCAACGAAGTGTACGATTTAGAAAGAATTTTAGGCAATTACGAATACAAGGAAAATAAAACAGGAATTGTACGTCAGCGTTCGTTAATGACCGCTTCGGAAATCAGAGAAATGAAAGATGAAATCTTAGTTATTCCTTCAGGAGAGAAACCTCTCAGAGTTCCTGTGATTCCTGCTTTTAAGCAATCCGAACTCGTCAGAAAATTAAGATTGTCTTTTCGTCAGCGACAACCTGTACAGAACTTTACGGTCAGCTACATCGACCTTACTCCATACCGATAACGATAAAAAAGTATAAAAAATGAAACAGATAACATCACAAAAGCTACTCTTGGAATATATATGTGCCATTCCCAAAGATGCATTCAAAAGAAAAATGCAACTGGAGCATCCTGAATTTCCAATTAACCAAATCGATAAGATATCTGAGCATTTGCAGGAATTCTGCTCTTACAGTAAAGAGGGAGAAGTATTGCTTTTATTTCCCTACGTCTTAAACAACATCCGTTTTGATTATCCTCAAATTACACGTAAAACAGCAGTAAAAGAACTGTGGAACAGTGGCTTTGATAATGTGGGTTCGATGAAAAAATTGGGACGGATGTATAAAAACTGGATAGCTGTTGAAAAAGAAGTGATGGATCTTAGCCAGGAAAAACAGAAATCTATGGAAAACACGAAAGATAAAGAATACAACAACGATTTACAACAACAATAACAAAAGAAGTAAAAATGACACTATCACCAATGCAAAACATTTTAGGCGTGTATTTGTCTGTTCGTACCAAAGAAGTCTTTAGAAGACTTTTCATAATGGAATACCCTGAATACAGTGAAAAGCAATTGAATGACATTACCGAAAGACTGGGACATCTTACAACTCCTTGCCACGATGTACAAATTCTGCTGGTATTTACCGAAATCGTAAAGGATATGCAACAATTTCACGCAGACAAAACCCTTGATGAGAAAATAGATATCGTCTGGGAAAAGGAATATGAGAAAACGTTTGTTTCCAGAGAGGATTTGAAACAGATGTACACCAACTGGCTTCTTCTTGAAAAACAGTGGGAAGAACTGGAAAAACAGAACCTTATTGAATTCACTCAAGAAAATCGACAGCTATTGGAAACATTAATAAACAAGGAACACAGTAACGACTTAGAACACGAACGATAATTTTTATAACCAAAATACAATCACAAAAAATGAAACTTATTACAAAAGAATTAGAAAAACGCTTTGCAGAAATAGGCGATCAGTCGCAAAGCCGTGATCCGTTAATTATCGCCAAATTTTTCAATCCTTGTGGTTCAGGAACATGGTATGCCACAGAATATGATCCTGAAACTCAAATTTGCTTCGGCTACGTCACTGGATTTGTCTACGATGAATGGGGAACATTTTCAATTAAAGAATTACAGGAACTCAAATTACTACTTCCACTATTACATATTGAAAGAGATCGGTTTTTCAAAGAAATCAGATTCAAAGAACTGATAAAAGAGAAAAACAAAGAACAGGACTCTGATCTGGAACGCTAATGTCCGAAAATTTTCCATATAGAAACCTTCACGATTACTTGGACATCATTTTTAGGGATAAAGTCCCGACTGAAAATGAAATAATCCAAGCCAAGAAGCACTATTGGAAAACCTACAACACCCATTTAAAACGTAACCAACGAAGAAAGCACAAAGAAATTACCATCTCTCTGAGCAAAGAGGAACTGGAACTTTTATCCCGAAGATTAGAACCTCAGCAGTCCGTAAGTCAGTATATCAAAAGTGTATTACATCAACACCTCAGCAATAATGAACCGATTATCAGTTCTCAGCATAAAGACCTTATGCAAATCGAACAACAGCTTTTTATCCTGATTGATTACCTCGAAAGTCTGATCTACCAAAGACGATTTGTCGACAACACACAAATTGGAAAACTGGAACAGCACTTTCGGTACTTACAACACGTGTTAGAAACTCAATTTTAAAAACAGAAACAATGATTATCAAAAGCAAATCCTATAAAACCACCCGAAGTTTCACAACGGTGCTGAATTACATCTTTCGGGAAAACGAAATAACGCAAGGTTTTGTGCTGACCAAATTTGTGAAAGGGAAAGACCTCGCTGTCGAAACATTACAACGGCAGTTATTATCCAATGAAGAACTGAGAGTGAACAGACGCAAAAATAATGTCGTATTGTATATGGACATCCTTTCGTTCCATCCCAAAGATGCTGAGCAACTGACCAACGACAAACTCCATCAGATTACACTGAAATATCTTTCTTTACGAGCTCCAAAATCTATTGCCGTAGCCACCGTTCACAGAAACGAAAAAGACCATACGCATCTGCATATCTGCTTTTCGGGACTGGAATACAAAACAGGAAAATCCATCAGGATTTCCAAAGACGATTTTCAGCAAAAAGTAAAACTCCCGATGGAGCAATACCAACAACAGGTTTTCCCTGAATTGATGTTGTCTAAAATCCGACACGAAAAATCCTTTATCATCAAAAAGGAACAAAAGAAAGATTCGGAAAAATTTTTGGAAATGGGTGGCGAACTTTCGGAAAAGCAACATCTTCTGAAAATTCTTGAAGAAGTTTTCAAAACGGCAACTTGTGAAAAAGATTTTTATCAAAAGTTAGAAACGAAAAAAATAAAACTCTATTCCCGAAACGGAAAAATAACAGGGATAGAAGGCACACGAAAATTCAGGTTTTCACGACTTGGATATACCTCAGAATTATTACACTCACTGGAACACAATCCAACCCAATATCAGCGTCTGGAACAGCTCCAAAAAATCAGAGAACATCAGTATGAAAGAGAACGAAAACTCAAATTTTAAAAATCAAAAATATCCATTTGAGAGCAAGGGTTTTTAGGGAAGGATTCCCTGAACAGGATCGCAATATGAAAGGCATTAAATCTTTTATGACGGTCATATTGCAATCCTGCACAAAGCCCCAAAACAGAGAGAAACCGCCCCCTTTTTGCAGAGTGCTAAAGTTATCCTAAAGTTTGAGAATTTCCTTTTTTATGCCACCATTTAGTGTTAAGTTTCATGAAATATTCATCCCAAAATATTGCCATAAACCAAGCGAAAAAACAGCCCGTTTTTTCGGATAAAGTGATGGGTAATATTCGGATGAAGTTGAGACAACTGGCTGAAATTGAGTATCTGTTTTATACCCAAAATTCTGCCCAAAAGAAAATGAAGCTATGAAAAATGTAGTGATTTACACCAGAGTTAGCACCGACGAACAGGCGGAAAAGGGATTCTCTCTTCGTCATCAAAAGGAACAATTGGAAAATTACTGTGCCCAGCAAGGGTACAGGATTTTGCATCATTTCCAAGATGACTATTCTGCGAAAAATTTTTCATCCCGTCCCGAATTTCAGAAACTGCTTCGCTTCGTTCAATCCAATCAGAAGGAAGTTGATGCTCTTTTGTTTACCAAATGGGACAGATTTTCACGAAACATAGAAGCGTCTTATACAATGATTCGAAGATTCCGGGAAATGGATATCGAAGTAAACAGCATTGAGCAGCCCCTCGATTTATCTCAACCGGATTCTAAAGTGATGTTAGCTGTCTATCTTGTGATACCGGAGGTCGAGAACGATAAAATCAGTATGCGGGTTAAGGACGGTGTTCGCAGAGCCAACAAGGAAGGATGCTATACCACCGTAGCTCCAAAAGGTTATTTCAATACCCGAAATCCGGAAGGAAAAGCAACGCTTACTCTCGATCCGATCATTGCCCCTCTTATAGAAAAAATATTCAAGGATTACGGAACCGGATTGTATTCTGTGGAAGAAGTCCGTCGAAAGTACAGCAACAAATTGAAAATATCCCGAAACGGTTTTTTCTGTTTACTGAAAAATCCAACCTATACGGGAAAGATTCTGATAAAAGCCACTAAAAAAGAGGATGAAATGCTGGTAGAAGGATTACATCCTGCTATTATCGATTCAGAAACTTTTCAGCGTGTGCAGTTGATATTGAAAGGAAAATACAAACCTCAATTCAGAACCATAACCGAAATTGATGAAGCTCTACCCCTTCGAGGTTTCCTGATCTGTCCCGAATGTGGGAAAACACTTACAGGTTCAGGGAGCAAAGGTCGTGGCGGCATAAATACGTATTTTTATTATCACTGTACACGATATTGTTCCACCCGCCATAAAGCCAGAGAAGTGAACGCTCTCTTTGAAGAACTTTTGTCGGAAATGAGCATTGAAGAAGACCAAAAATTGATATACAAATCAATATTAGCAGAGAGGTTTTCTGAACGATACCAAGACAAACAAACTGTTATCAATTCGCTTCATCGTGAAAAAGATAATTTGTATAAGAGATTAGAAATAGCAGAAGACCACTTATTTGAACGGCAAATTGATGCTCCGACATTTAATTCAATGAAAGCAAGGATTGATAATCGCTTAGTAGAGATTAAAACCGAACTGAAAGCCGTTCAGCATAAAGAACGGTTCTTTGAAAAGCACCTCAATGAGGGCATTGGTTTTCTAAGAGGTGTGGATGTAGTTTATAAAAGTGGTTCTACAGAAGTGAAAAGAAAGATAATTCAGACGCTGTTTTGTGACAAACTCGTGTATCACGGACATTACTTTTCTACGCCTGTTCTTGAGGATACGATTGAGATGATTCTGTTTAGGGAAAGGAGATTGAGGTTGTTGAGAGTGGTTGATAAGAAAAGTGAAGCGATTTCTTGTGTTTAAATCAATACTTTTATCTATTTACACAGCAAAAGTTATTATTTACTCATTGATTTGCATAATTCAAATTATTGTTGTATATTCGTGTACGAAAAATCTCTATATCTTTATTGTAAGATAAAAGACTAGATGATACGAAGATGAACCATAGAAGTTTACATATTAACCAAAAAGAAAGAAATTATAATCTGACCGCGACAGTCCACGTTCTGTGCGGTTTTTTATTTTCGCTTTCTTTATTATACATAAAATTCACTAAACCACCAGACTAAATTTTATTTTCATATTGCTGTACGAAAGAAAATCTTTATGATAAATTTCGTCATAATAATTGTGTTTTTGAATTAGGTCGTATTTTTTCTTAAGCATTTATGACGAAAATTATAAGGAATGGGTTTATTTTACCCATTCTTTTTTTTGTTTTATAAAGAATTATCATTATATTTGTATCACGACCTAATTAAAGATATTAATTTAAACACAATTATTATGAAAACAACATCTACTTTCGCCCCACCTGAGTCTTTCACTCAGGTTTTTTTGAAGTATGTAAACGCTACTACTGCGTATAGAACGATTCGTAGAATTATTTTTATCAGTTTTTTTATAACATTTTTTAATTCGGCTAAGGCGAAAACTCTATCCTATTGCCTCAAAATTGATGAACTTCACACAGTAAAAGAACGGTTCCGCTCTAAAATAGCAATTGAGGCAACAGCTGTCTGGGGATATATTGTTGGTATCAAAAAGAGATTGGCAACTATCTATAATTTTGGTAACTCATTGTATAACAACTTTATAGACATAGTCAAACATCATCTCGCACTTATCTATGATACGAAATTTCAAAAATGGTGGAATAAATTATTTCGGAAGAAGAAAAAAGGAGATAAAAAATATAAAAAGGACAAGGGTAAGAAAAAATTGGATTGGAAAAAGTTAAAGCAATTTTTACATCAATTAAGGAAATATAAACTTATTGCTGAAACAAGCGAAAAAAAACCCGTAAAGTCCAAAGTCACAGAAAAATTTGATGAAAAAGGAAATGTAAGGGAAAGAACAACAAAATTGACAAGCTATGTATAAAATTAACACTGTATTATGACAGACCATTATTTCGAACGAGATAATGGTTTTTTTATGTTTAAAGAAGGAGCTTTCTACAACTCCTATCTCATATAATCAACCTCTCCGTAAAAATAATTTGTGATTATCCAAATAGCTCTGAATGGCTTCCAATCTGGGATAAGATGCAGAAATTATCTTTTATGGTGTAGACCAATAAAACATCAGGAAAAAGATGCAATTCACAATATCATTTGTAGTTACCTTGTAGCTGATGAGCATTCCATATCGGACGAAGATCTCAAGTGACCAATTCGTCAAGACATTCATTGAGTTTCTTGAGAACCTTAGGTACATATTGATATTTTTTTAATTGCTTCTTGAACGTGGAAGTCGTTTTCAACTGAAGTGGCATTATCTGAGCAGGTCATCAATTAAATCTTTACCATTATTATAGGATTTTCCTGATTTCACCGCTTCTTCAACTTCCATATTCATTTCTTCAACTCTTTGAAGCTGTCTGAAATGTTCGTATTCAGCAGGTGTTAAAATCACGGCTTCGAGTTTATTGTTGAGCAATACATATTTTGGTCATCTGCTTAAAGATTCAATGATTGATTTGGTTTTATATCTAAGATCAGTCATAGATATGATTTGTTCTTGAAGCATTATTATGAAATTATTAAAATAAATTCTGATGATATTTATAATCATATTTTGATGAATTGCAAGAGGTTTTCATAAAAACAGATTATGCATTCACATAATCTGCTAATTCATTCAACACATATCCAGCTAATCTGTCGTAATAAAGATATTGCCCCATTTGAAATAAATCGGTAAGACGGCTTTTTGATGAATCAAATCAAAAATTATTTATCACTTCAATGAGCTTTAAAATAAAAACTTAAAATTTCATAAATTTGAAAACCCAATGGATTACAAAATTTTAGTTCATTAGCTGTAATTTTTAGTTTTTTTGTAAATATTCTTATTCGTTTTTGAGTAATTTAACTCCTAAAAAACATCAACAATATTATGTTACCCACTCTGAAAAATTAGTTGATCTATTATAAGAAAGACATAAGTTTAGAATAATTGTTATGATACCAATAAATAAAAACGATTTTGAAAAGCTACTAAATAATTTTGAAAATCAAAGTCTAATCATAGAAGATTATGCAATTACTCTTTCCGAAAGCATATCAATAGATATTTCAAGGAAATCTTATGAGTTTCGTAATTGCATTTTTAATGGTGAAAGAATTGATTTTTATGATTTTGATAACTCTAATGAAAATAAAATTGATTTTCATTCTTTGTCTTTTAAGGACTGCGAAATCGAGAATGATTTAGTTATAAAGGATTGTAAGCTTTATCAGGTAATTCTTCAGAATGTAAAAATTACTTCAAGATTATTTTATATCACAAGTTCAGAAATTGAAAGTATTTCTATCGCGGGAACTCCAAATAATTATAATCTAATAAGCAATTTATTAATTTCTAATCTGCAAAGTATTAAACCTAATCTTGATATTCGATTAAATGTAATTACCAATGTATTAAATATAAATGAAAGCCAATTTGATTCTGTTATGATGAATATGAACAAAATCAAAATGTTGCACATTAAAGAAACTATTTTCAATGGGGATACACAATTTTGGAGAAATACTATCCTGAATTATTTTTCAATAAGGAAATGTACTTTTAACAACCTAGATACAAAAGAATCAGATTTTGGAAATGAAATTCTAATAGAAAATAATGATTTTTTGGGTAATTGTAATTTTGAAAAGACAAGAGGTGCTAATAAAACTTCTTTTAAAATAGAGCAATGTAATTTTAATAAATATGTTTATTTTGATAATTCTGAACTCTATTCTCTTAAAGTTGATTCATCATTTTTTAGAGAAATTGTTTCCTTTCAAAATACTACTTTTGAAAAAGTAAAATTCAATAGAACCCATTTTGAAAAAATTGCATATTTTAATAATATTCAGATTTCTGCTAAAAATGATTTGGATTTAAACACAGTGAGAACAATTAAAACTCAGCTTCTTAAAGCAGAGAATAAAATAGATTATCTGGAATTCAAAAAATATGAATTTGAGTTGTACAGAAAATCATTAAATAAAGATAAAAATAAAAGAGGTAGCAGAGTAATACTTTGGCTAAATAAAGTTACATCAGACTATAATACAAATTGGATAAAAGGTTTGGCATTTACTTTAGTGTATGGTTTGGTTTTTTATCTAATCCTATATTTGCTTGTGTTCGGTTCGAGAGACCTTAAAGATGTAATAATTGAAAATAGATTTTGGCTGGGATACTTTAAATTTTTAATTATACCCAATTTTAATAGTCCTTTTGAAGATAATAATATTGAAAAATGGTATCAATATTTATTCTTTATTATTGGGAAAATTGCAATTACTTATGGTGCTTATGAAACTATTCAATCATTCAGAAAATATGGAAAAACTTAAATAACTCTAAATCAAAGTAATAAAATTTTACAAAAAGTAGAAGTTTCACAGAATAGTATGGGCAATATTTTATGAAAAAGATTGGAAAAGTTGGGCTTTAATTAGTTTTAGAATAAAGACTTAAATTTCATAAATTTGAAAAGCCAAATTGATTTACACCATATGATAAATACACTTGAGTTTTTAGCCAAGGAAAATGAAAAAAGAAAACAATTAATGGAATTAGCTTTTGGAAGTAATTCTGCATTATTAAAATTTGCTGAATCTCAATATAATGTTAAAAACAAGTTTGGTACTTTAGATATTTTGGATCACCAAAAAAAGATTAATATGATTATTAATGATTCATGGTCAAAAAGTTTTCAAAATGAATCATATAAAAGTATTGAAAGATCATTAATGTCATTGAAGAATATCACCGGCATAACTGAGAATATTAATAGACAAGTAGAAGTTTTCAGTAGATCACAATTCATTCTTAAAAGCAATATTGAATTATTAACTAAAAGTTATAATGCAAAACTATTTAAAGGATTCAATCCCATCCTACCTGCAATTTCTGAAATAACTAAATCATTTTTGAAAAATGTAGAAGTAACAGATGATAATGATGTTGAGGAATTAGAAATTATAACTACTGTTACCAATAGAATGAATGTGGTTTCAGAGAATTTCATAGAAAAAGGAGATAATAATATACGTGCTTATTTATTACAAATAAATGACTCTTTATCAAGTTTGCAACAAGAAGTTAATGCTTTAAAGCCTACGAAAAAAGATAAATGGCTTAATATTATTATAAACTTCATGACTGTTATAGGATTTATTGCACTTTTTTATAACCCTTTAAATGAGAAAAATGAAAAACTAATTTCAGAGACGAATAAAAAGGTAAATAATATTGACAAAAGACTTGAAGCATTAAGTCAAAATGCAGACAATATAATTTCTACAAATAACTATAGATGTCTAAGATTATCAGATGTATTTTTAAAACCGGATAAAAATTCAAAAAGAATAGGTCAAATCAAGAAAGGACAAAAAATAAAAATATTAGAAGTAAGAAAAAAATACTGCTGTATTGCTATTTTACCAGAGAATAATCAAGATGCAATTGTTGGTTATATGCTTATCAACAATACTAATTTTAATGATTAAAAATGAATAGAATTGTATTAATTGGAAATGGATTTGATTTAGCTCACAGAATGAAAACTTCCTATAAAGATTTCGTTTTGGATTACCTTAGAACAGCAACATCAAATGCAAAAAAATTTAAACAATTTGAAGATAAATTGATAAGAGTTTCAAAATATAATACATATACTACTCCAGAGCATTTAAACAAAGAAATCAATCAATGGGGTATAAAAGATTTTATCTCACTCAAAGAAAACCCTAATCAACCTATTACAAATTTAACTATATATAATAAACCTCAATACGAATTTTCAATATTAATAAAAACAGACCTTCTTGATATTATATTAAATTTTTGTGACAGCTATAATTGGGTTGATGTTGAAAATGAATACTATAATCTTTTATGTAATTTTTCAACTAAAGGAGAAATAAAAGAAATAAATAAACTTAACGAGCAATTTCAATTTATACAAGATTTATTACATACCTATCTTACTAAAATTGAGGATGATTTTTTAAGTGATAGAAATATTTTTTTCAGAAAACAACCTTTATTTGAACAAATAACGCAAAATTTATATAATAATGAAACAAAACTTAATTCTGAAAGCAGACCAGAGTCAATACTTTTTTTAAATTTCAATTATACTTCTACAATAGAGGATTATGTTTCAGAGATACAAAAATCTGTTAAATCTGTTAAAGTTATTAATATTCATGGAAAACTAAACGATAGAGAAAATCCAATAATATTTGGTTATGGAGATGAAAACTCAACTAACTTTGAAACACTTGAAAAGTATAATGAATGCTTGGAGTTTGTAAAAACATATAGATATTTAAGAACACATAACTATCAAAAATTACTGGAGTTTGTTGATAGTAATAATTATGATGTCATAATTATGGGGCATTCTTGTGGCTTATCCGACAGAACATTATTAAGTGAAATTTTTAACAATAGTAAATGTAAATCAATAAGAGTACTTACTTATAACAAAAAAGGTAGTTCTGAATGGAATATTGAAAACTCGGATTATATTGAAAAAACATATCAAATTGGAAGAATTTTTAAAAATAAAGGAGATTTAAGAAGAAAACTTTTGCCTTTTGATATTAAAGATTTGCTTCAAGTAAGAAGCCATTAAATTATTAAAAACTAAAAATACTTTATGTATATAAATTATGTGAGAATAGAAAATTATAGAAATTTTCAAAATATTGAAGTTCCATTGTCGAAATTTTCCATTATTATAGGAGAAAACGATTGTGGAAAATCAAATTTCATTAATGCTCTCAAATTAGTGCTAAATAATAATGAGTTGGAATATTCTTCGAAAAGACTTTCCTATTCTGATATAAATTTTGAATCAGTAAAACAATTCTATCTCTCTTTAAAAAAGAATGAAGCATACACCATTCCTGAAGTAAGAGTTACAATAAGATTTGATGAGATTACAAAAGATGATTTATCTCTTGCTATTGTAAGTAAGTGGCTGAATGAAGTAGATGGCGTAGTTACCTATGAAATACAATACATATTTAAACCCACTAATGAAAATGATTTAGTAGATTCTTGTAAAGAACAAATAAAAGATTTTGATGAGAACCTAACTGATTTTCAGTTTATGCTTCCCACTGAACTTTATGACTCAAGCATAATATCGACAAATAATTACAAAACAATTCCTTTTGCAGAACTTAAACATATTAACATTAATAATATCTATGCTGAGCGAGATGATTTTTCAGACTCTAAAACTATGAAATCTAATAGTATTTTAACTAGACTATTAGAAAGTAAATTAAGCGAAGTGGAAAAAGTCAAAATTTATAACGCTTATAATGATTTTTTTAAAAGTATAAAGGAACAGGAGAATTTCAAAAAAATTTTCACCCACGATGCAAGTTTTCCGGATATGAAAGACTTCATCGAACTAATTGATTGTATCCCTAATTTGGCTAACCTAAAGAATATTCTCTCTAATATTACGCTTGGTTATGGAAATGAGTATTTATATCAAAAAGGATTAGGACAAAGGAATCTAATCTATATATTACTTTTCTTTCAGCATTTCAAAGATAATAAATCAAACTTTAGCATTAATTGTATTGAAGAACCCGAAGCACATTTAAGCACAAATAATTTAAATTTTATTATTGATTATATTAACAAAAGTGTAGTTAATTCTCAATCTTTATTTCAAGCAATTATAACAAGTCATAAACCGGAAGTAATTAATAAATTACAGTTTAGCAATGTGATTGCTTTATCCGGTAATAAATGTGTTTCATTTAATAATGTCGAAAAAGAAATTGTAGATTATTTATCAAAAAGACCAAATTTTGATATTTTGAAACTTTTATTTTCTAACAGAATTATTTTAGTCGAGGGAACAACAGAAGAAATGTTAATTAATACTTTTCTTTCAAAATCTAATGAATTGAATAATATTGATGTTTTAAGTATTGGTCAAAAAGGATTTAAGACTTTTCTCAATTTATGGATTATACTCAATTCTGATAGTAACAAAAAAATTGGAGTTATAAGAGATTTTGATAATCAAGAAAATGCAAAAAATGAACATTCTGCTTATGATAACGCTAAAACCATTTTTGTTAGAACTACCGAAAATTATACTCTTGAAGATGATTTAGTAAAAACAAATGATAATTGTAAAACTATTTCTGATTTCTTCACAATTAACAATGATGAAACTGAGATAATAGATTTTCTGAAAGATAGTAAAGCAAATAATATGTTGGAATTATGTTATGGAATTCAAGACGATAAAATCAATATTGAATTACCTCAACACATAAAAGAGGTATTAGAATCGATTAGAAAATGATTGAAGTAAAAATTTCGGGAGCAGGTGCCGGTAAAACCTATGGTCTTTCTGAAAAATTAATTGATTGCTCAAATAAGTTTCCAGATAAAGTTATCTACGCAATTACTTATACAAATTCTGCAAAAAGAAAAATATCCAATACAATTAATGAAAAATTAGGATACATACCTTATAATATAATCGTTGAAACCGTACATAGCTTTTTGTTGAATGAAATCATTTTCCCTTATTCAAAATTTATACTTTCAAATTACTACAATAAAGCAATATCCTTTAAACTTCCTGATGAAAGCAGATATAAAAACGCAAAAAAATCTCAATTAAAAGCAAAAAACATTATACACAATGAAGATGTATTCAATATTGCTAAAAGACTTATTGACAAAACTAATAGTCTTCATTCAAACAAAGGTAAAAAGCAGAAAGTTAATATTGTAATTAATCATATATGTTCTAAAATCAGCCATATATTTATTGATGAAGCTCAAGATTTAGATTCTGATGCTTTGAAAGTATTTGAAATTTTAGGCAAGAATAATATTGATGTTCATATTATTGGCGATCCAAAACAAGCAATAAAATACCCTCAGGATTTTGAAAATTTTATTAATGAGAAAATTAATGATGAAAATTTTAGTTTTTTACAGATTGAAAATTTAACTCGAAGAATACCTAATAAAATTTTAGACATTTCAAATTTATTTTGTCCTACCGGACAAGAACAGACTCATTTTGAGGGAAAAGAAGGAGAAATATTTTATTTATCTAATGATATTCCTGAATTCGAAAATATCTTGAATTACTATAAGACACAAAATAAATTAATTTATATTGAGAAAAAGGAAAGAAATTATAATACTCATTTACAGAAAGAACTTTATTTACCTGTCTCAATAATAGAGAAATTAAAACTCTGGGAGGAATCCAACAAACAGGACTTTGATTTATTTATAAAGTCGGTGGAACTTAAGATACAAGATGATTTAAATTATTTGGAACCGGTTGTAATTATTAGAACTTTTTATAAAAAATATAGAATTCAATATGACAAAAGTGAATATGCTGAATTCATAGGATTATTAAGTGATAATAAACAACACTCAAATACTACTGACTTCGTTATATCAAGTATTGATGCTGTTAAAGGACTTGAATCTGATATATGTCTATTCATTTTAAATCAAACAATGTATCAATATTTATTGCGTGAAATTCCGACTAAAAATAAACATAATAAAATCTGGAAAAAATTATATGTTGCTTTAACAAGGAGTTCAGATAAATTAATATTAGTTGTAGACAGTAATTTATTTACAAATAAAACTTTAGATGAGATTAAATTGTCTTTAGAAAATCTGAATATTACACAAATAAAATCTTATTCTTAACAATCTTTATAGCAACAAAAATCCTCAAAGACCTGTTGTTATCGTAGGAAAGCTTAATCAAATATTTTACTGAACAGATGTTTTTGGTAATATTTAAAAATCAAATACTTACGCTATTTGATGACAGCGGTTCGAGAATTCCCCCTAAAATACCATAATTTTGTTACGAACTTCTCGAACCCGTTTGTAAGCAAATATAGTTTTGTTTATCAAACAGTTACAAACGAAAAAAGTCGCCAATTGGCGACTTTTTCAGTGGGGCGATCCCCACTGACATAATATCGAACCAATTAGTCATGATAATCAACATATTACTCTGATTTACAATAGCCGAAAGTACTCGAAACATTATATTTTTTTATGAAAGGATGACGAATTTTCGTCACAGGTATTTTTTATTTTCTTTGACTTTTTTTATTTTTTTGAATTTTAAAATGGATTTGGTTTTTAGTAGTTTTGTGCCCGATGAAAAAATATAACAGATACCATTCCACCATAAAGACTTCTTATGCTTTAGGAATTCACCGGCAGATTCTACCCGATTCTTTCACTTCTTCGATTCCTCGGTCTACTTCTTTAGAATGGAAAAACCTCAATCCCGAAAAATTTGTAGGAAACGAGTTCGCTTCTCGGGTGGAAAACGACTTGGATAAGATTAAAACTATTCTTGATGAAAGAGTGAAAAAAATGACCACAGCTTTTTATGCTTTCTGTCGGTTGTATCTAACTATCATCGAATTCATCGGCAGAAAAAACTTTGAGAAAATTATTCTTCAAAATCGTGAGTCGGTGATTGATTTGGTTTCTAATCTACCTATTGAGTTCAATCGGAATCTCGTTTGTAAATTTTTACAAATTACGCCTCATCAGTTCAACATTTGGAAAAGTAACCGGAGTTTTCGTTGTCCTGCTTCTTTAATCGGATATTGCAAAAAACGGTTTCCTAATCAAATCTCTCAACAGGAAATCAATATTCTGAAAAGTTTAATGTCTCGAAATCGATTTTCTTCTTGGAGTATTGCTTCGGTTTGGGGTTATGCTTTAAAGAAAGGACATATTTCGATGTCCAGAACTTCTTGGTATCGGTATTGTCTTCGGCTCGGTGTTTCACAGAAACGAAATTTTAGTAGAAAAACCCGGAAGAAAGGTTCGGTAAAAGCATCTCGCCCTAATGAAATTTGGCACGCTGATGTGACTGAATTTGTAACTTCCAATAACATCAAATTCTATATTCACACCGTTTTGGACAATTTTTCAAGAAAGATTATTGCCTACACTGTGTCTCGTGATAAAACTGCAAAGACAAGATTAATCAGTTTGAAAGAAGCTATCCTTCTTCAGTTTCGTGAAATACTCTCTCCTACCGATTTGGATCTAATTGTCGATGGTGGTTCTGAAAATAACAACTTCCGTATTCGGAATTTTATCCGCCATTGCCAAGTCACCATTCACAAGAAAATTGCTCTTAAAGATGTTCACTTTTCTAATTCCGTAATCGAAGGGCATTTTCAAATTCTCAAAAAATTTCTTCGCAGTCAGAGTGAAATTCATTCTAAAGATATTCACAACATTATTGAATACTTTGTGAAAGATTACAATTCAATCCGACCTCATTACCAGCATTGGATTCACACACCTGATGAAGTTCATAACAATCCTGAGCTTATCGATATCAAACCTACTTTAAATCGCATCAACAAAGAACGTTTGCAAGACAATCGTACGTCGTGTTGTAAAGTTGCATAGGCTTTTCTGAAAAAACACACCTTCAAGGATAATTTTTATTTCCTTTTATTAATTTTCCATTTTAACGTAAAAATCAAAGAACTTTTTTCTTTTTTTGGATTGAACAAAAATACAAAATTTATGTCTTTTTACAATCCTAAAATTTTATTTTCTATTCTCAACTCCTTGTACGAATTTTCGTACAGTCTGATTGTAAATTACTTACATCCTCAATACCCATTAATAATAACTTTCTCTATTTACAAATGTTTTTTATCTCGACATCTGTTCGTGGGAGGGAGCCCGAGCAAGGCGCTCGTATTTGCAGGGTGAGGTATTATTTATTTTACTTGATCATCAAACCAAAAACCTTCTTCTTCATTGTCTTTATAAAACCTATATCCAGCAGGTAAAGCAAGAAATTTAATTATATCAAAACGTTTCTTAATAATAAAATATAAATAATCTACAATTAATGTACTTACGTCCCCATTATAAGAATTAGAAGTAAGATACCATCCAGTCATATGTTGTGGAGCAGGATATCTGACTCCATTAATTTCACTACCATCGTAAATCTCTCTTGATAATGCTATTTTTTGACTAAACCTTGGTATTTGTGGAGACATACCATCCTTAATAAGGCTTGATTGCATTCTATATATTTCTAAAGTAATATCCACACCTTCATCATATATATTTTCCCCATTCGATATATTTTTTAATTCACATACATCAATATATGATTCATTAATTCTAAACTGCAATAACCATGAACCAAATTCGAACGATTCTTCGTGCTTAATAGTTTTCTTTTCTTCTACTATATATCCTGCAATATAGTTAACAACATCTTGTATTTCTAATTCGGTATAGTTCCCATTTTTAATTCTAAATTCTTTCCCAATAATAGGCTCGATTCCTTGTGTAATATAAAAATCACCCGTATTCAATATTTTATAATTCATCCTATTGATTAATATTTTCTGTATTGTATCCTTTTCTTAATAACCCAGAAGTGGTGCCTCCTTGCGAAGAAGAGCAACTTGCACAATGGGGGTATAAAGCTTGCCCCGTTCCTTCTGGTACTAAAGAACTTACAGGTTGATGGTCAGGAGTAAAATTCCCAGATGCTCTACCTGATTCTGTAGCTCCGCATGTATGACATCCTTCGGTACTTCCTATCTCGTTAATAGCAGCTCGCTCTGCTGTCGTAAAGGATTGACTTGTACTTCTTGCAGGTATTGAACTCCCTGCGTAAGCACCAGGTTCCAAGGTGGTAGTATTTACTGTAGGATGAACCCTTTGAGCTTCTGATATAACTTGACCAAATACATTAGCAGTTGGAGCCGCTGTTGTTTCAGCGGCAGGGGCAGCTTTTACTCCGGCTGCTTTATGAGTAACTAATGCTGTTGCAACTAATGCAGTAGCAGAGCCTATCGATTCTGCATCTCCTTTTGCTACACCCTTTGCAACTTGTACAACTGATTTTATACCAGTCACTTCCAAATAGCTATCAACTGCCTGATTTGCTGCTGCCTTGACACCTCCTTTCTTATAAGCGTTCATCACTCTTGCCGCTGAACCGCCTAACTTATCAGCAACAAGCAGCCCTGGATTACTCATCAGCGCCATATCTCTGGAAACCCCCTTAACAACAGCTGCAGTCGTTTTTATAAAACCTTTTGCAAAACTCTTGACACTGCTCCAGCTAGGTCCAGGCCACATACCGTCGGGGTCGATGAACATTACAGGATTATCAAAAGCATAGGTATATGGAGACCATCTTCTTCCTAATTCTGACGCTGGGTCAACAACACCCCATCTACCAATATCCGGCATATAGAAACGTGCACCGTAGTCATACATTCCCGTCTCCTGTAATTCCTTACCGTTGTACTTGTAGTTATAAGGAATCGCCATCGGGTCATACACTGTTCTTACATTGGGTTTCAGAAAACTCATCCCAAAAGGATAATACTCATTGGTATCCATTATGCTAAGACCGCCTGTGCTCTCATCTTTTACATAACTGATCCTTACGTTACCAAGATGATCTTTGTACTGGTAAATATAACGAAAATTTTCATAATCATAGTATCCCTCCGCGGTAGGAAAAAACGAAAGAATCACATTATTAGGTTGTGGATTATCGGGAGCTGCTACCACCAATCTCTCCTGCAATGATTCAAAAGCTTCTTCTTCTCCTGCTGTTGCAATGTTCACAGTAGCATCATCCTCAACTTCCAGTGCTCTCCTTATCGGTTCGGTATTCGGGGTAGAGTATTGGAAACCATCTAAATATTCGGTATTGATAATCGAGGTACCTTCTTCATTATTCAGCGTAAATTTCTTTTTCAGTTTTGTACCGTCTGCACGGTAAGTGTATTCTAAAATATTATCGTTCTGCAAAATCTCTGTCGGTAGATTCAGGAAATTGTAATCAATCCGGCTTATTCCTTTATCAGGCATTTCAGTCATATTGCCGTTGGCATCATACCCAATCGTTCCTCCCCCTCCTTCATATCCGCTGAAGTTATTGGTGGCATCCGAAATACTCTCCAACCTGTTACTCTTTCCGTTTCCGTTCACATAATTATAAGTAAGATTATCTATCTGTATTGCCGTATAAAATGTGCGGTGTTTGGCATTACGGTAAAGACGGGTAATGTTTCCGTTCAGGTCGTATTCTATACTTTCGCTGTTGATATATGTTAATGGAATTGTTCTGTCAGGATCCTGATAAATTCCGTTGAGCAAACGGTTCAGCTGATCGTACTGATAGCTGTATCTTTTTATTGCTCCGCCGTCATTCCACCAGTCAATCTCGGCAATGTTGCCGTTGTATCTTTCCGGAGCAAGGGATTCGTTTGCAGGGTTGTTGTATTTTATCCGGTAATTGAAGAGTTTGTCTGCTATCGGATTTTCGTTTGCATCAAGATTAATCCCTGTCATCCAACCGCGGATGTTATAGGAATACTTCATCTCCTGTATATTGTTGCCGACTTTCTTGTGGGTAAGCTGACCGATATCATTGTAAGTATTTTCCGCCAGAAGTTCTTTCGGGGATTTTCCCACCACTTCGTGGTAGTGCTTCAGCAATCTGTTCTGGTTGTCGTATTTAAACTCCTCTACAATCTGCAATGGATTTGCCGTATATAACCTGCTGTGCCTGGTAACAGTCTTTTGCGGGACTCCTGCAAAATCCAGATATGTCTCCGTCTGTGTAAAGCCGCCCAAATGATTGACCGCATAAGAGGAGATGGCTCTTCCTTTCGTATCGTAAAATGTGTAGTTCTTTGTCCACTGGTCATTTTCAATGTTCTTTACATACGATGCTACGGGAAGTCCTTTCGTGCTTCGCTGGTTGCTTCCCAACGAAGAAGCATACTGCGTATAGCTTGAAGTCAGTACCTCCTTACCGAAAATCTGTCCATCCGGAAAAGGGGTTTCTGCAGGATAGGTATCGTAATAGTTTACGGAAAGAACACTTTCCATATCGGTATAGTAATGCTTGGTATAAAAAACATCCATCCCGTTTTTCGTAAAACCTCCGTTATCTTCCCTATCTTCGGTAATGACCAAATCTTTAATCACATCCTGCATTACTCCTCGTCCGCTTCCCGGAGTGATGCCCGTATAAACAACCCGTCCGAACTTGTCGTATTTCGTAAGAAGCCATTTGCCGTCCTGTTCCATTTTTGTATCTCTGGTCAGAATAAGACGGTCGGCTCTGTCGTACACCATATATTCCCATCCTTTCCCGGGAAGTTTCTTTTCGACAAGACGGTTTCTGCCGTCATACCGGTACTGGTAACACAATTCATTCAGGATATCGTCATCTTCCAAATTCGTCCTTATCTGCAAAGGGGACATTTTAAACTCCTTGGAAGCCAAAGGGGAAAGAACAAAAGCGAGCTGGTCAAATTCGTTATACACATAATACGTATCAACAGGAACGGAACCTTCCATTTTCCTTACCATCAGTGTTTGTCCCTGTCCGTTCTTGAACTCATAGCTTACGTTTCCGTCCTCATCAGTGACTTTGTTCCTGTACAGCTGTGCAGCGGGATAATAGTCTTCTATTTTTAACGAAGTCGCTTTGGATGCTCCATCAATCCATCCCGTAACGGGAGTAATCTTAAGTACTTCTCCTCCTGTGTTTGCCTCATAAGCATACGTTACAGGATTACTTTGCCACGCATCTCCAACCTGGGTCAAACCCAATACCCTGTCCAGGGGAGAGTTTTCAAGGTTTTTTCTTGTATAAAAGGTAGTTTCAAAGGGATATAAACCAGAATATACAGGATTGGAAACAGGAGGTTCATTTTGGGGATGGGGATTCTGCGGATAAATTGCTCCGTTTGTAGTTCCTGATTGTGGCAGTGGAAGATATTCTTTTTCTTGTCTCCCAAACCCGTCATAAATAATAGGAGTTACCAAATCTTTTCCCGAAGGGGACGCCTTAATCGCTATATTCTGCATCGGTCTTCCCAAGCCGTCAAAATACGTAATGCTCTGTATCTGCGGTGCGTAATCATAGCTTTCCGTTACCGGTGCAAGATAGCTCCTGCTGTAAACATAGTTCTCTCCCAAAGAAAGTAAATGTACAGGATTGGGCTGAGTTCCATCAGTATCGGGGTTTCCTACTATTGCACGAAAAAATTGCCCGTTGGTGTAATTGCCGTCATTAGAATTGGCACGGAAACCCGGAAGCATCCGCACTTCTGTGTCTGCAACAATTTGCGGTGGCTGATAACTGTTGGTAAGATTCGTAACCTGAGAAAAGCCTGAAAAACCCAACAAAACACCGATAAGTAAATGTATTTTTTTCATACATTGCTGTATTATATGTTTTTATTACTGTTTTATTGTCCCTGCTGGGAGGCGGTTTCAAGCTTTTCAACTCTTTCAATCAAGGTTTTTAAAACCATATTCTCCTTTTCTAAAGACAAAATCTTTTTGTCCTGCTCTTGTATTATTTTAACTTTTATAACTCTCTTCTTTTCAGAATATTAATTGTTTCTTAAAACTAACCCTTTTTAAGTTTGGTGAATAGAGGGAGCCATATTTCTAAAATATCAAATCAACACATTTGAAACACAACCTACCCAGGGAGCCATGATAAAAAAATTTCCTTACAAGAAATTCTTATATAAGAATTATTTTCAAAGGTATATAATATATCATCTGTTTCCTGTGGTTCAATAATATCTACAAGAACATCTGTATTTTTTTCTTCTGATGGAACAAAAGTAATGTTAGATAGAGTATTTCTATCTTCAGAGGACGTTTCTTTATCAACAATTACCAATTTATAAAAGTTTACATTTTTATGAGATAATATTAAAAAATCGAATTGTTCATTTTTAGCCCAATCTTCTTTTGATTTTTCAAAATATAATATAAGTTCTTGTTGTTTTATATCATATTCAAATTTAATAAAGTCAAAATTATTATGTAAATCAAAATAATTTTTAGTGTTTCTGACAGCAATATAATCTTCAATATAAAAATTTGTTTTCATATTAATTACTTTTACGTTTTTCTAAAACTTTTCTCACTGTTCTAATGTCCTTTTGGGTCATTGGTGTAGCATTTTTACTTGTTCTTGTTACACTTTTGACTTCATCATTAACAACATTATTTTTATATATTTCATTACCAAATTATCTGACATTTGTATCTATAATAGCGAAATAACATAATCTTTTGTTATAGGACCATTAACTTCTGGATCTGTTAGACTTTCTAACTCTTCTAGTAATTCGATATTGTCAAAAGAATTAACTGAAGCTATAATTAAATCCACTATAAAATTTAACTCTAATTCATTAATTATATCATTTATAAAAAGATTACAAAGATTAGATAGATGAGATTTTGTAAAGACAAAAGTTTTATCATTTACTATATCAAAATGAATTGAAGAACCTTTTTTTGATATTTGTTTTTGATATTTTTCAAAATCTTTATTATACGTCCTAAATATCCTGTTTACTTTATCAAATTCTTTCTCAGTTAAAATTAAATATATGTCTGATGTCTTCATATTAATTTGGTAATTCCTTAGGTTTTCTATGTTGAATTTTATTTGCTCTATCATAAGAATCTTTAACATTCTTAATCACTTTACCATCTTGATTTTTGTAACGAATATACTCAGCACGTGATTGTCCTGGACCTTTACCTGGTCTTACTTCCGTAGTTTTGGTATATTTTCCTTCTTTACCAATTGTCGTCGTCGTCGTTGACTTTTCAACTTTAGATAACTTTGAATTATTATTTGAATTATTATTAGATGAATTATTATTTGAAGAGTTTCCAGAATTACTACCACTCTTCATATTTTTGGAAGCATTACTCATCAACCACGCTCCAACACCTACTTTTGCTGTTCCGACAAGAATTAATCCACCACCAACTGCCATTCCCGGAACCCCTATTTCTGCAGCAACTACAGATTCTGTTGCTACTGTAGAAACTGCTAGTGTAGCTCCACCTGCTCTAATATCTCCTGAGCCAGATGCAACCAAGAAAGCTCCTGCAACTCCGGAAGCAACATTTCCATTTAAAACTCCATTATTATATGAAACAGAACCATCATTATATCTTTGTGCTAAGTTTCCTCCAGTCATATTATCTATAACGGCTAAGCCAAATCCTTTTAAACCATTACAACATCCTTCTTCTGGAGCCCTTCCATCCGGGTCATTGAGCTTTATTGGATTATTGTAAACATAAGCATAGGGATCTTCGGTATCTTGTACAAGCGGATCTAATTGTATCCACCGTCCAACATCAGGCATATATTCTCTCCATCCATAACTATACATTCCCGTCTCTTGCAACTCTTTACCGTTGTACTTGTAATTATAAGGAATTGCCATCGGGTCATACACTGTTCTTACATTGGGTTTCAGAAAACTCATCCCGAAAGGATAATACTCATTGGTATCCATTATGGTAAGACCGCCTGTGCTCTCATCTTTTACATAACTGATTCTTACGTTACCGAGATGATCTTTGTACTGGTAAATATAACGAAAATTTTCATAATCATAGTATCCCT
>CAYWIJ010000002.1:7258-92119 GCA_964458335.1 uncultured Candidatus Peribacteria bacterium | reverse complement strand
GCTGCTTCATCTCTTCTCATATAGTTGTCTGGTTTATAGTCTCTGGTGGTCGAGAAGATCGTATATCCGTTGTTATACAACCATGATACTGCTTCATCTATCACCGCTCCTTGTCAGAAGCTTGATAATCATAGTACTGCAACTGCAACTCACATAAAGATTTTTTTCATTTCCATCAGTTTATAATATAAAATGTATTTCTAAGTATAAGCTTTTTTTTTTTTTTGATTTCAAGCTGTTTTTGGGATTTGCGCTATTTGTTCTCAAAGAGATAAGCATCACAGAGACCGTCATTGCAAGAGTTTTCCATTATTATCTAAATTTCCTGTCATTGCGACGAAGGAAGCAATCCATAATCATATGAAAAAGAATCCTTTCACTATAGATTGCCACGTCCTCCTTTCAGTCGTCCTCGCAATGACGGTCACTTATAATTAATTCTCAATTCTTCACTCTTATTTTTCTTTTTTCTCCTTTGCCCAACCTACCGTAATTTTATCTTGGAACTCAATAAGATCTGCAAAGTCTGACATTTTTTCTGGATAATCGTTAAGATATTTAGTAAGTTTACCTGTATTCACTTGTAAAGTGAGTAAATCTATTAAGTCATGTTCGAGCAAGAACTGTTTGAGGATATCATTTTTGTCAGCATTCTGTGGTTTGTATTCATTCGTATGTCTGACATCCAGTTGCCCTTGTTCTCCATAGAGTTTCTTTCGTTCTTCTTCACGATGATTATGAACGTACTCTTCGAGAAACTCTTTAATTCCTTTCAACTGATCTTCAAGTTCTTTCTTTTGAGTATTCAGATGATAGAATTTATCGACAAGTTTCTTGATAGTAGTCTCTCCAATCTCAGTAACAATCACTACTTCATCATCTTGAAATTTATGTTTTCGTAACGGACATATCACTTGATACGCACATCGACGACACTGATATCACTCCGTTGGTCAGAAAGCGTCCTTTTCACCCATATTATAACGGAAGAGTGTCTCTTGGATGAGCGTAATTTTGTCTGTGATCTTCGTAATAGCATTCTCTAACATCTCGCTCGTTATCTCCCAACTCACCTCCTCTTGAAGACGCAGGTAGATCAGTTTCCCTGTTACTGACTTCACCACATGAGGATAATTATTCATCACCCAGATGGCATAACTGGTCAGTTGTTGCTGATAGGTATCTTCAAATTGTGCAAAAGGAGCAATCGACTTATCTGTCTTATAATCCACGATAGTGGCATGACCATCCTTGATATCCAGTCTATCGATAATCCCTCTAAATTTGGACTTGTTAGGTAACTCAAAATTAATCATTTGCTCCAATCCATTCACTTTCGCTTGATCAAATGGTGCATAAGTTTCATAATACCAGTCTATCATCCCCTCACCCAGAGAAATTCTCTCATCGAAATCTTGAGGTGAAAAGGGTAATTCTGACACGGCGTCGTACTGATCACGATATCTGGTAAGTTCATCACGGAAGTATGTTTTTAGCTCATCTTGTACTGGTGCTTTTCCACTATTTTGGATTCTCTTATACAACACTTCCATACAGTCATGGATAATACTTCCAAACTTCAGTGCTGGGGATTCGGCTACTTGTGGTTCTGGCACTTTATCGATATATTTATAACGAAAACGTAGTGCACATTCATCAAAGGTTTTGAGTTGAGAATGAGAATAAGCCACAATAGTTGAAAGTTAAGAGTTAAAACTTATCAGTGAAGAATTAAATTTTTCCTAGTACCTAACAACTTATAATTATTGATAGAAGGAAAGCAAAAGAAAAAGTAAGCAATAAAAAATAGCCTCGGAGAAATCTCTAAGGCTAAATCTGTTTGTCCTGTTCGTTGTTTGTTCTAATTTATTGTTTGATTATTTTTGTGGAGAAATTCTCTCCATTTGTTAACTCAACTCGAAGCACATAGGTACCTGGAGTTTTTTCTGAGATATTCATTTGTGAAGTACTAAATTTTTCTTTTACTTTACGACCACTAAGATCATACAGCTCAAGTTTTTTAATTTTTTCTTTGGTCTTCACGCTGATATAATCAGTAGCGGGATTCGGATAGATAGAAATAGCGATATCTCGTGAAACATCATCTACAGCGAGTATACTCGTATTATACAGTATAATCAGTCCGTGGAGATAATTTGCAAGAGCTATATCTGGCTTGCCATCGTTATTGAAATCACCAATAGTCATTTCCGTTGGTTGGTAATGACTAGCATATGGTACATCAAAATATGTTACTTGATAAGTAAGCATATTGTGTACACTCAGGGTTTGATACCCTCCATGCAAAATTACTAATTCATCACGATTATCACCTATCAAATTCCCAAACCTTACGGTTTGCGGATTATGGAATGTTTGCATTGTATTTTGAAGCATATTTCCATTCGATAAGGAATACCACGCATTGGGCATATTACCGCCTGAAGTTATTGCTAACTTTCTATTGGTACTACCATCAGGATTTCCAAGTGCAATACCATGAGGTTGAGCAGTAGGGTCTAAGAGATTGAGATGTTTGGTTTCTTGGATAGCTCTATTCGAGCCTATCCTCAAAATCTCTATATCATTTTCCAATCCTTGTCCTCTCATATAAATCAAACTATTGTAGTTATCATTATCGAGACGACCGATGAGAATCTGATCATAACCTCCTTGTACCATAGGATAATCTATCTTAGTAAATGAGAAATTATTATTTTCATTATACAAAACAGAGATCCATGGAGAATTCCAATGACTGACAGCAATATCTTTACGACCATCACCATCAAGATCTCCCACAGAAACACCATCTATTGTATTGCCAGTGACAGTAAAAAATTGATTTACAATATTGTTATTATTATAATATTTCCATACCTGTAGTTCTTGTTCTACTACAAATATTATTTCCTTCTTACCATCACCATCAAGATCTTCTAGTGTAATACCAGTAGCTGAACCTGTTACTCCGCCGTACGGAATTTTAATTGGTGAAGCTAATGTTCCATTATTATTGATCCAAATAACTAGCATATAGTCATTTACTGGATCATTTCCAAAGGTTGTAGCACCCACAAGATCAAGATCGCCATCCCCATCGATATCTCCCGATTCTACAAAATGAAATGCAGAACCAGTAGGATACGTCACATAAGGATCAAAATTTATTTGTGCTTTCGCTACAGTAGTTACTATAACAAAAGCGATTAGTAAGATTTTTTTCATTTTGTTTTAAGTTTTTATGCTCTATAAAAGAGCGATTAGTTATTGATTTTTTAAAGAACAAACGAACAGGACAATATATTTATACATAATATATATGTCTATGTCAATATGTTTTATAAGTCTTTAATTTTTAATCTTCAATTTTTCTCTCCCTTCGTTCGAATTAAGTCAATTTCTATCACGTTTTCTTTCACCAAATCATCAATAATACTCTTGATATCATTACGATCAGGAAATCTTTTTTGTATATCAATATAATTTAGAATTCATAACTTAGAATTTACAATTTCCTTTACTATCCAAGCTCTCACCTGTCTCCTTGAGCCTTCGAATGTACTCTGACGGGTCAGTGGTCTGATACCACTCTTTTTGGCTGTTAATTCTAAAGCTCCATAATCCATCAATGCATTATATCGATCAGTCGCATATCAGTGAGGCAAAACTTGGAGAGCAACTTCTTTCAATTCCTTGAGTGAGATTTTTTCATCTAACGAAAAGTGATGAATGAAAATTCTTCTGATATTCGTATCTATCACCGCCACATCTTGTCCATAAGCAAATGCTAAGATTGCATTGGCTACATAATCTCCTACTCAGGGAAGAGTAATAAGATCAGAGTAAGTATTTGGAAATGATTCGTCATTGCGAGCGAAATGTAATGGAGCGTGGCAATCCAGATATTGTGATTTTCATTTGTCATGGATTGCGTCCTGCGTTGCAATGACCCCTTCATTCAAAATTCAAAATCTAGAATTTAGAATTTCTTTCGCTGCTTGTAATACTCTCAATCCTCTACTATTATAACCCAGACCTGACCAAGCAGATAAGACATCAGTTGTACTTGCTTGTGCTAATGATTCTACTGTTGGAAATGTTCTGAGCCAGTCATTATAATACGTAATGACTCTATTAACCTGTGTCTGACAAAGCATCGTTTCAGATATCCAAATTTTATAGGGATCTGTTGTTTTTCTCCATGGCAAATCTCTACGATTCATTGCTCGTCGTTTTCGAATATCTGATTGAAATTGTTCGATTTGTTGTGGAGGTATTGTCATTCTGAACAAAGTGAAGAATCCAGTAAAAAATATCTAAAATAATAATAAATAGACCCTTCAACAAACTCAGGGTGACGCTCTTATAAAGTACTATAAAAATCAAACTCACTGTTTCCTACCATGTTCAAATAATCATCTCCCAGATACAAATATACATCTCATGTTTTCATCACTCCTTGAGTATTGATTCTATCAGGATAGGTAATAACTTGTTGAATAGGAACAAATTTTTTCATGAGTTCTATCGTGTGGTCATATGTTCCTGTACCATAGATTTCTACAAAAGTACCTGTACTGACTGAGTCTGCGTTGGTCACTTCTTGTACATCAAGTGCATATCTTCTGAGTTTTGATGCTATTTTTGACGCTATACCATCTCCAAATGGAAGTGTTTTTGCTAATTCTTTATCACTAGCATTATAGACAATTATTTGAGCATCTTCTGATAAGAATGTTGGATTTGAAGAAACAATCTGTGCAAAAAACTGGGTATCAGTATATGCTTCTATATTTCATCCTGTACTTTGTGCTGGTAATAATCATCATGTTGCATCTCTTAATACGCATCATGCTACCATAGTCCTTCGTATAGTATTAGAACATTGTGTCGTATATCCAAAAGCAAACATTGTAGGGAAATTTGTTCCATTTTTAGCAAGCCCAATCATATCATCTATACCCAAATTTGTTTTTACTATAGTCGTATAATAACTATAAAGTTCTTTGATTTTACTTAGTGAAAGGTTATCAGAATTGATAATTTTCTTCGCTATTGCCTCAATAATCTGTTGTTGTCTCTTCGAACGTGAAAAGTCTGATGTACTATGTCTTGATCTGGCATATTTTAGAGTATTAGGTCCTGAGAGATGATTCCATCATTCAAAAAGTTCAAAGATCTCATACGTACCGTTCCAATCTACAGGATATTGTGTATCTAAAAAGTGTTGTGGCACATTAATATCAATACCTCCTACCGAATCGACGACCTCTACAAATCCATCAAAATCTATCATAGCGTAATACGGTATAGTCAGACCTGTTATTTTTTGTACACTACTGATAAGTACCTGTGCTGCTGCTCTGATATCTCATCCATTACTATTATATGCACGAGAAAGAATGGAATTTACTTTCACCACATCTCCAGATTTATTCAGTACTAATAAATCTCTGGGTATAGATATCATAGATACAGAATGTTGTTTGGTATTATAAGAAGCTACCATAATCGTATCAGCAAGTTGTGCGCCTTCATGCGTCCCTCATCCATATCCTGCCAAAAGAATATTGATATTTTTGGATTCATCTTTCTGTACAGAGCTACCAATAGTTGATCAAGCAATATAAGCAATTCCATTGGTGACTTGTTTCGCCCATGTCTGCATCCATCCTGCAAAATATGATATTATCAAAAAAATTCCAAACAGACTCCATCGTACGATTTTTTCAGTTTTCGAAGTCTTTGGCTTGGTGATCTTCGCTGGGTGGAGTGGTTTACGAGTATATTTGGAATTACGCTGAAGCATCTCTTTTTCCTTATTTCACAAAATAAATCAGAATACTCTATCTATACTGATCATCATATAAATTTCAAAGTCTTTTTTGGAGAAAATAAGTTGTACTATAAAAATTGACTTGCTTTTTTTTTGGCAGTTTTCGTATAGTACTCCTTGTGTCAATTTTTCTCTTTTATTTTTTAACCAAAATCCTTAGTATTTATTAACAACATTTAAACATTTCATTCTTATGAAAACAACAATTCAAAAAATTATTAACAATTCAAAAACAAAAATTATGAAACAAACAACATTGTTCACGTTCTTCGTGATCGCATTATTCGGTCTCTTTCTGACTGGTTGTCAGCAGGATGATGATCTTATGAAACCTGAGATAGCCCAAACTAATCAAACTTCTGCTAAAATTTTAACAGAAAGTGAAATACAACAACAAATCATTCCTATTATTCAAAGTTTTTTGAACTCCCAATATGAATACTTGATGAAGAAAGAACAAAAACCACAATGGAATGTAATAAGTGGAAGTGATATATTACAACAAGAAATTGATAACTATAAATCACTCACCCAACAAGGTACTACTATTGTTTTCTATAGAAGCAAAATAAAGTGGCACTCAGGAGAAATTATTCCTGGAAGAATCGGTTCTTTTCAACAATCTGGAGATAAACTTACTATCTATAATATAGTAGAAGATGCAGCTCTTACTTATAGTTATGTAGAAAATAACATAACTGAAAATTTTGAGAGTGGAATTGGTGTACCTTATGATGAAGTTGTATTGACATTCACAAATGGGAAGTGGATGATTGAATCATGGAAAGAAAAGGGTCCTTTTGGATTATATCCTCGTTGGTATAGAGAACAACCTTCTGAGCAAACAGAACCCATTATAAATATTGACAGTAGTATAAGTAACAAAATTCTTATAACCTATAATAGGACTGCAGCCAAAAATTATGCTCATGCTCATGTCTTTTCACCTAGTTCTAATTATCCAGATTATAGTAGTTATGGAGGAGACTGTACTAATTTTGTATCACAATGTTTACAAGCAGGTGGCTGGAATCAGGTATCATCTGGAAGTTATAAATGGTTTCATCTTCCTGGATATACATCTCCTCCACCATCTGGGATCCATAGAAGTCCAAGTTGGACAGCAGCCGATTATTTGAAGACTTATATAGCCAATTCTGGAAGCATAGTACTTGCTTCCTATCCTCTATCTTCTATGGAAATTGGTGATGTCGTTCATCTAATATCTGGAGGAAGTGCTTATCATACTATGTTAGTCACTAAAAAAATAGGTAGTGGTAGTTCATCTAGAACTTTTGTTACATACAGAAATGCTAGTGGGTATAGTCCTGAAAAAGATATAGAAATAACAGGATTATCTGAATCAAGTATGATAAAATATAAGATTGCTAATAGTTATTGATCACTAGCATAACCTAAAAATTAAAAGAGAAAAATGACACACATGAGAGATGATCGTTATACGATTGTCTCTTTTTTTATAGTTATAAAAAATCAGGTAAAAAAAGATGTAACATATTAGGTCCCTACATCGCAATTATACATCTCATTTCTAATTTTTAATTCCCAATTCTTAATTTATCAAATCCTCATACTCATCAATTATTCCATCATCCAGATATGCATGAATGGCATTTCTGGTCGCTAGAATAGCAGAGACACTGGATCTGATACGACGATGAGAGACTTCAAAACCTTCACCTCTGACCCAATCCGCATCAAGTGTCAGGATCTCTCAGATTTTCATCCCTATGACGTATTCTCAGAAAAATTCTGCTGCTGCTTTCGTGATCTGAGACGATTCTCCAGCATAAGAATAATCAGTAATAATAGCATCTTCTATCTTCAAAAACACTTCGATACTATCTCCACATACGTTGTTCCCGATTTTTTTCATCACGGTAAAATTCTCCATTTCTCTATGAAACTGATTAGATTTGTAATATTCTTTGATAAGAAGTGATGTTTCTTCTGACATAAGAGAATTCAATTAATCTAAAGTAAACTGTCCATTTTCATAAATAATTTTTTGTTCTCAATTTTCTAATATTGCTGTTACTCTTCTATCAGTCGTAGAGACAATATCATTATGCAATCAAGAAGTATTAAATCATCTGCTCTGAAAATCTTGAGATGTAGGTTCTTGTTCTTTCTCTCGATTGAGACTGTCTTTATAAGAGTTTCCTAAAGCAATATGAAAATTACCAAATTCTCATCATCTATTTTCATCAAACAATGTTTCAGCCATGAAACGATCAATACGAGAAAGTCTTTTGTCTGTTAAACTAAACTCTCCTATCTTGTTAAAATTTTCTTCTTGTAAGAGTTGTAATAACACCTCTTGTCCTTGTTCTGCTGTAGCATTTATTACAATTCAATTTTGAAACTCTAACTTAATTCCTGAAATCAGTGTTCCTTTTGTATATAGTGGTTCAGAAA
Source organism: uncultured Candidatus Peribacteria bacterium (assembly GCA_964458335.1). Taxonomy (GTDB): domain Bacteria; phylum Patescibacteriota; class Gracilibacteria; order Absconditabacterales; family Absconditicoccaceae; genus Aalborg-AAW-1. The sequence goes on along the minus strand of CAYWIJ010000002.1, from coordinate 83,841 downwards.
ATAGCGCTCGTCATTGTGTTCATCTCCAATCTGGAGATACAAATGTCTCATAAGAAGGTATATTACGTCCTGTACCTCACAACCATTTTCTATCAGATCAGATTTCTACTTTTAAATCTACATCAACTCCTTTAATATGAAGCGATTGAATTTTAAGTTCTGTAAGTTTATCTCTTGTTTCATGAATCATTTTAAATGTATTTTTCCATGAAGCAACTGGATCAGTCTCATCAAGATAGCATGCGTGGATTACCAGATCCCAATATTCTTTTAACGTCATTCCTGCCTCTTTTGCCATAGAATCAGTGGGATAATATGCAAGATTATATCATAGTTTTCATGAATCAAAGAGTTTGGCTCTTTGATTAAAATAAGGATTTGTTCAGGAGCGGAGATTTATTTTTTGCATATCAATGTGTTGTAATTCTTTCAGATCGCTAGGAGAATAAATCACCATTTCATGATCAATAGCCTCTAATATAGCATGTGCAATATCAGGGAAGTGATGAGTTAATTGTCTATCATTTGCATAGGTATAAAGATTTTTATCAAACCCATATTGAGGAACAAAATTGATGTATATATTCCCTCATGCTTGTAAAATTGCTTGTTGAAGATGAGGTAATAAGGGTAATGCTGGTTGCATAATTCTCAATCCTACCGTCTCTCATGATTGAAGTCATTTTCATCCATGAAGAGAAAAATTAACTAATATATCAGCATATTTTGATAAAATATTTTCTGGTGGTGTGTAGGATTCATGAAAGATATTTGTCCCCATCGTAGAAGCATCACAATAAATAAATAGTGAATTATACGAAATGTCAATCATAGGTGCAATAGAAAATATTCTGCTCTATTATCTTATTTCCAGACCTTTCTAGCACATATTTCAACAGCACACTTTATATCTTCCAATACTTGCTTCCATCTGCTGCACGCCCAAGATATCAAGCAACATATAACTCTCTACGCAACAAAGCTCTATCACCGAAGGTATGTCGTTGATCTAAGAACCTATTAATATCACTTTCCGTACCAGTAAAATCTGATGGGATTTGTTCAGCAAGATATGCTACAATCGCTTCTTGACGAGAACGCTTACTTGGTCGTTGAGTAATCTGTCCAGTAGTATTGATATAGTTTTTTATCAAAGGCGATATATCCATCAGTTGATATTATCATAAGTAATTAAAATTATAGAGTTTGGCAGATACTTCCTGTTATTCTACCAGCATTGGGACCATTTCTTCTATAGGAATGGAGTTCAAGAGTATCAAAAGTACAAATAGCTGACTGAATAATATGTTCTGATACTACTCACGTTGCGAGAAGTTGATCACGATGAAGTTTGGGAAGATTGAGATAATACTTCTTTTGTCATTGCGAGCGAAGTGCAACGGAGCGTGGCAATCTATTAGTGGATTGCTTCATTCCTCGCAATGACCTATCTGTAGTATAATACTCTTCTGAAAACAAGTCTCTCACTTCTGGTCAGAATTCATAGTTTTGAGCACTAATACAAGGGCCCGTTCGGATACGGATATGCTCTGGTTGTGATCATAATGAAGTCATGGCAGTGATCATATGAGTCAGGATATTGCCTTGCGCTCCTTTCCAACCACTATGACAGAGCCCAATCACTGCAGCTACAGGATCGTAGACATAGATATTTCCACAATCAGCCACACGAACATGAAGTTCAAGGTTTTTCAAACTCGTTACCATACCATCAGCTTCCCCAATATCTTGAGTTCTCTCCATGACAACAACTACTCTATTACTGTGCGTCTGTGTCATCTTGGGTTGTGCAGGTTCTACAAAATCACTCGTTACATACGATTGTAATCAGGGAAATTCTTGCTCTCGTGGATTACGAATAATCATGGATATAACTAGTAGATAATATCTGAACTCTCAATTATTTCTCCTCTTTCTTCTTCCAGAATGTTGTATCTTCAGCTCCATTCTTGATGATCATGGTATTTCGGCGATGAGGATTTTTACAATAATGATCAGCATGCTCGTAAGCGGTGATGATACCACCACTCAAGTCATATTGTTCAGCAAGAGCAAACAAACTTGTGTGAATATCAGCAATATCATCTGGCAACATTCTGATACCGTAAGGAGGGTTCGTCACCATTACTCCTTCTAAAGGATCTTCTGACGAAAGATAATCCTGACACGGTTGTACACTCCATTGGATAGCATCTTCTTCTAATCAAAGTTTTTTGGCATTTTTTTTCGCTTTTTCGATCATCTCTGGGTCAATATCTGATCCAAAGATAGCATGAGGTTTATGAACTTGACGACCTTTTGCTGTTGCTTTTTCGTCGACCAGATACTTATCAGGATACCAAAACCAATCCTCAAACGCAAACCTTCTCTGGAGTCAGGGTGCAATATTTTTGGCAATCATAGCTGCTTCGATAGCTATTGTCCCACTTCCACAACACGGATCAAGGAATTGTTCATGAAATTTCCAACCTGAAGAGATCACTAATCCTGCAGCAATCGTCTCTTTGATCGGAGCATCACCCGTACTCATACGATATCCACGACGATGAAGTGAATCTCCGCTACTATTGAGCGAAAGTATTACCTTATTGTGATGGAGCATGGCATTGATATAGATGATCCCTTTTTCTTTATCTTCTTCTCGCATATCATTGGTTCCGTTCATCAGTTTTTTTGTGATCGCTTTCTTCACAATTTTTTGGATCGCTGGGACACTCGCAAGCTGAGAAAGATAGCTGGAAGCTTCGACGAGTACGACTTGTTTATCACCAATAATTTTATCCCAAGGTTGTTCATATACCAGATCAAACAATTCATCAAAGGTTGTTATCTGACCGCTATCTACGACAAGCGAGATTTTATTGGCAGTTCTGAGCCAGATATTAAGTTTAGCAATATCAGATTCCGTCGTGTCTTCGACAAAGAGTGTTGCTGGTCCATTGACCTGACTTTTGTATCACAGATAAGTAAGTTCTTTTTTGGTTATTTGGGCAAGTCACGGAGGACAGGAGATTATGAGCATAATGAAAAATGAAAAATGAAAAATATATAATTATTATAAGGAAAACCTAATAAAAACACAATGGAATGATTAAAGCTTGACTTTATCTTATTAAATATCTATAGTATATTCAAATAAAATAATTAAATAATTAAATCAAATGAAAAAACAAAAATTATTAGATATGATGAATGATCAGGTAGTATCATTTACCATATTAAAAACAGAAAGTACTCTTCCATTATCTGTAGATTCCATCAGGAACTATGAAATAGAAAAATTTTATAGAGTATTCTCTGATAGGAAATACAAAAATGAATATTTCACAGATTCATTATTGGAAAAAGCAAATGAATATGGATTTCTTAATTATGGATTTCGGTGTTGGTCTTTTCATCAATTGTGGAAATATGGAATAAGATTTTACCCTCCATTTCCTTATAATCTAAGGACAGGGAAAGAATTAGGATTAAAAATTTATCATCTCATAAAAGAAACAGAAGAAACAGGATCCAAGATATTTAATCCGATCAAATCCTACTATATCTTGTTAATTTTTATCTGTAAAAAATCAGTGCTCTCAATAGAGCACATTACGGAGATACAGAACTTTAATGAAAGATATATTTCTTGGTTATCTGATACATGGCGATATCTAGTAAATAGTGATAAAGGGTTTTACACAGCATTCAAGCAGCAGCTTAAGATTATGTAAAAAAATATCATTACATTAAAACACTTACCATAATCGTTGTAGGTGTTTTTTATTTCTCTTCTCCTTGCAAATAATCAAGAAATTCCTTATATTTACATATCATTAATAATTTATTTAGTAGAGAATCATGAAATTACAACATATCGTCACAACAGCTGCGATCGTAGGAAGTACATTATGATGTAAGCAGACAGATCATCCTCTCACTGCACAAGATTATGATAGATTAGATAGTATACATAACCATAATGATGTTCTACTCCTCGCACAAGCTCAACAACAATCACACAAAAAGATAGGTAATGTTTTGGAGAAACCACAAGTTGTACCCACAATTTCTTCTCATAACATCATACAGATCAAAGATAGTATAAATAACCATATAAGTACAACTCTTATATTACCACACTGAGATTCTGCAATATCAGAAGGAAAGAATCAAAGAGATACTGTATCTTCTCTTACCAATAATCACCAAGATACACAAGAGGATAACAAGATATCAAATATTACAGATAAAGTAACTCTTCCTGCTGAGATACTAACAACAACACCATCTTATCTTGAGACAGAATGGAAAGATGTTATTAATACTATCATCGCACCACCAAACACTATCAAATTTGACGAGAAATTTCTTGAATGAAAAGTATATAATATTTTTGTAAAACGCTTTGTCATAGAAGACAAGCAAGTCTCATTTGTATTTCCTTCTCTTGAAGAACAAAAAGAAATTTATAAGATAATGGAAGATATAAGATCTCATATCAAATCAAACAATGGACGAGAAGTAAAATTATTTCTTAGCAAATGAAAGCTCAGATCGTATATTGCTGAACAATTGTGAATTACCTACAAAACACTGATATTAGATCATCATATATCCTATAAAGGTGGTGCACAGCAGTTTGAAAAAGATGTAGAAACAATTATTGATATTTATAAATAGAAAACATTAAGACGTATGTTATTATTTTTAACTCTTAACTGATAACTCTAGACTGGATCACATCTTCTCCTCTATCAAATCAACTCTTGCTCGCAAACAGTATACACCTCATATGGTTGCTAGACTAGCTTTGAATGAACTTGCGATTTTGCTCAACTATCCACAACTTGAAGGTTATCTGAGATACAACATCCTCTATGTCGAACTTCCACAGCAGTCAGATATTATTACTCTTTTTGCTAAAAAGTCTGAGCGACTTATTCATATCAATACTATCGTCCACAACTACAATCCCAAAGTAATTATAAAAGATATTAGACATAAAAAAATTAGAAAATCTGATGGAAATAGTGATGGGTTTAATTAAGCAGTAGCAAGTAAAAATAGTAGTAGAAGCAGCAAGTATTTACCTCTGTTACTCCTGTTACTTTTCTATCTCTTTTACTTTCCTTTTTTTTGACAAAAGAAAAAATATCACTATCATTAGGACAACTTTATACCCTACCACACACGATGAGAAAAGAATATTATTTCTATATTTCACTGATTATCCCATTTATAATTTGATTTTTCTACTACAATCGTCCTCTGAATCTCAATTGACTCACCGATCCATGAGAAGAATATTTTACACTCCCTGAAAGAACTTTGCCTTCCAGTCGGAATCTCATTAATAAAAGTTATGGAATCCAGAATCCAACCACTGTTGAAATAGAAAAACTCTGAGTAATCGATAAAACCTTACAAAATTATAATATAAAATGAGAATCATTACATAACTATAGCATGACAAGCTGATGAAAAATTATAAAAATTTACCGAGATCAGAATAGTGAATTATTTCATAGTGGAGATAATAGAGATATTATCGAATATCATCTCAATAATCTTGCTTCTTATATCAGCTGATATGAACTCTATCCTCCAAGAATGGATTTTGCTACTGCAATACCATCATTTAATGGACATCAAAGTATTTTCAGAGTAGGAAGCCTCTATTCTTCTTTACTCTGTCATCAATGACAACAAGAACAGTGTACTCATAATTTCCGTACGCTCTTCAGGTTTTCTCAACAGATGAAGAAGAGTTGAACACTCGTGAGTCTTTTGATCGGTATTGTCGAAGAAGGTATTGTCATCAATCATATAGAATATCTTATCAATTCTGGTCCAGAGCAGTATCAATTTCTGATCACTATGCTACAAGGAGAACAGTATTTTCCTGCTAGAGAAGCACTTCATAATGCGTTCGTATCTGAATATACTATATTAAAAAATGAAATCAATAATTTACCATTGAACTTTATAGCTGGATATGATATGATCAACACAATACAATGATGATACGGACAGCGAGATCCGACAGAACTTGTACTTGGAATATTCAAAATATTGAGAATCCCTCCAAAAGGGTTATTTGATATACCAGAAACACTCAGTCTTGCAAGATCATTCTACTATAAAAACATAACTAATCCAGATATTCCTTGAGATGAATTTAGTGACAATAATATGGTTCAAAACTATCGAACAAAGTGACATCCTCTTTTAAGGAAAAACATCATAGGGTACCTCTTCCTCAATGCAGTCATTCCAAGACTCACTGGTATCCAAACGAGAGCTTACGATAGTGAAGCAAGATTCACCAATCTCATACAAGAATAAATAAGAAGAAATTATATCTTGTACTTATTAAAAGATTTGTTATACTAGCACTACTATTTTGTTTTCAGTCATAGACAGTCTTATGAATATCACTCAATCTCAAACACTTATAGAAATTATCAATACGAAAGAAGAAGATAAAAACATAACGATCTGAGTAGATGTTGAGTTCAACTACTTAGTAATTTTACGCGATGATGCTCATGTCAATATCACTATCCATGGAGAAGAACATTCTCAATCTACAATCAAAGTATTGTGTTTAGGACAATCAGGACATCATATCCATAGCAATATCGTTACTTCTTTAATTGGAAATCATGCACAAGCTGATGTCTACATTCTTTCACTACTGAACAACAAATCTGATATCAATGTACATGGAAATATTACTCTTGCACCAAACGTGAGTAAAGTATCTGGACATCTCTCGGAAGAAAATCTTATCCTCGGTAATAAAATAAAAATCAGAACTGCACCTATTCTCGATGTCAGAAGTAGTGATGTCAGTGCTTCTCACTGATGTAAAATCGAAAGACTTGATCCAAAGAGGTTATTTTATATGCAAAGTAGAGGTCTGACCCAGTCTGAATCTCAGTCACTTATCTTGGACGGTTATCTAAACAATCTTTTTGAAGGATTTGATGGAAATGAAGCACTTATAGAAGAGCTCAAATGACTTTTCACTCTTAACTAATCACTCTTAACTCTTAATAACATATCCCATATCTTTCAGAACATACTCATTATTTCTATACAGATCATAGATCGCTTCTGCGATATTTCCTCTACCTTGATCATTCAATAATGATCTTTTTGCATAATAAGATAAAGTATTTCTATAATTCAATGCTCGATCTTCTTGTGGTTCTTCTAAGAAAGAGTTCGTAATCAGTCTTACCATAGTGGTAGCTAATTCATTATTAGTAATACGTTCTGTAGGTTTAAATGTACCATCAGTATGTCCATTAAAGATTCCATAGTTATATGATTCTCTAATAAATTTCATCAACGTAGGATTAGCAGTATCGAGATCTGAAAAATTATTATTGTAGGTTCTCGTTTTCTTTCTACATAAAACATTCTCTGCAAACTCTACCATAAATCTTGCTGCTTCTTCTCTCGTGAGATAGTCATATGGTCTATAATCTGCAGTCCTTTCTCGTTTAGTCAATCCATAACTATATAACATCTGATGGGCAGTTTTGAATGCTTCACTTACCTTCACTCACTGGTCGATAGTTGTTTGGTTAAGTGGACTAAAACAGGTAGATGATGATATACTAGGATTGAAGATAGTTGGATCTACTCTTGTTACTTCTTCTACCTCTTTTACTTTATCTGGTATCACATATCCTCCACCTCCTCATCCTGTACTTTCACTAATATTCAAAACAGTGATGATAAATATCTTTTCTAAGATCGATCCATCATTACCATCTTCTCCTTGTATTCTAATACGATAAGTATTATTTCCTACGCCATCTCACTGATCTTGTGGATTCTCGTAATCTGGTGCTGAAATGAAAGAAAGTTGATTTCCACTAATTACAAATAGACTATTGTCCTCATCTCCTGTTCCAGATATCAGAGTATACATATGTGTTCATAATCAAAGAATATTATTAAATCTATCCAATGATAACGCCCCTACCAATGTCTGATTTTCATTAATAGTTATCTTTGAAAGTAGTATATCACGTATACAATTCATTCCACCATCTCATTGTAATATCCATCCATGAGATCCACTAAAGAGATCAGTATGTTCTAAATCTGATACACAATACTGACTATCTCCTCCATGGAAATTTACGCCTGTTTTTAAGCTCTGGCTATTCCATCCACTCAATAAGGCATCATAATTTACTACGGAAAGTTTTGCTCAAGAAAACATATTAGACATATTACTTACTTTTTCTACATTCCATCATCAAAGATTTTGATTGAATGATTTTGCGGCAGAAAACATTTCTTCCATGGTGGTTACATTACTCACATCCCAATTATTTAACGGTTGGTTGAAGTTTTTAGTACTACTTTCACTATCATCACCTCCAAACATCATTGACATATCAATTACATTACTCACATTCCAATTATTTAACGGTTGGTTGAAGTTTATCATACCATAAAACATTCATTGCATATCAGTTACTTTACTCACATCCCAATTATTTAACGGTTGGTTGAAAGCAATATTATAGCAAAACATACAATTCATAGTAGTTACATTACTCACATTCCAATTATTTAACGGTTGGTTGAAAGCAATATTATGTTGAAACATACTCAACATATCTGTCACACTACTCACGTCCCAATCTCATATATCTTGATTAAAAGTAGTGTCAGTTCATGGATCATAAGCAGCAAACATATGTCTCATAGTAGTTACTTTACTCACGTCCCAATCTCATATATCTTGATTAAATGCACTTGCTTGATAAAACATATTTTGCATAGTAGTTACATTACTCACATCCCAATCTCAAATTGGTTGATTAAAATTTCTTGCACTACTAAACATACTTTGCATAGTAGTTACTTTACTAACGTCCCAAGTATTCATCGCTCATCCATTGTCTACTAATGTCGTTGCAGCTCTAAACATTTGACTCATATTCGTCACAGTACTCAAGTTTGGAGTATCTGTCGCATTGATCACCATATTATTCGCTCCATAGAATGCATTTTGCATACTTCTCCATACTCCTGTTCACCACTGATCTACACTGAGTAATTTTTGACGAGTGTTCGCATTACTATTGATATATATCTGTGGAAATGCTCCTGTGATCTGGACTTGATATGTTCCCGTACTTGGAAATGTAATCGTTGTCGCTGCTGTACGTCACAACAGTTCTCCCGTATAGCTATTATCTACTCCTGACCAATAGATATTATAATTATATCACGCTCATTGGATGGGTATGATAATCTGATTAGCAACTCATCATGGATTGTCTGTCTTCCATGTCGTCACAAATGCTCATGGTATCATATCAGCTGATACGTACATCATACTAATCGCTACACTCATCATCAGTCAAAAAAATAATTTTTTCATTTTTTTGTATTTATTATCAATATAAAGCTTATGAGAATAATAACTTTTTTTTTTTTTGATTTCAAGCCATTTTTTTAAACTTTACCTCATTCTAATGGTATTTTTTACTTTTTATGGATATTGAAGTATACATTGTAAAGTATATTGTTATTGACTTTTATGTACATATCACTATAAGAAATATCCTTTTATTTATCATAACACAATACACTCTCTTCATGTCATCTGATCTTATTACTTATATAGAAAAAGTTCGTATTATGAACAAAAAGAAAAACATAACTGATAATGATGAAATTCGTATCTCTTCATGTACTGGATGAGCATTAGCTGATGCATTCAAAAGAGCATATAGCCAGAAAGACAAACCAGAACTCTATGAACATATACAGTCTCTTATCGACACGTTGGATCAAAAGTCATCATAATCATTTTCATCTTGAAAACCAAACTTCTATACCTATCATTAGGATAGGTTTTTTAGTTTCTATCTCACGACTATGTTAAAAAAAATAGGACGAAGTATGATGACTCTTCTTTTCATAATTATAGTGGTCTATGCTATTACGAAAGGTATTGGACATCGTACGAGCCATTACTCTCCACTCAATCCACCAAATAAGCCATATGTGATTGGGTCAGTAGATACTGCTTTTCAGCGAATTTGACCAGATCATAAGATAGAAGTAGGTGGAGTTCCTGATCCAAAGATTGATGGGATTACCTGTTTCTATTCTCGTGCTAAAACTGGTGGAGTAAAAGGATGATTAGGGATAGCTGAAGATACTTCTGATGCATCAGTAGCTTGTCGCCAGACTTGACCTATAGTCTTTAAACAAGCCATCAAATCTTCTGAAGAGATACGAAATGAAAATACCAGTCTTCTATTCAAGAAGATTAGGATTGTGAGATTTTATGATACAGCGACCAATAGCCTTATCTATATGGTGTACTCTGACAAGCTCATTGATGGTTCACCAAAAAATGCTATCTCAGCCATCTCATTGGAAGAGATTCAACCACTTTTAAAATAATTGAGAATGAAGAATTTAAAATGAAAAAATTATTCGTAATCCGCAATTCCCTAACAGCTAGCAACCAATAACTCATCTAAAATCTATCATTTAAAATTTCTCACTTCCTAAATAATGCACGCGAATATCGCCATACTCTTTCCTCATAACAACTATACTCAATACTTTTTCTATTATTTTACCCAAAATAATGATATTTGTTTTATTAATTATTCTTTAGGACAAAAATATATTGATGAACAACTCAAATCATTTGATACGCATGTTATTTTTTCCAGTCATCAACTTGAGAAACAATTATGAATACGTTTTGAAAAAAAGAAATATCATATTCTCAGATTAGATAGTATATATGGTAAATTCTACTATCTTTGGTATAGTTTTTTATGATATCTATTCCTGAGTATAAAAAAATACAAAAATAATTTTCTGAATAAATCAGTCTATCTGTTTACTTCATGATCTACAGGATATCCTAAACTTATAGAGATGAAACTTTCTGCCTTGAAAAAAAATATTGAATGATGGATAGAATATGCTGAACCACAACCATATCATAGAATGCTTTGTAGCCTTCCTTATTTTCATAGTTATGGTCTTAATACTGGTCTTATCTTCCCACTTCTTCAACGTCTCGGATATACTTCTACGAATATAGAATTTTATTTTGACTATAGGATACAAGATCCCATAACACTTAGTTCTACTATTCGAGAGTATGGAATCCAACATATCACTATCACGCCTTATTTTCTTAATTTACTGTTAGATAATGCTCATCCTGAACACTTACAAACTTTAGAATCTGTTGTCGTCTGAGGAGATTTTTCAAGTGATGCTCTTATCAAAAAATTTTATAAAATACTTCCTTATACCAAATATCAAAAATGATATGGTTTGACTGAATGTTTTCCGATCGTTTCACTCTTACCCACCAATGACAATAACCACAATACCCAAAGCGATGGGAAAATACTGTCTCATATTCATTATAGAATCATGGATCAAGAAGGTCAAATAAGCGAATATGGGAAAGGAATTCTGCTTATAAATATTGAATCTACAGTAGGTTCTTATTATGACGAACCATTAGAAACAGTAGAAATAAATGGGAAAGTGTATTTCAATACTCAAGATTATGTCTATGCTAATACTGATGGACATATTACTATTCTCTGAAGAATGAAAAGAATTATCAAAAAATGATCGGAGATGATAAATCTTGAATATATGCAACTTCAACTCAATCAAGAATTTGAAGGAGTGTGTATAGGAAAAGATGAACATATTTATTTTTTTACCACTCAAAATTTGGATACAATAGCCGTCAATACTTATATTTTTAATAATGGTTTATCACAACTTCATAATATTTCTAAAGTTATTACTATCAATAATATTCCAATGATCAGTATCGGTAAAATAAATTATAAAGCGCTGGAAGATATGCTAGAAGAAAAGAAACAAGTAGCAGAAGTATAAAAAGTAGCAAATATTTTACGCCTTTTACTCATGTTACTTTTTACCTTTTTATACCTCTTTTACTCCCGAATCTTGTTCAAAAAAACTAAAACAGAACACCACATTCTCAAAGAATTTCATAAATTCTTAACTGAGATTGAAAAAATTTCTCAAATACAAAGAATCATACCCTGACGCATTGTGCGTGAACAGAGTGGAAGATCTGAGTTGAGGATCAATTTCTCATATCCTACTTCTACAGGACTGAAGTATAAAATCTGTAAATGATCGACTGCTCAGGAACTTTTTATTATCGTTGAACAAGGAACTGATAAACAAGTACAAATACAGATAGAAAACATAGGGAAAGAGTATAGATAATAATTCTCACTTCCCTTATACTTTCAAATCCATTTCTCAAACAATATTATCCATTTTTATAAGATATTCTATCATTTTATCTCTCTTCTATTATGATTATGACACAAACCAAAACTATTATTCAATGGCTAGACGAACCAGAAGATCATAATTATCCTGCAGCATATGAATATCTTCAACTCCATTTCACACCAGAGCAATCTCAATCATTTATACAGACATTACAATCAACAACACTCACTTATTTTAAAGCAAAAGATATTTTTAGAGCATCGAGACTTTCTCTCTTAGGAACAAGCAATTTTCATGTCAAAAAAGATCTACATAAAATTGAATCAGGAAAATCGTTATCACCACTTCTGTTAGTAAGGAGTATAGATTATCAAGCTCTTATTATTGCTGATGGCTATCATAGACTCTGTGCTGTCTATAGCTATGATGAAGATGCTGTCATCCCGTGTAAGATCGTATAATTAGATAGAAAAAGAGAATAATAAGCTACTAATAACTCTTAACTTTCAGTATTCTATCGATAATATGATCAAGAGTAAAACCAATAATACTAACCACACTTATAAATATTCCAATATCTATCCACATTGCTTGTGATGGAATATTTGTAGCAAAAAACTGTGACAAAGGTGTATAAATAATCATCAACACTAAGAGAAGCGAAAAGACCAATGCTCCTATTAACCATTTATTAGATAAGATACTTAATCCATAATCAGATCTAATCATTTGCACTCTCATCAATTCCAATCCTACCAAAAGAAGGAGAACTCCTGTCCTTGCCATCTCCAAATCAATCACATACCACTTCAAGAAAAAGATAATCACAGCCACAGTAATTAGCAATGAAATTACCACGATATTAATAAGCATCGCTCTATCTATGATATTACTCTGTGAATAAATAGGTTTTCTTTTCATAATATTACGATCAATTGGGTCTACTCACAATGCAAGTGCAGGCAATCCATCAGTAACGAGATTTACCCATAAGATATGAATTGCTAAGAGTGGAAGTGGAAGTCCTATCATACTCATCGTAAAGAGAATAAGCACTTCTGCAAGATTCGTCGAAAGAAGAAAATTAACAAATTTTTTGATATTATCATAAATTCCTCTTCCTTCTTCTACTGCTCACACTATAGTAGTAAAATTATCATCCAAAAGAATCATATCTGAAGCTTCTTTACTCACATCAGTACCAGTAATCCCCATCGCCACTCCAATATCTGCTTGTTTCAGTGCTGGTGCATCATTTACTCCATCTCAAGTCATTGCTACTATATTTCCCTTATACTGAAGCATTTTTACTAATCTTTGTTTATGTGATGGATTCACTCTTGCATAGATGGAATATTGTTCTATTAGCTTAAAAAGTTGTTTATCTGACAATTGTTCGAGTTCTGATCCTGTCATCGCTTTACCAGTGATATTCAGTTTATTTGCGATCGCTTGAGCTGTCTGGATATTATCTCAAGTTATCATTATCACTCTAATACCAGCATCATGACATACTTTGATAGCGTCTCTCACTTCTTCTCTCGCTGGATCAATAATCGCCTGTAATCCAACGAACACCAAGTCAGATTCTGCAGTATTTTTATCAATTTTCTTCTCTTGTTTATAAGCAAAAGCAAGTACTCTCATCGCTTGTTCAGCAAAGGTTTTCGTCTGTTCTTCGATTTGCTGTTTATCTTGTTCAGTAATTTTACGAATTTTTCATTGATCTAAGATATGAGTAGATTGTAATAGTACTGATTCTGGTGCACCTTTAGTAAAAATTTCAATTATTCCATCGTTTTCATAGATCGTACTCATCATCTTTCTGGTCGAATCAAACGGAAGTTCATCGACATAGGTATAATCAAAAGAAGAGTAATCAAATCCAGCTTTTTTCGCAGAGACAAGCAGACATCATTCTGTTGGATCACCGATCATTTCTCCAGCGTCAGTCAATATAGCGTGATTACACAATAATCCAATTTTCAACAACTGTTCTACACTTTCACTTTGGTCAGAAAATTCTCCTTGTGGGGCATATCCTGTACCAGAAACATGAATATGCTTATGATCCACATATAACTCTTTTACCGTCATCTCATTTTTGGTCAAAGTTCCTGTCTTGTCTGAACAGATGACATTGACGGAACCGAGTGTTTCTACAGAAGGAAGTTTTCTCATCAACGCATTTCTCTTAACCATACGTTTAACGCCCAGACTGAGTGCAATTGTAACCACAGCTGGAAGTCACTCTGGTATCGCAGCGACAGCAAGAGCAACAGATGCCAAAAATGATGCTGACAGGGTTAATTCATGTCCAAAATAATAGGAGAGAAATACTACTATACAAATTATTATCACACCAATTCAAAGTTTTTTACTGAGATTCTCTAGTTTTTTTTGGAGATGAGTAGTTTTATCTTCGATCTCATCAATCAATGTTGCAATCTTACCGATTTGGGTATTCATACCTGTATCCGTTACAACATATGTTCCAAATCCTTTTACCACTACTGTCCCAGAAAACACCATATTATATTGATCTCATAGAGAGGCTTCTTTTTCTATAACACTCACATCCTTCTTGACTGGAAGTGATTCCCCCGTAAGGGCTGATTCTGCTGTCTCCAGATTATTTAATGAGAGCAAATATCCGTCTGCTGGTATTTTGTCACCTTCTTCAAGGATCACGATATCTCATGGTACAAGTTGGTCAGAATTAATGAGAATTTTCTTTCCATCTCTGAGAACAGTAGATTGCAAACTCATCATTTTTTTGAGCGATTCAATGGATTTTTCAGCATTATACTCTTGAACAAATCCCACAATTGCATTGAGTACAACGATCACCATAATCACTACCCCACCTCCGATATCACCAATAAGAGAAGAGACTATTGTCGCAGCTAAGAGGATAATAATAAGAGGACTAGTAAATTGTTGCAAAAATATCATCCATGGAGAAATTTTCTTCTTTTGTTGTAATTGATTAGGTCCATATTGAGCCAAAAGTTGTTCTACCTGACTAGTTGTTAGTCCTGATGTCTCTGAACTTTCAAATTGTGTCAGGATGTCTTGTTTATTTTGTTGATAGATATTTTTCATACTATTGTACTATAAATAAAAATATTACTATCTTAGTATAGCTATTTTCATCAATTTATGAAGTTTTTTGTATCTTTTGAAGAGTTTATTCTCTTATCTTTAACAAAAATTGTGATATTATAGATATAAATTGATCCTTTTTCTTTCTTCATCTTGAAGTTTATTACAATATCAGTAAAAATAATTAGCTCTTCATTACTCTATGGATTCTCATATTTTACTCCTGTCATTCTGAACGAAGTGAAGAATCCAGTAATCAATGATATAATTATTAACTGGACCTTTATCCTCATAGAGTAACAATCAACTTTTAACTGATAACTGTAAACTTCTTAACTATGACTAACTTTTCTCCGAATTTAATCGATGCTCCAGCTGACAAGATTTTCTATGCCTTGACCATGTTCCCCTATCCTTCAGGTGTAGGTCTGCATGCTGGCCACGCTTCCGTCTTCACGATCAATGATGTCGTAGCAAGAGTGAAGAGAATGCAAGGATATACGGTATTCAATCCCTTTGGATTTGATGCTTTTGGATTACCAACCGAAAACTATGCTCTCCAACAACACAAAGGAGCTCGTGAAGTCACGGATATCAACAAAACGATGTTTCTGGATCAGGTGAAAGCACTCGATATTTCTTTCGATTATGATAGAATTATCGATACCAGTATGCCAGATTATTATAAGTGGACGCAATGGATTTTCAGCAAACTCATGGAAGCAGGACTCGTCTATCGTGATGAGAAATTTGTAAATCGATGTCCTGTCGATCAGACGGTTCTTGCTAATGATCAGGTTGTCGATGGGAAATGTGAGAGATGCAAAGCCGAAATCGTACAAAAAAAACATATGCAATGGTTTATAAAAATCACAGATTATGCTGATAGACTTATTGAAGATTTGGATGCTCTAGATCGACCAGAAGAGACCAAAATTATGCAAAAAAATTGGATTGGAAGATCGGAATGAGCTGAAATAGATTTCAACATTACCAATAGTGATATTCTTCTGACCGTATTCACAACTCGTCCAGATACTTTGTATGGAGTCACAGCTGTTGTTCTCGCTCCAGAAAATACATTGATTGACGATCTCCTTACGGAAGATAAAAAAGCACAAGTACAATCATATAGAAATACAGCCTTAGCAAAGACGGCAGTCCAGAGACAACAAGACGTAGCTGACAAGACGGGAGTATTTTCTGGATTGTATGCCATCCATCCTCTCACAGGAGATTCAATACCCGTATGGTTTGCAGACTATGTACTGATGGATTATGGCTCAGGAGCAGTGATGATGGTACCAGCTCACGACGAGAGAGATTTCTTATTTTGGAAATCAAATCAAAATAAAGAAGGTATAATAGTTCCTAAAAGAGTTATTAATATTTGAGTTCATATTATACCAGATTGAGAAAAAATATGATGGTTGACTGATGATTTTGATATAAATATATACAAACGAGATTCATTACCAACAGTATTAACATCAAAATGAAATCCTGCAATGAATGAATTACATACTCTAGTAAATTCGGATAAATTTGATGGATTATCTATCCAAGATGGACAAAAAAGTATTACTACTTATCTTGAAGAACTCTGAGTAGGTCGCAAAAAGATTACTTATCGTCTCCGCGATTGGTCGGTCTCTCGCCAAAGATATCGAGGAAGCCCAATTCCAGTATATTATGATGAAGCCAACAATCCACAACTCATACCAGAGTCAGAACTTCCTGTTATTTTACCTCTCGATGTGACTGACTTCAAACCTAAGGGAAAATCTCCACTCGAAGATCATCCTACATTCAAATATTATACCCCTCTCTGACAGGAGGGGGGACAGGGGGGAGGTCCATACCTCAGAGAATGTGACACACTCGATACTTTTATGGATAGTTCGTTCTACTTTCTCAGATTTCCTGATGCCCACAATGACAAAGAACTCATTCGCAAAGAACTTGCTAAAAAAGTACTTCCCGTAGATTTGTATACTGGAGGGAAAGAACATACGGTTGGCCATCTCCTCTACTCTCGTTTCATCCACAAATTTCTCTATGATCAGTGATATGTAGATACTCCAGAGCCATTTCCGAAACTTATTCATCAAGGGATGGTCTTCGGAGCTGATGGTCGTAAAATGGGAAAGAGATATAATAACGGGGTTGATCCTCTCGAGATTATTGATACCTATGGAACTGATGCCGTGAGAACCTATCTCATGTTTATGGGACCGATTGAATTGGACAAAATCCGAAATGACGGAGCTCTCAATGGTACAAAGAAATTTTTAGATAGAGTGTACAAAATCACGGATCAGACACGATTCGGGTCAGTCAACGAAGACGTCATCGCTACTATTCATGAGACGATCCAGAAAGTCTCTGAAGATGTAGAACAATATAAATTCAATACTGCTATCAGTAAGATTATGATCGCGATCAATACCATCTATGACAACCAAGCAGTTGATGCAGAATCTCTGTGATATATTGCACAACTTCTCGCACCTTTCGCTCCTGCTACTGCACAATTCTTATGGGAGAAAACAGGACACACGGATGATATCGCCTTCTCATCCTGGCCTGTAGCAGATGAAAGTAAAATTACACTGAAAGCCATCAATTTCCCTATTCAAATCAACGGTAAAATGAGAGGAACTCTTGCCGTCCCAGCTGGTATCTCAGAACAAGAACTTCTCGCTCTCGTCCATGCTGATGAAACTATCTCAAAATATCTTACTGGTACGACGAAGAAAGTGATTTTTGTAGCCGATAAGATTATGAATATAATTAATAATTAAGTATTGACATCTTTATATACATTTTATATAATACACTATTTTATATATTTTATTATATCATGATCATGAATAAAATCATTGCATCATCTACAGAAAAGAACAATCTCTATATATACAACTTTATTATTATCGGAATATTATCTTGAATAGTCGCTGCATTGGATATTATTTGAGTAATTGGATTCCCACTTGGTATATTCAATATTTCAATTCTATATATATGATCTGCATTTTTCTATGCATTCGCAATATGGTTTAAATGGAAATGAATTCTTGCAATATATTTAGGATTAATTATAGCGGCGCTATTTACTTGATTTCATGCTTTCGTTCCACTAGGAGCTTTATGAAATACTTTCTGAGGAGTTATAATTCTTCTATGATTTAAATACATGAATTTAAATTCATCATTTAGTAAGATAAAATATTATATTGGATATATCACATTAGTTATAATGGCTAATATTATTTCTTCAATTCGAACTATAATTATTCTAAATAAAGCTGGACTAATACCATCAGAAGCTATAAAACCTGCAATTTATTGATGGATTTGATGATGATTAATTGTATGAATAATCATTGGCATACCTTTATTGAAATTTCTATCTCCTGTTGTAAATAAATTACCATTTATACATAATAAATAAATGGCTTATAAAAGTACTTTCACTGTATCTTTAAAGGATAACTCTATACGATTTACAATACCATTTATTATTAAAGTATTCTTCTTTCATTTTGTTTGATTATTATTAATATTTTATAATAATATATATTTTTATCTTGTCACACTCTTATTAGCATTTATTATATTATACTTCATTTGATTTTTTAGAATATATGGACAATATTTTAGACGAATATGAATTTTCATTATTACATGTTCCTTATTTCGAATATTATTTAGTCAAGTAGAAGGAAGAATTTTATTAGAACGACCTCGATGAAGCTTTATTTCTTCTAATACAATTCATAAAGTAATAATAGTAATATTAAAAACATTAAGTATATTATTCTCATGAATATTATATATATCTATAATATCTGAAGATGAATTAATGAATTTTCTTATATATATAAAATTACCAAAAAATATTATTCTTACTATTACTATAGCACTAAATACATTTAACTATATTATGAGAGATGTTGATACTACTCTTACTGCTTTGGAATCACGTCAATATAAAAGCAACTCTATATGAAAGAAAATAAAAAAAATTTACTATATTTGAGGAAATATTTTTCTTTCTCATATTAAAAGGATACAAACATTAAATGATAGTTTTCATCTAAATATTAAAAAATAAATGTTTACTATTAATATAAAGAGTTTATTCAATAAAGACACTTGAGAAATTCTCTTCCAAGACATTATTCAAGAATTTCAAAAATGAGATATCATTGGGATATTATGAGATACTTGATCTGGGAAATCAACATTCCTTAGACTAATTTCTTGATTAAAAATAGATAATATTTTTCAATGAGATTATATTATATCTCATAATACTACAGAAGATAATATCATTAAAATGAGTTTTCAAGATCCTGAAAATCAGTTTCTTTTTAATACAGTTTATCATGAAATATTTTTTTATCTTAATAATAAAGAAAAAGAAACAGCTAATTACCTCCTTAAATTATTTAAAATAAAAAATAAAAAAAATTCTTTAATCAAAGATTTGTCTTCTGGTGAAAGAAAAATCATTAGCCTAATTTCTATATTATCTTCTGATAATCCTATCCTTTTATTAGATGAACCTACTGCAAACTTAGATTTTTATAATATCAATATTCTTAAGAATTATATAACCACATCATTACATAATAAAATAGTATTTATTGCTACTCATGAAAAAGAATTATTAGAAATATTTAATCAATATATTAATCTAAAAACAAATAAATCTTTAAAAATAATAGAAAGATCTGTCTTACAATCAAGTGACAAAAGTGATCTAAAATGAGGTAATATTATTGAAATATCTAATATAAATTTTCATTATTCTAATAAAATACCAATACTTCAAAATATCAACTTTAATATAAAAAAATGATCAATCAATATAATCACAGGAGGTAATTGAATATGAAAATCTACAATACTTCAGTTAATAAGATGAAAACATAAACCAATATCAGGACATATAAAAAAAAAATTTAAAAGCTATTGATTTATATTACAAGAACCTGAAAAACAACTTTTTGAAAGAAGTGTACTGAGAGAAATTCAATTTTGAAAAGATACTATATGAGTAACAGATGATATTATTAAGCAATTAGAGCTTATTTGATTACTAAAATATAAAGACTTGCATCCTTTTTTCTTAAGTAGAGGACAAAAGCAGCTATTAGTAACACTATCAGTCATAAATAAAGAGCCTGAACTCTTGATAATAGATGAACCATTTACATGATTAGATGATGTATCAAAACACAATATTATTAATATCATCAATCAATATCATAATAAATCTCATTGTACTATACTAATTGCTGATCATCATATACCACAAGAACTAGAATGACCATATAATCACATTAATCTTGATAAAGAAAATATTTAATTTTCATCATATAATTATCATGAGTATACAAATTGACTATCATTGATATATTCAAAACACTTGAAATATCAATAAAATAGCAAAAGAATATCATCAGATTATTGATTTTACAATAATTCAGATGAAAAAATATTTTAAAAATAGAATAATTTCAATATATCTCAGAGGTAGTGTAAGCGTATGAACAGCAAAATATTGATTTTCAGACATTGATTTTGTATGTATCATAAATAATAGTGTTTCTTATGAAGATGTATGTTGGATAAAAAAAACAACTAGAGAATTATCATTAATAGATCCCAACATATCTTTTTATGACTTATGAATAGTATCATTAGATGAAGTATTATATTCAATTCAATATAATCTTTTAAGAATAAATTTATTAGCTCAATCTGCACTATTATATTGACAGGATATATGTTGCGGTCTGCAAAATTATAAAGTATGAAAAGAACTATTTTTATATTTATATCAAAATTTACCAGCTTATCTACAAGAATTAAGATCCTATTTATATAATGATAATAAAGTATTTTACTACCTATGAGAAAGAAAAAAGAATGAATTTTTATGTAGATGGATTATGAGAACTATATTAAGATCTGCTTTATGAATAGTTATGCTTCATAAAACTATTTATACACCAGACGTTAAAATATGTTACAAAGAATTTATTTCTCTATATCCTCAATTCAAAGTACAAATGAGACAAGTATTAGATTGGGAATATGACCCTATTAATAATAAGAAAAAAATTAATAAATTTTTAATAGAATTCTTTAAAGAATATATTCCTTTTTATCAGAATAATATAGACACACAGATTATTTGATAGATAAATTCTATTGACATATATATATAATATAATTATTAATATAGTTAATTTATATCATTTTATTCACATCATGAATTCTCCAATTAATTGATTTCCCGAGTTACTACCTAAAGAACAATTATTGATGGAATCTTGGATAGATAAAGTAAAAAACATATATAAGCTCTATTGATATATACCTATTGAAACAGCTTCAGTAGAATCATTAGATACTCTATTAACTAAATGATCTGACGATAAAGAAATTTATGGTGTTGGAAGGTACAATGATATTTCTTCTGAAGAAAATGAACATAAAAAACCTAAATTAGGTTTACATTTTGATTTAACTGTACCATTTGCAAGATATACAGTTGATAATTTTCATAATTTAACATTTCCATTTAAACGCTATCAAATACAAAAATGTCGAAGATGAGAAAGACCTCAAATGTGAAGATATAGAGAATTTTTACAAACCGATATTGACGTAATAGGTATTGAAACATTACCATTACATTATGATGCTGAAGTATTAGAAATGTGAGTTAAAGCGCTAAACACAATAATCCCAGATCAATTTTATATATATATAAATAATCGCAAATTAATAGATTGAATATGTAATTTTTATCATATAGATGGTTCTAGTAAGCAATTATTTCTTAATATAGTAGACAAACTAGATAAAATATGAAGTGAACAATGTAGACAAGAATTAGAAAGAATTAACATACCAACTTCAGTAATTGACTTATTTATTAATAATTGAGATATAGATTTCGATTCTCAATCTTTATCTAAAATATTTGAGATATATCAAGGCGACATCACAATTAATAATGCAATAAACGAAATTCAAGAAATTATGTCTAATGTTAGTAACGATATCTCACATTGCATCAAATTTAAAATTAATATGGTGCGTTGATTATGATATTATACAGGAACTATATTTGAATGAAAATTAAAAACACTATGAAATATAAGTATATGTTGATGAGGTAGATATGATAATTTAACAAATATGATAAGTTGAAAAAGACTACCAGGTGTTTGATTCTCTTTATGACTTACAAGATTATTTTGATTATTAAATCATTTACAACAAATTAATACAGAAAACTTATTCAATACACAATTAATGATTTGATGATATAGTGAAAGTCAAAGAAATACAGCAAATAATATTGCAAATATCTTAAGAAATAATTTTATATCGTGTGAAATAATACCTAATTTTAATAAGAAAATATGAAATCAATTTAAATTTTCAGAAAAAAGAGGTATAAATAATTTTCTTATATTAAATAATGGAACTGATATGTACCTAAAAGATCTTAAAAATTGAGATCAAATACAAGTTACTATGGAAAATTTATTTAATACATTAAGTCATAATGATAAATAATAAAGATCATTTAAAATTATTTATTAATGAATCTTTCATAAATTTTTCAAAACAATTCCTTATTTTACAAGAACATAAAAAAAATATACAATCTATATTAGATGAAGCTTGTATAAATATTTATAAACTAATAGACACATTAGATGTAAATTGAAGTGATAGAAATTTATTTTGTGTACAAATTACTAATATTATAAATACTTATAAATCTAATATTATTAATAGTATTGAATTATCAGATAATAAGATCATACAAGAAATCAATCAATATATTTGGGATGAAAAAAATAAATTTTATCAATCATTTAAAGTTATAAGAGATAAAAATAAAATACAAACTCCTCGTGGAACAAGTGATCTAAATGATGAATATTTACAAAAAGCAGAACATTTAAAACATTCTTTCTTTAAGCTTCTGAGATCTCATTGATTTCAAAAAATAGAAACTCCTATATTTGAATATTCTGATATTTTTAAATTAACTGCACCTTATTATCCCTGAGATAAGTCATATACATTTTTTGATAAGTCTAATCGTGAACTTATATTAAGACCAGATATTAATTGACCTATTAGTCGCGCAATTCTCAATAATCCAAATTTTAGAGACAATTTACCGATTAAACTATTCTTCTCTGGAAACGTATATCGCTACCGTTCAGGGAAAAATAGAAAAAGAGAATTTGAGATGCTGGCAATAGAAACATATTGATTAGATAACGACTTTGCAGCGACAGAAATTATAACAATTTTTCTAAAGTTTCTAAGTATTTATTGATTAAAAGATTACTATATAGAAATTAGCCATTTAGATATAATTAAAGACTTACTTTATTATTTTCTTAACAATAAACCATCGCAAATAGATATTGATAATATTGTATATCAAATTATTAGAGAAAAAACACACAATAATATAAAAACACTTCTTCAAAATTATTGAATAAATGAGAAACAGGTCATGATAATTTTATGATTACTATCTTGTTGAAACAATCACAATCAAAGTATTCAACTGTTATCAGAGTTAAGCAAAAAATTCTCTTTTCTTTTAAAAAGAGTAAATGAAATCAATAGTTTTATTCAAAAAATGCAATATAATTGAATAAAAAACATAAGATTTTGTTTATGAAAATTAGATTGAAATTGATTTTATAATGGTTTGTGTTATCAAATTTTTGCAGGGTCTTCTAAGAAAACAGCTGATGGTGGTTCTTATGATTTTATGACAAAAAATTTATGATGACCTCTAATACAATGAACATGAATTGGATTCAGTCTTGAAAGACTCATACAACTTATAGAAACAAAAACATGAAATAACATATTAGAATTATCACCTAAAGTTGGAATATCCATTAATATTCCTATTGATGTCAAATATCAACAAGTAAGAGAATACATAGACTATATAAGATTTAAAGAGAATATTATCATAGAAGAATATCCATACAATATATATAAAAAATGAAAAATATTAAAATATATGATAAAAAAATGATACAAAAAACATTTAATCATAGAATATAATTCTATAGATAATAGCCTTATATGAACAATCTATGAGAGAGACTCCATTAAAAGTCTTTTATTAGATAATATTACTACTATAAAAGATTTATTTATATAAAAATTTTCACTTCTCTTTCAAATTCAAGTTTATTATCACTGGTATGTATATATCAATACTGTTTTTTATATTTTTCCCTAATTTCTTTTTTAACCTTCATCAATTTATTAAATATATCATTTCATTCAACAATTAAAATTGTAGAACATCATGAATATATTTCTAATAAAATATCATGAGCTGATATACTCATAGGATAGATATCAATTAAATATAATTGTCTTAAATCTTCATATAATATTTCTTTATATAAAGCATTTACTATAACAATTCATCTATTAGATAATATATCTAGTATTTCTTTATCAATTTTTTCTCTAAAAGCATCTGGTTTTATTATTAACAAGCCCTGCATAATTATAGTATAGTAATCTTAAATTATTAATGAGTTTCTATAGTTAAAGATATATCATTTTCATTAATAGCCTCTATAGAAATAACACCTCATATAGGAAATGTAATCATAGGATATGTATGTCAAAAATCAAGATTTGATATAATAGGAATATCTAATCAATCTGTCTTTGATAAAACAATATACTTTAGTTTCTCTTCTGTCATATCCACATCCTTTTGAAATCTTCCTATTAACAATCACTTAATATATTTAGCATCTTTTTGTTGCATAAGCGACTGAAAATTTCTTTCAAATTCAAACACTCCTGCTGATCACGCAATATTATCATCTTCAATAAATACTATACAATTCTTTAGATCTGGCATATATTCTGTTCATTGTAATAGATTCAATGTACATAAATTACCTCAAATAATTTTTCATGTAGATATTCAATATTTTAATATTTTATATCATCAATTCGCTAGAAATATTCTACTATCTTGATCTTTATGCCATTTATCTTCACTGTATTCATGAGAGGGATAAATTGATACAGGATAATCTTGTGTTACAATATTTAAAAAGTATTCCTGTATATAGTCAAATCATTTTTTCATGGCCCATGTTGAAAAATGTGGTCAAGAATAAGTCACTAATCATATCTTCTTCCATAGTGCATTTTGTAATGCTGTAATATCTGAATATCCACAAAGTATCTTGGGATTATTTTTTATAAGATTATAATCTAAATGATTCAAAATAGTATTTATATTAAATCAACCAATAATAGTAATAATTGCTTTAACACAAGAATCTCAAAATGCATCATGCAAATCTGATACTCTATCTTCTATTGATGAAGATCATAAAATATCTTTATTAAAAATGTTTTTTGAAAAAGTAACTTTATATCATAATAATTCTAACTTATCTTTTGCTAAATTTAAAAATTCATCCTGAAATATACTTCAACTACGAGAGGGAGCAATAATTCTTATCTCATCTCCTTTCTTTAATTTATTAGGTATAATCATTACAATCAAATCATCATAAATAAATATATTGAATAGTATAAGTTTTAAAGAACATTTTTCAAGTAAGAAAACATATAAAACATCTTACTTTACTTATTTGATAGTTTTATTTAAATTATAATTAGACTAAGCATTTATTCATTGAAAAACAATAATGTTTCCCATATATTATATATATTATATTATATTTTATAGTTTTCAAGAGCTTTATCATGCTCTACCCTCTCCATCTCAAACCCTGAGATACCATAGCTACCGTATCTCTCTCATGGTGATGACCTTGAGCATGCCCAGAAAGATATGCTATCGGTAAACAACAACTCGAACAAGAATTTTGAGTCACCGTGATAGAGATGAATCATACTCTACAATCTGCTCAACGAGTATATGAACATCCAGAGCTAAGAGCTCAAGATTTGATGGATGCTTTTGCTAATCCAGATATCAAAGCTATCATCTCAACCATCTGATGAGAAGAATCTATTAGAATACTCCCCTATATCGATTTTGATATTATTCGCAATAATCCTAAAATTTTCCTCTGATATTCTGATAGTACTATCACTCATTTTATCTGTCAAAAAGCCGGTCTCGTATCATTTTATGGACCAAGTATCATGGCTTGATTTGGTGAAAATACAGGAATATTTCCGTATATGGCTGAGTATGTACAAAAATCTCTTTTTAGTCCTGATCCCATTGGATTCCTTACTCCAAACACATCCTGATGGACAAACGAACTTTATGATTGGTGAAATCCTGATAATCAAAATATCAAAAGAAATCTCATGCCAAACACTCCACGAAGACGACTACAAGGAGAAGGTATCGTACAAGGTAAACTGCTCTGATGATGTCTTGATGTTTTCCCTTTTATGATAGGAACAAGTATTCGACCTACTCTTGATGAATGGAACGATAAAATTCTCTTCATTGAAACATCAGAAGAGCAAATGAGTATCAATCAATTTGAAAGAATAATTAGAAATCTATGATCTCAAGGTATTCTCCAAAAAATACAAGGTATATTACTTTGAAGATCTCAATATAATTATACTACTCAATCACAAATTAATTATGATGATACATTACTTAAAATTATTAATGAAGAACTATGACTAACCCATCTCTCTATCATCACTAATATGGACTTCGGTCATACTGATCCTATGATGGTACTACCACTATGAGTCACAGCAAGGATTGATCATAATAACAATACAATCACCATCACCGAATCTGCTTGTCAATAATTTTTCCTTGAATACTTCTCCAAACTCTGTACTATAGAGTTATATTTTTAAGATTATCAATGTATAACTCAAAATTTATAACTTATAATTTCTCACATGACTCCTTTCCTCCTCACCCAACCCAATCAGATCCAAATCCAGACCACGCTGGAAGACCTCTGTAGTCAGAAATCTTTTACTGTTTTGTATTTTTATCCCAAAGACGATACTTCTGGATGTAGCTTAGAAGCACAAGGATTTACCAATCTTCTACCCGAATTTGAGAAACTCAATACCCAAATCATCGGCGTAAGTAAAGATAGCCACGAAAGTCACTGTAAATTTCAAACAAAATACGGTCTGACCATACCGCTCATATCCGATACGGATCTTGTCTTGGTCAGTAATCCACGTTTTGATGTACGAAAGGAAAAATCTATGTATGGACGCAAATATATGGGAGTAGTAAGG
The DNA here is from genome assembly GCA_964458335.1 of uncultured Candidatus Peribacteria bacterium. Taxonomy (GTDB): domain Bacteria; phylum Patescibacteriota; class Gracilibacteria; order Absconditabacterales; family Absconditicoccaceae; genus Aalborg-AAW-1. Next base: position 56,115 of record CAYWIJ010000002.1, on the reverse strand, counting down.
ACTACATTTCTCCTTGATAAGGATGCAAATATTGTGTATAAACGAGAAGATGTAAAACCAGCTCTTCATCCACAAGAAGTATTAGAACAGTTGAAAGTGATGAACAGATAAAAGAGCTAACAAATAAAAAAGTATCTCAATGAATCATAATTCTGTAAATCATAATAGTAAAAATAGCAAAATGATCTTGTGGAGAAGTCAGATCAATGCTTCATAATAGCATTACAACTTGATTATATATCTCAAAGTCAGTATGATGAGTATTATAATATCTATTCTGGGATTTCTGCTTGATTATACAATCTCTGAAAAAATATAAAATTCTAATACCTCTTCTATCCTCCCCTATTGTTTCTTCTACTTTGTTACCTCTTTTACTCCTGCTACTTCTATAATGGACGTCATCCTCATCTATGTCACCCACAACGATCAGCACAACGCCGATAAGGTCAGTGACCACCTTTTCCGTCAAAAGCTCATATCAGGAGTACACTTATTCCCTATCCAAAATACCTATATATGGAATGGAAAAATTCAGAAAGGAAGTGAAGTTGTAACAATCTATCATACCAAACCACAAAATTGGGCATTAGTAAAAGAAGCCGTAAAATCTGTTCACCCTGACGATACTCCCTGTATTATTAGACTAAATGGTACATCCAGCCACGGTTATGGAAACTGGATCATGGATAGTGTCATATAATTCTCTTGCAAAATTCAAAAAAATAGTTATAATATATCTATATGAATCGTGAGTTTTATTTCTTATATCGTTAGATATGGAATCATCTCTCAATACAGCTAATATTTCATCAGAATCTAAAAACAAAAAAGATTTCTGACTCAAGATCAAAGCTCTGCTTACAGTTCTTGCGCTCAGTGTATGATGACCGACTGTTATAGCTCAGAATAAAGACCAAACTCAAAATATCGAAACACCTATCTCTTTAGGTGATCCAAAGGTAAAAATTCAAGTAGATGATCTACTTCATAAATATGGAGCAAAATCTACTGATGATATTATGCGATTATCATGACAAGAATTAGTAGATTTCCGAACTAGTTTCGTTGTATTTCTTAATAAACAAGAGACATCAATACTCTACCAGGATCAATATGTCCAACAAGTACTCAAAGAAATAAAAGAAGCATTTAAAGTATTCTGATGACAAAAAGACATTTATAACAGATTCCAAAATGACTATAATACATTAGTAACAACCCGAAATAATATTACTCAAAATGAAAAAGATATTGCTAAAAGTAAAAATAATATTACTCAAAATGAAAAAGATATTGCTAAGAATAAAGAAGATATTGCTAAGAATAAAGAAGATATTGCTAATATTAATGATATCATCAAAATAGCAAAGTGAGAATAATATAAAAACATAATAATAGATCAAGTCAATTGCTTGATGTTTTTTTGTAATTCCATTTTTCGCATAAATTCTTAAAATAATTATACTTTTATAAATATTTCTACTTCTAGTGTCACTCATGGGAAACAATGATATCCAAACACCCATAAATATAGAAACTCCTGATAAAGTTTTATCTTCTTCAGAAAGTTTTTCTGATAAACAAATAAAAACTATCATACAAAAATTTCCTGATCTTGAAATTGAACAACAAGAGAAAATACAAAAATTTCTTAAAACTATAGAAGATAAAGATAATCAGACTAAACAACAAGTAGAAGAAGTAATCAAACAAACAATTAACTTCCCTTCTTTAGATATTTCTCTTTTAGCAGAGTACATCAAACACATTATTAAAAAAGCAAGAGATGGTTTCGATGATGAAAATATATCATCATATACAAATAATCTCATTGGGATAATCAAAACAGAATATTATGATATAAATCAGCAAGATTTAAAAGATAAAGAAGTTACTACTAATGAAGAGAAAAGCACATTAAAGAATAAAGAGGATATTACTAATGACGTGAAGAATATTACTAATGACGTGAAGAATATTACTAATGAAGAGAAAAAATTATGAAGTATTCAAATCACAAACCTCTATAAGGAAATTAAGAATCCAGAGGCAGTAACCATCAAATATACAAGAGAACAACTCTATGCAATAAAAAACCAAAAATGAGAAAGTCTTGTTTCCAAATTAGAAGACATCTTCCAAAACAATGGAGATACTCCAGCTCAAGCTCAAAAGAAGGCTCTTATTTTCTTCAACTACCATCTCGCTCTCAACGCAAAACTCCAACAGTCCAAAACAAACCCAAAGATTATCATCACCGATACAGAGAGAAGTCAGGCAGAATCGTTTGCCTCATTCTTAGAAGAATCACAGATCGATGAAAATGCGTTCTATCATGGTTTAGGGATAGATAACCCATATAGCTGGAAAAACAAAAACAGAGGCATGAAGACGATGGAGCAACCTACTCTTGATATAGCAGAAAAGAATAGCTCCTCATCGGAATCAGCAAGTCTAGATACTGATCTTGGTAATTATTTTGATCAAACCAATAGTAAGGGAATGTCAATTCCTCCTCTCTTTACTAACAGTGAAGGTAAACCTAAACCAGGATTTGACGATAATTCTCTCATCAATTCTTTTCCACTTCCAAAAGATACTATGCTCAATGATTTTAGACGAGAAGAAAGTAAGAGTGAAGAGATATTACATAAGATGATCCATATCGTCGAGTGACGTATATCATTTCCTCTTATCGAACAATCTACTACTGATACATCGAGAAAACAAGTTGCACTAAAAAATGCAATACTACGATATTTTCTAAAAGCCAACCCACATCGTCCTATTCCTGATAAAGTATTACAAACACTGTATCCTCCCAAAGCAGATAAAAAAGAAAATCCACGAGCAGTAAATATGAAAAAAATGTCTAGAGAAAGATGTATGAGATTCACAGAACAACGCCTTATCATACCACTCATGAAAAATAATTTTACTAGTCCACAAGTAGAATCTACATTATGAACTCAAATCAAAAAGGGGAAGCTCTCTTATATCAGTTCCTTAATGCAAAACACACCTGGACTAGAAGATTTTAGTTTCAAACCATCTGAGATTACTCTCAGTGACGACCAAGATACTATTCCACTCTATTTGCATGGTAAATCTTATCAAGGTATTCAACTTACTATAGAAGGAAATACGATTTTTATGACGAGTCCACTAGAAAACAGATCTTCTGATCCTAACAAAATCATTCCATGAAAAATTAAAATAGGAACCATCGATAATTTTCAATCCTATACCGATGATATCATCACATCAATCTCTGGTAATATTATCCAAAACAATGCCAGCAACGACAATCCCCAACAAGCTTATTTAGATACTATCACAGACACAATTCATGAAAAAACCCAACAATCTGCATATAAACTTATCGATGTAAGAGCAAGTATTGCACATGGTTTAAGTAAAAATAAAGTACAAAATACTATATTTGACCTGATGAAAGTTTGGGATAGTGATGGTGCCTATCAACAGACAGATATTAAGACAACTAATCCATTTTATAAAACTCTTTATGCTTACGAACATGAGACGAATAGTGATGAAAAAACTATTGATCGTGCAACTCATCCCGATACATTTAAAATATTGCAGATGATTCGTAATAGTGGGTCTCATTCAGCGGAAGAAAACGAAAGACTAACGAAGAGTTTCACTACTCTACAAACATTACTCAATGACAAAAATTTCAATGATCGTATTACTGCTTATCTCAAATCACAAACAGATACTAGTATCACAAACAAAAATGCTCTCCTCACTATTCTCCAATCTCATAATAGACTTTCATCTCAATCCTTATTACTCTTTTTACAATGTTTTGGTACACAACCAGGTAAAGAAGAAAATAACACCATTGATGTTAATAAATTTGAATCACTGATCAATGCATTTGAACAACAGACAAATTTCAGTGATATTACACGAGACACTCTTATACGTCCAGACAATCCTCTTATAGAAACCATAGGAAAAGAATATGGACCTTCAGCTGATACACAGGTAGATGAACAACTTGCTCAACTTGGAGATCCTACTCATACTGAGGTTTATCTTAGCTAAAATAGTGATACAAAAACCTTGATTATCCACATAACATCACTATACTAATCTCGATAGTCCGTCAGGATTTTTATTTTGAAGTTAGAAATAAAAAGCAACAGAAGTAAAAAAAGTAGCAAGCAACAAAAGTAGCAGATAATTCATTCCTAATACCTAACAATTAGTATCTAGTAACCTTACAAACCCAATAACTTTATAAACCTTACAAACTTATTCATGTCCGATTCTCAACTTCTTGAAGATAACAATCAAACAGGTGGTAATATCAAACAACTCAATATTACTGATGAAATTTCTGAATCATATATTACGTATGCGATGTCAGTAATCGTATCACGTGCACTTCCAGATACAAGAGATGGTATGAAACCTGTACATAGAAGGATACTCTACGCTCTGAATCAACTTGGATTTAATCATACAAGCAAACATAGAAAATCTGCAACAGTAGTCGGAGAAGTGATCGGTAAGTATCATCCACATGGAGATAGTTCTGTCTATGATGCTATGGTAAAACTTGCACAACCTTGGTCGATGAGATATCCACTTGTTGATGGACAAGGTAATTTCTGATCTATCGATGGAGATGGTGCTGCTGCGATGAGATATACAGAAGCAAGATTGACGAAACTTGCAAGCGAAATGCTGAATGATATTGACTTAGATACGATTGATCGAAGACCAAACTTTGACAATATGCTGAATGAGCCTATCACCTTACCAACGAAATTCCCAAATCATCTCTGTAATGGTACGATGGGTATCGCTGTAGGTATGGCGACAAATATGGCACCTCACAATCTCAGAGAAGTGATCGACGCTTGTCTGTATTATATGGATCATGAAGAAACTACTGTAGATGATATCATGACAATCATAAAAGGTCCAGATTTCCCTACATGATGATTCATTTTTGATCCTGCAAGTATTCTTGAAATCTATCGTAGAGGAAAAGGATCTGTTGTCGTAAGAGGTAAAACTCATATTGAACAAAGCAAGCATGGTGATATTATTGTGATTGATGAAATTCCTTATCAAGTCAACAAGTCTAATCTTGTAGAAAAGATCGGAGAATTAGTTGTTGATAAAAAAATCGATGGTATTACTGATATTAGAGATGAATCAGCAAAAAATATTATTAGAGTAGCTCTTAGTCTTCGTAGGGGTGTAAATGCTCAGAAAGTACTTGCACAGCTCTTCAAGATGACTGAACTGCAAAGTACGTTCCCTGTTAACAATGTATCTCTCGTAGAGAAAGGAAAACAACCAAGACTACTGAATATTTTTGATCTTATTTCAGAGTTTGTCATCTATCGTAGAGAAGTTGTCTATCGTAGATCAGTATTCCAACTTGGAAAAGCAAAAGATAGATTACATCTTCTTGAAGGACTTCGTAGAGCGATCGATATCATTGATGAAGTAATTGCTACCATTAGAGCATCTGATAGTAAGCAAGAAGCAAAAGAAGCATTGATGGAAAAATTTGAGTTTTCTGACCCACAAGCTGAGTATATCCTCCAGATGAGATTACAAAGTCTTGTAGGTCTTGAATTGAATAGAATTCTCGATGAAATTGCTGAAAAACAAGCACTCATTACCTATCTTGAAAATATCATCAATAATCCTGTAGCTCTCGATGGTGTCGTTAAAGAAGAAATGGAGTATGTAAAGAAAACATATGGAGATGAACGTAGAACTATCCTCGTCGAAGAATCTGGAGATATTAAGAAAACATTGAAAGCATTTGAAGATGCTGCTGATAAGGTAAAAGAAGATGTGATCGTCTGGCTCAGTGATAGCTTTGATCTTAGAGTCTTATATCAGACAAGAGTAAGTGTTATCCCAGAAGATACTATTGACCTTATCTATACTCATAATCAAGATCAGATAATTGTCATCACGGATCAGGGAGAACTGGTTGTCCAAAGATTAAAAGATCTCTGATCATTCCAATACAACTCTACTCCACTCAATTTTCACAAACATTTCAATCTCAAAGGAAAGGTTATTTTCGCAAAGACGCTCCATGCTGATTTTGATCACTTATTACTTCTTACTAGTGATAATAATATCAAGAAAGTAGATAAAAATCTCGTCCTCTCTTTCAAGAAATTCCCTACAAGTATCATCAATCTACCATGAAAAAATGAGAAAATTCTTAGTGTCTTACCAGTATCAGATGATGATCATGTAGCAGTTACGACAAGAGATGGTTGGTTCTTGATGTTCCCATCGAAAGAACTGAGACCAATGGGTAAAACAGCGTGATGAGTAAAAGCTATTGAACTTCAAGAAAAAGATCAAGTCAGTACGATGTTCTTACACCAAGATGAGCCATTTGTATTACTCCATACTACTACGAAAGCTCTTATGCTTGCAATCGATGATCTCCGTCTCCGAAAAAGAGCAAAAAAATGAGATCAAGTAGTGGATCTTGATAAGGGAGACAATATTATATGAGGTATTAGTATCTATGAAGGAGCGATTAGATTGAGATTAAATGATACATCTATACAGACTGTTCATTCCAATGATTGTTATCTCGATATTCCATGATCTTGACCTGAAAAGATCACCAGTAAACCTATTCTTGGTATGTTCCGTCCTTGGGAAGAGAAAGCTGAAAATATGGCGTATAAAGAACAACGCAAAGCTGAAGAAAAAGCTAAGAAACTTGCTGAAGAGTGAACTCAAAAAGAACAATCTCCTACTGATGAAGAGAATAATGAATGACTTTTCTCTGAAGAGTAATCTCAATGACCGTCATTCTACATTAACACCCGAAGAGGTGGAGTGATAACGAAGAATCTCCTCCTAATGCGAAGAGATCCTAGCAAAGTAATATCAATACCCTGGATTCTTTCTTCGTCCTCTCGGTTTAAACCCTCGAGTTAAAACAGAATGATACCTCTACCTAAAAATTCTCCATTGCGAGGATTTTTTATGTTAGAAAAAATCTGCCACAAAGACAGATTTATAGAAGAAAATTATCTTTTAACTGTTCCATGATGTGTTGTAATTCTGCGTCAGTATAAACTTGACGATTATTACTTTCCTCTTGTGTTCATCCAAATAATATTTTAAATTGAGGAATAATATGCCGATGAAGATGTGATAGAGACTTCCCCGTTGTACCAAAGTTTTTTCCTTGTCTTAAAAAAGTAACCACTTCTCCATGCTTCTTCTGAAGTAATACTTCCCATTTGGTTAGTAGTGAGTATAAATCTTCTAATTCTCTCTGAGAATATTCTTGTAAAAAATCTCCATGTCTTTTCGGACAGATGAGTATATGATCCTCCCTATACGGAGCACGAGCAGGCAAAACAACTGCATATTCATTTTCATCTATAGCATACACATCTTTTTCTTCACAAAATGGACAAATATTATTCTCTTTCATTTTATTAACGTGGTCTATATAATTTTTCATATGATAGAAATAATAAAAATTAAGCGAGAACTTCTTCCATCGGAGGCACAATTGTTTTTTTACGAGAGATACGATCACCAAGATCAGCTAATCCATCGACCGTGTCAGCACCAAAAACCTTCTTCACTATATACGATTCAACAGCATCAGCAACTATTGTAGTGTTTTTTTCATTCAGAATATCTACAATACAGAAAAGAATAAAATCATATCCTTCTGACAATTTTATAGTACGAATAGTTTCGATGATATCATCTTTACGATTTAAGCAATAATCAGGATTTGTTGTCTCAATGCACGCAATGAGAGATTTCTGATTACCAAAAGTAAAATCTTTTGCATCTACTGCTTTAATCAAATCGTAGATTGAAATATCTCCAAGATCTGACTTTTCAGTAAACATTTTCATAGCAAACTCCTCTATATCATCAATTTGAGCAAGTTTAGCAAGTTCAGTAACAATTGTTTTATCAAATTCAGTCGTTGTTGGAGAACGGAAGTGCAATGTATCTGACAAAATACCTCCAAGCATAAGAATAGCTATATCAGTAGTAATTTGAAGATGTGCTTCTTGATACATCTTATACAAGATTGAGTTTGTCGATGCAAGAGGTTCTAATCTCATGAAAAGTGGATATCCTGTTTCAAAGTTTGCGACTTTATGATGATCTACTACACTATGAATAGTATATTCTCCTCTATGAGCAATACTTTGACCTTCTTCATTATGATCGACAAGAGCAATCACTGATCCTTCTGGAAGTTCTGAAATAATATCGATCATAGGAAGATGTGCTTGTTGTAAGACAAATTCTGTCTCTTTATTAGGATGTCCCAACGCTACAGCTTGTGCTTGGTTTCCTGTATGTGATAAAAAATGAGCATACACTATAGCTGATGTAATAGCATCAGTATCTGGAACTTTATGTCCGAGTACAGTAATCATATATTCTCTTCAAAAAAATAAAAAACAATACTTCACTATAGGGAATTGAACTTACTATTTCAAGCAAAATCAAAAACAAAAAAATCCTGACCGCTATCTGTGTCAGAATCATATTTTTTGTATCTTATCATGAAATTTGGTTCACCATATCCGTCATCGGAAGGAAAATCGATGCTACGATAGATCAGATAATTGTTGCCATAAATCCAAGTAAGATCGGTTCAATAAATGCCATTACATTTCCAATTTTTGTCATCAATTGTTCTTTATAGAATCAAGACATCGTTTGAAGGATTTCTCAGAGATTACCCGTTTTTTCTCCTACGACGATAATTTGGATCAGAATAGGATCAAATAATCCAGATCCCTCAATAGTATCTGAAAACGTAAATCATGCATTCAAATCAGCTTTAATATCCTCTGCTTTCTTTTTATAGAAGAAATTATCAAATATTCTTGCAATTTGAGTCATGGCACTAATTTGATCTACTCCTGCAAACATAAAATCTCAAAGCAATTTAGCAAACCTATACATATAAAAAGTCTTAAATGCACTTCCTACAACAGGTATCTTCAATATAATACCATCAATCAAAATTTTGAAAGGAAGGAAATATTTATATAACAATCTATATCCAGATATGATAGAAACAATAGATATCAACAATACCCACCATCGTGCTATCATAAAATCAGATATATCTAGTACAATTCTCGTAATCTGTGGCAATGCTTCTTTAGAAGGAAAGAGACTTACAATCGTTGGGATTACCTTAATCATCAATATCACAACAGCCAACACTGTAAACGTAAGAAGAGTAATAGGATAGGTCAGAGCCCCTTTAATTTTTTTAACAATAGTAGCAAAATTTTCCAATTCTAATGCAATACCTTCTAAAGTATCTGGAAGATTACCCATTCCTTGAGCTGCTTTGATCAATTCAATTTCTGTTGAACTAAAGAAATAGGAATGTTGTTCCATAGCTTTTGAAAGTGGATCTCCCTGACTTACATGTTCAATCATATCCAAAATAATAGCCTTCATCACCTTATTGTGTTCAGAACTTTCAATACTGATCAAACTTTCTCTCAATCAGAGTCCCACTTTTTGCCCTACTGCCAAGAGACGGAAAAAATTTGTCTTTACTGGCATCGGTGGTTTATTAAATGATGCGAAAAACTTATCCCACCATTGTAGCATATTATTTTTATTGAGTTGATTTGAAGATGCCATTATAATACTATATAAATAATTAAAGCAAGAAGAAACTATGAAGAACTAGAGGATTTATGTTTTACAACCTTATAAATTTCATCTAAACTTGTATATCATTTGATAATTTTGAGAATACCATCTCTTTCAAGATTGATCATCCCCCTACTCAATGCATAGTTTTCTATTTCATAAGCAGTTTTACCTCCAATAAGAAAATTTCTAATTTCATCCGTATATTCCATCATTTCATACACTCAGACTCTTCATTTATAACCAGATCCATTACAGGTAGGACATTTATTAACTCCATCTTCTGCTAATCAGCTTCCTTGTATTACTTTTCATTCTGTAACATAATTTTTCCATTGTAGCGGATCAATACCTCTCGAAAGTATCTCTGCTTTGAGGACATTGGTATCTAAACCACGAAAAGCATCTATAGATTCTTTCCAATGTTTTGAATTTGTAATAGTAGTTTCTTTTTTACACGTAGAACACACTCTTCTGACCAATCTCTGTGCCATGACTACATTAAATGTACCAGCTACCATATAAGGTAAAGCTCAGAGATTGAATACTCTCGTAATAGTTTCAGCTGATGAATTCGTATGGATAGTAGAAAATACTAAGTGTCCTGTCATGGCAGCTTCCATCGACATTTCTAATGTTTCTCCATCACGGATTTCTCACACCATGATAATATCAGGATCTTGTCTCAGTGCCGCTCTCAAACCTGATCCAAACGTAAATCCAATATCAGACCTTACTTGTGACTGATTCAATCAGTGCATTTTATTTTCTACTGGATCTTCAAAAGTAGTAATATTTACATCAATACTATTTACATAATTCAAAGCAGCATACAGTGTGGATGTTTTTCCTGATCCCGTAGGTCATGTAGTCAAAATAATACCATTTGGACTCTCCAACTGACGAAGAATAATATCACGATTTGATCATTCAATACCAAGATCATCAAGTTTTGGTGTTTTCTTTGATTTATCTACAATACGCATTACTAACTTCTCTCACCAAACCGTAGGAAGTGTAGAGGCACGCAGATCAATTTCTTTATTGGTCAAAGTAATAGTAGATACTCTAGCATCTTGAGGTAATCTTCTTTCGTCAGGTCTCATTTGTCCAGATTCAATTTTGAATTTTGAGATAATACTTTCATGAATTGATTTAGGGTATTGAACAAGTTCTTCTAATTCTCCATCTATCCTTAATCTCATCCTACAATAATCTTCAAATGCTTCAATATGCACATCAGAAGCTCCTATTTCCACAGCAATTGTTAAAAGATTATCAAAAATCTTCACAACATCAGCGTTGATAATGGAGTTATTAAGTTGTTCTTTAAATTGTTCTACCTGGGGAGTCATTATATAATTATCAATCAAAGTATATTCAATATTCTGAGTTCATAACGAATTATATATTCTTTTTCATACAAGACCAAAAATTATATCATTGTGACTTCACTATATAATGACATTTATTATTTTAATTATTTAATATTTATTGTAAAGTTAATTATTTCTCCAAATTCCATATTTGATTGTTCTTCACTCTTCTTTGAATAATTTTCCATAATGAGTTTCTATATCATGGTGATGAGCTGCTAACGGAGACTGATCTAAATCTCGTGTACTATCAATATAATGGAATCCAAACTGATTAAACTGTTCGCTAGAATATTCGAACATTCCATCATCATCAGTCTTGAGTCTTAGTATTCCATCAGATTTCAAAATCTTTGCATACATAGCCAAAAAACGTGGAGAAGTAATTCTCCTTCTCTCATCATGTCACTTTGATCTTGGATCAGGATGAACGATCCATATTTCATCTATTTCTCCCTCATCAAAAAATCTATCAATATGATGAATAATCGTGCGAAGAAAAGCAATGTTAGGAGATTCTAAATTTTGAATTTTAAATCCTCAATTATACTCTCATCTAAAATTTTCAATTCATAATTTATAATTTCTAATTCCCATCATCATTCTCTCTCCTTTAATATCTACTCAGATAAAATTCTTGTTCGGATATATTTGAGAAAGACCCACCGTATATTCACCACGACCACAAGCCAATTCTAAAACAATCGGATTATTATTTCCAAAATAGTCAGATCTTCGTTTTCCCTTACATTTTTCAAAAAATAGTTTTCCTGACTGAATCATCATGGGCTCATCTTGAGCTGTTGTATATCTGATCAATTTGGTACGTGACATTTTAGCAACAAAGAATAAATCATTAGATACTAAAAGTACTGAATCGCTCACTTGAATCAATTGAATTATAAAGAAATCCATTTCTTCTTGAATTATTCATTCAAATATATACATACATTCTATATATTCTATTTTGTTGTGATTTTCTCATGTTTTCTTATTATCATATAACACCGAGATCAAAACAATTCTTTTCTCGCTCTCACAACAAGGCATTTACACTAGTAGAATTGATCATTGTTATCATCATTATCGGTCTTCTTATCATTTCTCTTGTACCTCAGATTCAAGGAATGCAAGCTCGTGCTCGTGATAGTGTACGTATCAGCAATATGAATCAGATATCTACTGCTCTTGAAATTTATTCCATAGAACATAGTGGAGTATATCCTGTAGCTCCTTTTTGGTCATATCGTGATACTTTTCTTGCTAGTACAACAGAATCTATACCAGGAATACCATCTCTCAATAATATTGCCAAAATTTCCTCTTTTATACTTCCTTATATGAGTGATATTCCAAAAGATACCTGATATGGACTCACCACTAACTCATCAGGAGAATGTAAATCAGAAGGGAATTTTTTTGCTTACTATACAGATCAAAAAGGTAAAGTATATGCAATGACGTCCATGAGAGAATCCAAAAGAGGAAATACAACAAACTGCAAATGAGCAATAGATTCTGAACAAGGAGATTTTTATGTCATATGAAGAGGACTTACTTATAAAATCGAAGAGCCTACTGCACCGATTGACATCTACAACGGTACTGATGATCCTGTAGCTCGATGTATCGCTCATCTTACTGACGAAGAAGTACCTGTATTATGAGCTCTTATTAACCAATCCTCTATTAGTAAGCAAAATCTATGTCAAAATATGTCACGATTTAATATTACCAATAAATCTGATGTTATCCTTATTCCAAGTGCCATCAACAAACTTGTCGCATTAGAAGGAATTGTAATTGATGGGACTTCCATATCAAATCTCCCTCCTCTTTCTAATTTAAGAAGATTGAAACAATTACAAGTAAGAAATAATATCAATCTTGCAACTCCTATCAATCTCTCGAACTTACCAAGTTTAGAATATGTATTACTAGAACATAATGCCATTCCTTCAGTGACATTATATAATCTCCCCGCTCTTACACAACTCCTCTTACAATACAATAATATCTCAACTTTCCCTTCACTATCACAAGTACCTGCATTACAACTTATATATCTCAACAACAACAGCATTAGTACTCTTCCAGATCTTTCAAATTATTTTTATATCAATACACTTCAGGCTTATAATAATCCTATTATGAGTTTATCTCAAAGTAATTGTTCCATCATAGCAGCGAAATGATATGGAATAAATATTTGGGTAAATGGTATCAATATTTGTGCCTAATGGGAGATATGTAATGGCTCTAGACTAGTTGACAAGCATTTATTGTTTGAATATACTAGATCATGACTTATAAAAATGCATATAGAAAAAATCTGCCACAATGATTGTCATTGCGAGATTTTTCATTGTTATATCAGTTACCTTTTATTACATCTTTACTTTCGAAGCACAGAAGAAAAAAATCAATACCTAAGAGCTAAGCAACCAATCCACTAACCAGCTTCTCAAATGTCGCTATCCTATCATACACATTCGTAAACTGATCAAAACTTTTTGCTCCTGGGCTATATAATATAGTCTGAATAGTATGTTTTTTTGATTCTTCGAGAGCAAGATTCATCGCTTCTTCGAGAGTTTCTACCATATACACATCAGTAATTACTTGTTTTCACAATGGATAGAGATGTACACGAGTTTGACCATAGAAAATCCCCACTCTTACTTTATCAGATAATTTTTGAAGAAGTGCATCATAATTTTCTCCATTATCGTAGCCACCAGCAATCAATGTAATAGGAGGATCCATAGCATCAATCGCAGCTGCTAAAGCATGTGCACTACTTGAGACACTATCGTCTATCATATTCATTCCATTCGCTAAAGGTATAATCTGTAAGCGATGTGCTACGGGCTCTATTTGTTGTAAAACTTTTAGATCATATCCAGGATAAAGTTGTTGTAATACCCTATCTACTGCACCAAAATTATATGCATTATGTTGTCCTAAGAATAAGGGATGATAAAAATCTCATAATGCATCATAACTCAACCAATTTTTGGGTCTATTCGTCTGTCGTCGAAATGGTCGCAATCTATGAAGCAGACTAATTCATCGCATCTGATCTTTTAAAACATCATTCTTTATTTCAGGAGTTGTAATAGCAGTCTCAGAGTATGCCAATATATTGAGTTTAGATTGTAGATAGTCCTTCATCGATCCATGTCGATCAATATGATCTGGTGCAATATTCAGTAAAATTCCTAAGGAAAATTTGAAATTTTGTAAATTCCATAACATAAATGAAGAGCATTCTAAAATAATAGTACTCTTCTCCTCTGTTTTTCCTTCTGAAATAATAGTATATAAGATTCCACTCAAGGGTATATCCCAATTCCCACCAATATAGATACTATGATTCTGGTCAGGATTATATTCTTTTTGTAATAAGAGACAAGCTTGATAGAGTACCCAAGTTGTAGTACTTTTACCATTTGTTCCTGTAATTCATATAATCTGTATGTTATGCCATCGTGAGAAATACCCATCATTGATGAGCTTACCAACAAAAGAGAGTTCTGACATAATCTTAGTTTTGTAAGTCGTATAGAGTCGATGACTTGGTTTGATACCTGGAGTGGCGATGATAATTTTTGATTTTTTGATGAGCTCTTCATTGGCATCTGCATCATCCATTTGGATATAAGATACGCCTAGATGATTTAATAATTTACATACTGATTCCATTGCTTTCCCTTTTCCATAGATCACTACTGATCATATTTTTTTCATGTACCTAGATATCCAGATAAAATACTGTTTCTGACAGAACTATAAAAATACCATCTTGTATATCAAGACCTCATACAAAAAAAGTCCTCAAAAATTTGACAAAATAAAATAAAAACATATAATAAAATATAATTTTATTCTGTAAACCACGACTATCATGGCACTAGAAAATAAAGTAGCTTATGAAACTTCAGATCCTGGAGTTAAAAAAACTATGACTCGAGAAGAAAATAATAAAGATAATCTTAACAAAGAAAAATCTATGAAGCCAGAAGAAAAAAATGCAATGAAATTCCAGATCAATGAAAAGATATCTGATTTTCAAAATAAATTTAATTCTGATAATGGGAAAAATGAAAATGGTCAAATTACTTGGAAAGATGGAGGGAATGAATATACTTATCAAGTCACAACAACTGAGAAATGACCATCTATTTATCTTTCTATCAAAGACAAAAATGGAACAAGAACAGACCGTGATATTTCCAAATATAAAGACTCAAATTGAAAAGACTATTATAATATGAAAATTTATACATTCTTAAATGATGGTGCTTTCCCAAATAAAACTATTTCAGGTTCAACACTCGATAATACACAAAGAGATACATCTACACCAGAAGTAGGACTTAATACTATACAAGAAGCACTTACACAGTTTGAAAAAGCTTTCAACATCAAAAAAGAAATTGATAATAAACAACAACAAAATAATAAAAAAATTGCCAACAATATAGAAAGAGATAAAGAAGTAGCAGATATGTGATCAAAAATTGATGAAGCTTATGCATAATATTATTTAACATTTATATCATATACAGCATCTCTCTTGCTCATACAGGAGAGATTTTTTCATTTCACTATATTTTTACTTCTTTTACTTTTTTACTTGATACTTGTTACCTATATATTTATGATGAGATTGCATCTGTTGTAATATGATGATCTTACATCTGTAAGGTAGGAAAGTCCTGGCACGATACTCTCATGGAACTGCTCACAGCAGTTGGATACCTATCATAGGTCAAACGAAAGTGCCACAGCGACAATACTAACCCCAACTATCGGGGTGAAAGGTGAAAAGTCTATGGTGTTATACTAAATATAGCTACATAGTACTCAGTCTAGCAGAAGCTAGTCGAGTGGTAAACCGTCCATCGTGCAAGCTCATCCCGACAAATCGGGAGAAGTGCAAGATTTCGACTATACGTCGGATTAGATACATATCATATCTCGACAGAACCAGGCTTATCCAACAGATGCAATTTAGTAAATTAGCTAAGTTCCAAATTAAAATATCTAGAAACTCATAACTATATCTGGGAACCAACTCTTAACTTTACACTCTTAACTGATATTCATGTCTCTGTATCATACTTTCTCTCTTATTAAAATTATTATAGGGTTCATTATTCTTTGATCACTCTATATATTAATCGATCCCTTTACTGATCCACTCATTGCGCTATCTGGTATTATGGTAGGAATATTTCTTTTAGCTTGGTGAGGATCGTTTTTTATATTTATAGGACGAGCACAATATATCCGTCATCATATTATGAATTTAGCTCTCATTACTCATAGTTACAAACTCTCACTTCTTTTCTGAATTTATATTCTTTTCAATATTATTTTTCTCCTGAAACATTCTCGAACTTTTGTAGGCGGTATAGTGTTATTCATCTCTTTCCTCATCATACAATCTCTTATACTACCGTCTTTACAAAAGAAATAAATATCTGACTTTATTTTTCGTATTTTTTATCTCATGAATGATGCTGATCACTTTCTTCGTCCTGATATCGACTATATCATGAATAATTATGAAAATAGTAATGACCTTATCTCAAAAATTGTATGTGAACAGATAGAAACTGTCTATGATCCAGAATTTCCTATTGTTGATATTTTTACATTAGGTCTTATTTATAGTATTATTATAGATAGCGATGAAGAGAAAATTGAAATAATTATGACCTACACGACACCATCATGTCCAGAAGGAGAACTCATCCAACAAATGATTATCAATGCTATCAATGAAAAACTTCCATCTTATAACATACAAATTGATATTACTTTCGATCCTCAATGGTCACTCGATATGGTCAAAGATCAAGACCTCAGAAGAATGTTTGAGTAATATATGCATATATATTCAAAAATAGTATTTTTGATATTTCTTACTACTCAATAAGTCTATTGTGAATATAAAATATATTTTGTCAATAATATTTTATTATATTTTACAAATATCATCTCTTATTATCTATTAATATGATAGATTTTTTTTGTTTTTTTCCTATATCATATACTATTATTGTGTTACTCGTTTTATATTATTCATTTTATATTACACAATGACTCTCCAAACAAATACAAAACTTTTTGATGCTTTAAAAGATTTCGATACTATTTCTCTTGAAGAACTCAATGCAACCATGTCTCTCATGGAAAGAATCGAAAAAAAATATATCATCTCTCTTGAAGATCTTGGTAAAGTTATGCATCAACTTCATAAAGATTATTATGTTCTTGCTATTAAAGGAAATTCACTGTTTACCTATGATAATATCTATATGGATACCAAAGATTTTCTTTTCTTCCATCAACACGAAAGAGGAGAAAAAAATAGAATGAAAGTAAGATCGAGAGAATATGTAGATAGTAATATTGCATTCTTTGAATGTAAACAAAGAGAGGGAGATGTAATTCGTAAATCAAGATATGGTCTTCCTGTTACTGAGTCTAAAGTTCTTACTAACCAAAGTGCAGCATTTTATGAAAATATTTGCACTAGTTTAAATCTAGATTATGCTCATGAACAACTTCAACCTACTCTTCGTACACTCTACAAAAGAGTGACACTTTGTAGTAAAAAGAATGATGAAAGAATTACTATTGATTTTGATGTACAAGCACAAGATATTACAAAACACAATGCTGAATATTTCAAGTTTGGTCCAGTAGCTATTATTGAAACAAAATCAAGTCATAAAAAATCAAAAAGCCATGAGATGATTGAAAAATTAGGATACAAAGAAGCAAAGTGATGTAGTAAATATTGTCTCGGTATGCTTTATACAGGTAATATTTCTGATACAAAAAGATTTCAATCTACTATGAGATTTATTGATAAAGCAAATAAACCTTTACATAAAGTCCATACTAAAACTGCTACTAAACTTGGAAGTATTAAAGAAAACATTATTTCAGATATCAAACAACCAAAAATAATCAGAAAAACTCCTTCTCAGACTTCTGTAACACAAAAAGTCATACAAAAGCAAGAAGTTACTCCTGCATAATAGTGATACTCTCACATATCTCATTTATTCTTATTAACCCACACACACACATGTCAAAAATTCAACTTCATACCATTTCTACAATTGCTCCTCACAATTCCAATAAAGCTAAAATCATTAAAAGAACTCAAGAAATGATACAAAAAATTCAAGCTTATCAATATAAGATGTACGCTGAAGGTGAGAAATCATTACTTATTGTATTACAAGGACTTGATGCTGCTGGTAAAGATGGTGTTGTAAAACATATTTTCTCTGGTATGAATCCACTAGGAACAAGAGCAACTTCTTTTAGAGTACCCACAAAAGAAGAAGCATCTCATGATTTTCTTTGGAGAATCCATAAACAAACACCAGCAGTTGGAGAAGTGAGGATATTTAATCGTTCTTACTATGAAGATATTCTTGTCCCTACAGTTCAAAAAACATTTGACAAAAAAATTGTTCATCAAAGATATAATCAAATCAATGAATTTGAAGAACTTTTACAAGAAAGCGGTACTGTTATTGTAAAATTCTATCTCCATATCTCAAAGGATAAACAAAAAGAAAAACTCAATGAAAGATTAACAGACCCAACAAAATATTGGAAACATAATATTTGAGATTGGGATACTCGTAATGAATTTGATGAATATATGAAAGTATATGAAAGTATTTTTGAGAAATGTGATAGACCAGAATGGCATATCATACCATCCGATCAGAACTGGTATAAACTCTATCAAGTCTCTAAAGTACTTCTCAAAGTATTCGAAGATATGGATCTCAAATGGCCGCAACTCTCTCCCGACCAAGAAACTGCCTATCTCAAAGCAAAAGCTGATCTTGCCCAAAGAACAAGTGAAGAAGAAAGAGAAAGATATAGATTAAAAATTGAAAGAAAACAAGCTAAAAAGGTAGCTAAAAAACAAGCTAAAAAAATTGAAAAAGAAAAGAAAAAAAATGAAAAATCAAAAGAGAAAACAGAGGTAATATCATCAAAAAAAGAACCTATAGTAGCGACTGTAAAGCAATAGAAATAATATATTATAACACATAACTCTTTCATATTCTTTGGAAGAGTTTTTTTATAAAAATATTGTATTACCAACAAAAATTACTATAATGATACTTATGAATTCAACAGCTTTATCACTCAAAACTCTATCAGATCTTCGCGAATGCTATAATAATCATTCTCATAAATTTTCCTCAACACGTAAAAAAAAACGACCAGAATTAGAATATGTTATACAATATATTACTCTATTATCTCAAAACCTTAATAAACCTCTTCATATTGTAGAATTAGGATGTGGTGATGGACGTCTCTATCGTACTCTTGTGTCTCAATATCCTGATTGCATTGCTTCGTATACTTGAGTAGATATTTCCTCCTGATTATTAACAATAGCAGAACAGCAATCTCCTACCAATAAAGATCACCATCGAAGAGAAGATGATATGATTCATTATTTAGATACACAACCATCAGAATCTATTGATATTATCATTACAATGGCCTCTTATCAACATCTTCCTGATCAAGAAACAAGAAATCAGTATCTCCAACAAGTATATCGTACCTTATGATATAAAGGACAATGGATTTCTGTTGATTGGTCATGGTCATGGTGGATGATAAATAAGCATTATAAACCTCTCTTGCAATCTCTCAAAAAATCAATCACTACTTTCTGATACCGAAAATGGAATAATCTGATGATACCATTTACTGATCAAGGAAAAACACATAAAAGACTATATCATATCCATACCTATTACGAAATAAAAAAAATCCTGACAAAACATAACTTACAACTTGTTCAACGGTCGTATAGTAGCCAAAACGGTGACTTTCATCACAACATCTTCCGTGCCAGAAACATCTGTTTTGTCGCTCAAAAAACTATCTATCCTCTTTAATTATCTTCAAAAAAATTTGCAATTTTCAAAAAAACAAGTACAATGAAATTGTAATTTATTTCTTAAACAAAATTCTTAAATGACACAACTTAATCCCGAAACTCTCCATTACGTTGAAGAACTTTCCATTACTATCAAAGCACTGGCTCTTAGTATAGAGAATATTGAAAATGATCTCAAAAAAGTAAAAAATACACTCAATACTCTTGCTACCCTAAAAGACAATATTGATTCATTTGATGCTATTGTTCAAGCTAATAAAGAAAATCAATCAAAAATACAAGATCCAGAAGGTAATATGATTGAAGGTGAATTTGATGGTTATTTTATGGTGGGAGATGATTTGAAAAAATATCCAGTACCTGTAAATTATTCATCAAAATCAAAACTTATTCCAGGAGATAGATTGAAGGTTACTATTAAAGAAAACGGTGAACTTATTTACAAACTTATCATACCAGCAGAGAGAAAACATGTAAGAGCTGTTTTAACAAAAGATGAAAAAGATCCTAGCAAATTCCTAGCAATCTCAAGTGACAAACAAACATACAATCTCAATACAGCAGCTGTTTCATTCTTCAAAGGATTACCAGGCGATGAAGTCTACATCACCATAAACAAAGAATGAAAAGGAAGTTATGCGGCGCTAGAAGCGATTATTAAATCAGGAGTATAGAGGAGTGAAAAATTACAGTGGTGCATATCATTTCGGCCACAGTATAACGAAGTGACCTCTAACTCCAGATACGAGAGGAGGAACCTTGTCGTAGTAGCTATATTCTCAAAATATCCAAAAAAAACTATCACATACATCAGTCATAGAATGGAGGACGCAATCCATCGTCAAATGCAGAATGTACACCGTGATAGTTTTTTTTTAAAATTAATAATTTTTTTTACCCAACAACCAATCAATATCTAACAACTTTCCACTTTAAACTGTACACTCTCAACTCTATAAATCATCATACGACACTTCTACTTTTTTCTCTTTCTGGAAGACAAGGAATAAGGTAATCAATCATTGTAAAAGAATACCTAAAGGGAGATATTGAATATATTTGTAAATAATACTCTGTTCTCCAAAATTAGTTAATACAGAACTCAAGAAAGAAAGAGAAAAAATATTAATACCCAATACTGCAACCGTTAAAGCGATAATCATACTAAAAATAGCAAGTGGTGAAAGAAGAAACTGGATAAGTTTAGATTGTAAAATTCGAGAAGTCATCGTTACAGAAGAAGTCGCATACTGTATGGCATAGACCAGTAATCACACAAATATAACTATACTCGTCGTAGTTTCAGCGCTACTAATAAATGCAATAATATCACTGGGTCAGAATCCAAATATTGCTAATGTTCCTTGCTGAGCAATACTATAAGAAAGAAACGATAGAGATCCTGACCATCATAAGGTAATCAGAGTAGTACAGGTTGTAGCTACAATCACTTGTAGCATCTTATGAATTCCAATCAGAAATGCAAAAAATATCATCAAAATGATAATTCCTAGAAATCCATACTCTAGTGCAACGGTATCCATTTTTTGTCATCAAATTAGATAAATATTTGTTTGATATCATAGATTGATTTACTATACTATAATTGATTATCATATCTTTACAAGAGAATTTTTATCAAATTCTACCTTTATCTATGCTACTACCTCATTCCACTGCTTGATGAAAACAATGATTCACCATCATAGAACTCCTCATCGCGATTTTTATCATTTCTCTTGTAATAGCTTCTGTTGTAGGGATGATCAGCGCCTCAAACTGACATGTCAACAAAATTAGACAAGAAACTATTGCGATCAATCTTTCAAGAGAAGGTATGGAATCTATGTATACTCGTAGAAACACCAACTGGCTCAAATGGTCTTCTGAAAAAGATAAACACTGGCTATGTACAAACTCAGACTGTTGAGACGGCTGGTTTACAACTGATACCAATGGAATGTATTATATATTACAACATGATCCTGATGGTGAAGTATCTTTTTCACTACCTCGTCATACTGAATGACCTATTCAACTGCCAGGACATTGAATAGAAATAGGTCAAACAGAATCTCTTAATGCTAATGCTGTCCATATCCTAGATGAAACGTATCTCATAGGAGATGATAATTTTATAGGAGTAAGACCTACAGGATGATACTATTTTAGAGCTATTATTCCTCAAGGTCTTTATCAAAAAAATACCAATACTGAATGAGGAGACAGTATTCTCTGTCATGATGGAGACGATGATGGAGGTAATTGTTGAGATGATAGTCCTAAAGAATTTCTCTTCTGTACAAGAGTAGAATATCAAGGACAAGGAGCTTGAAATGGGAATGTAGAGCTTTGTGGATCTCTCACAAACTATCAAGAATAAAAGATAAAAAATTGAAAATTAAAAGTTATTCATTGACTCGTTATCCTGACGAAGGAAGTATCTCTGTCTATATCACCTTAGCCTAATGGACGCATCATGACCATGTCGCTCGCTCATTTACCAATTTACTAACTCCCCAACTTACTAATGACCCAATCACTTGCTAATAAATACCGTTCCAAAACATTTGATGATCTCGTAGGTCAAGATCATATCTCTCATATCCTCAAATATCAGGTTGCACATCATACTCGTCAGGCAAATTACCTTTTTTTCTGACCCAGAGGAACAGGGAAAACTTCTACAGCAAGACTTTTTGCAAAAGCAATAAACTGTCTGACCGCGACGGACGGAAATCCTTGTAATGAATGTGAAAATTGTGTCGCAATCAGTAAAGGTACAACCATGGATATCATGGAAATCGATGCGGCTTCTCATACCTGAGTAGATAATATCAGAGAAGAGATTATCGACAAACTCATGTATCGTCCGAGTATGCTCAAGAAGAGAATTACTATTATTGATGAAGTCCATATGCTCAGTAGAGGTGCGTTCAATGCACTTCTTAAAACTATGGAAGAGCCAACAGAATGGATGGTCTTTATCCTCGCAACGACAGAATTGACCAAAGTTCCTGATACAATCGTGTCTCGTTGTCAGATATTCAATTTTAAGAAAATTCCATCACCACTCATCATAGGTCGTCTCGATTATATTGCTAATACGGAAAATATCACCAAAGATGATCAGGGTTTATCTATGATTGCTGATCTTTCTGATGGATGTATGAGAGATGCAGTGAAATATCTTGATCAGATTTCTGTCATGGGAGAAGTAAACGAAAGTAATGTCGCACAGTTTCTCGGTGTCGTATCAGATGCGAGTATTGTCAATATTATCAAGCATTATGAAATATATCTTCAAAGCCAACACTCTACTGATTTTGATACACTTATATCATCAATAGAAGAATTAGGAACACAAGGAGTAGATCTGACTCTCTTACCTAAGCAACTCATGAGTTATGCTGATCGCCATTTTAATGAAAATAGAACACTCTATAGTCAGATCAGCGAACTCTCTTCACAACTCCTCAGTCAAGCAAAATGGTATCCACATCCATTACTACTTTACAAAACACTTCTGTATAATGAAAAATGAAGAATGAAAAGTGAAGAATCTAATAAGTCACCAGTCATTTGAGGACCTCTTGGGGGGGAAAATGAAGCAATCCACAATCAATGAACTGTCATTCTGAATGCAACACAGTGAAGTGAAGAATCTCTCAATAGTATAGCCAAAGATAAATCAGAGATTCCTCGTTCCTTGGAATGACAAACTAAGAACCAGGAACTAGTAACCATCCTCATCGACGCCATTTCCTTCCTCTCTCCATCATTACAAAAACTTCTTTCCTGACAGTCAGAATTAGTCAGTATCGAGGATTGAGTCGCAAAACTCATTATCACGAATCCTCTTGCAAAGATGACTTTCAATAAAAAAGAGATCAAGGATAGTATCTGTTCAGCTCTTACTGCTAAAAGCGGTCAGACTATAGCTTCTCTTGAAATTTCTTTTATGACCAAAGAAGAATATTTCGCATATCAGATGAATACTTAGGCAGCAATTCATAAATCATCTCTCAGATTTTCCAAAACATCATCATATGAAGAAGCATTATCTTTTCATCATTTTTTCTTATTGAGAAAGATTGGAGTAGGTGATTTTTGTGGTGTAACAATAGAATCTAAATCTATATTATTTCTATTATTAGTATCGATAGGGTTAGTTCTTATCAGCTCTTTCTCACTACTAATAGTAGAGATTTTTCATGTTCTCAACTCCTCTATCTTATCATCAACAGATTTTCCAATTGATCTACTAAAATTATTTCCATAGAGATTACCTCCTCATATTCTTTTTGTCTCATTATCTTTCGTCATCTTGAGATTGAGTAAGGTTGTATCATTTGCTCTCGCCCATTTTGAATATTGATTTTGCTGTCACTGAATAGTAATTTCTCTCCATTTTTTTTCTGGAATATAGGTAATTCCAGCGCCAGAATCCGTAAAGACATCTTCAAAATCTCCTTCTCCTGATGGAATAGTATGCTCCTTTCAGAGTTTAGCGTCAAAATTATCAAGATTAGTTTCAAAATACTCCATATATTTTTTAAATGCTCATTCATCAACTTCTTTTGGAACACGTCCTTTCCCATAGAGCAAATCTGTCAGATAGAACCATATCAAGCGTGTTCTATCCTTTGGGTTCGTTTGTTCTTGTGCCAGACGCATATTTCTATAAAAAAGTTCTATAGCTCATCTACTATAATGAATATCACCAATTCCATCAAAATATCTAAAAAAGTTATTAATATTATGAGCAAGGAGATATCTATTATCAAAAGTCTCTTTCCCACTTGGTACATTTTTAGTAATATTTGACCAAAGAAGCTCAGCATGATCTTTATTGTCATTTTTTCGTTTTCCTTCTTCATATTGATTGATCACAGGGAATGTCTGTTCTATCATACTCGCTGTATGGACAAGATCACTACCATAATTAAGATCATCAAGAGTAATTTGTCTTCATCCTGTATTATAATAAAAGTCCTTCATAACATCATCAACCAATTTTTTTGTGTCAGGATCTACTTTTTTCCCAAAAACTTCAATATCTGACTCTTTGGATTTCCAAATACGTATCATGTTATCCTTGGTTTTCATGTTATCAGGATCCATATGAAGGAAAGGAATAATTTGATCTCTATGATCTTTAAACCATTGTTCAAATGATAATATTAATCACTTTTTATCTTGATTTCCTACAGAAGATTTGAAATCATTTGGATTGTATGAATTTTTATTATTTCCATAGGTAAAGTGTGAAAAATCTCCTGACGTAGTACCTGTTGCTAAGATGAGCAATTTTTGAATTTTAGCTGGACCATCATACTTTTCTATCAAACCTGCATAAGGAATACCTGCTTGGAACATCAATTTTTTGAGATCAGTTTTATTAGATTTTGAAAGATTATTAACAAATACTCCACTTAAAATACCTGACATAAAAAGTTGTGATACTTTATCTGCTTGCTCTGCATCTTTTGCCATATATTGGAGTGCAATCAATTCATTGAGACAATCTTTCACCCTTACATCAAACATATGATCTCTACATTCATTATAGACATGATCAAAATTATTCGTATCTATCAGATCTTTAACATCTTTGCTTTTTGAGTTTACTTCAAAAGATTTTAATTCTCAAAGACGATTTCATAATTCATTACCAAACTTTCTTGAATATAAATTTTGAAAATAGAAAATAGGATTAGTACTATCTTGAACAACATAAGGTTCGTTTTTTTCTAATACATCACCTCCTCTTACATTAGCTACAATAAAATTATATTCCAACATATTGAGACGCTCTTGTGCAGCTCTTCCTGCATCACTGTTTTCTTTTGCTTCTAATTCTAAATTTTTATAGTGACGCATATAATGATGATAATACTGTTCTCCAAACAATATTTTTACATAAGTACCAGCTGGATACTTAGATAAATTTTTTGCATATCATGATTTCATTTTATCAATACTATATAGTAATGCTCCAGCTACTTTTCGTCTATCTTTCATCCCCAGAGATCAACTATTATACTTTTGTACTGCTCATGTCACTATACCTTCTACCATTCACATACCAGGTGGCCCATATGCATTATTTGCAGCATGGAAGCTATCCAAAAATTTAAATACTCCTTCTATCTTCTTCCATCAAAAATTTTGTCATTCAATCTCAATCTCTCACGCCATCTCATTCAACACATTCAGATCAAATCCATCGAGAACTTTTCACAACCAACCATTCGCAACTCTACGCATGAGTCTTCACTCTGTAAATAGGGCATATTTCAACGATTCTTCTTCATTTTCTTTAAATTTCTTTTTAATTCCATCAATAATATCCTTCCCTTTTCCTGATAATACAGATCGCCATGTAGAGAGAGAATGCCATTTTCTTTTCACCTGTGGAACAGTATCTGAAGATAGTCCATCTTTCTTTTTATAATCAACATATTCTTGTTCATTAAAAGGTACAAGTTTTTTAGTAGATAAAATCAATAACATACCAGCAAGATCTGTCGTTGTATCAAATGCAATATTCGCTGTTTTTGATTTACCATCTTTATCTGCCATTTCTGACTGATAAGGAGTCGATGTAATACGATATTTATTGGATCATACGCTTTCAATCTGATATTCTACATCAAACACTGCTTTATTAGTCTTATCATCAGCATTTGCAGTTTTTTGTGTTGAGACAAATGTTGTTACTTTCTTATCATCTTTCAAAAATTCTTTTCCATTAAAGTCTAATGGTTTCAAAACATCCCAAGCATAAGATTTTTTTCTTACTCAATCTGAAAAAGCATTTTCCAATCTTCATAGTACTGTTTTATAATCTTGAGGATCTTTTTTGATATTATCAATATAAGTAGCTCATCATCAAAATACATCATTTATTTTATCCAATTGTTTCCCTGTTAAAGTAATATCTTTGAGGGTACATGTTCCCACACGAGAAAGAGTATCAAATCAGAAAGTAGCCCCTATCACCTTACCATGTTCATCTTTTTTTAGATCCTTTACCATCATACTTAAGAGTTGTTCACTATCAGGGAAAGTCCTTATAGTTTTTTTACCATCGATGGATTTAGGGAATTTAACTGCTATACGGCTTCCTACTTCACAAGGATGATCTCATCACAAAAGAGATTTCCAAGACTGATTAAACTCCTGATCAGTAGAAAGTCACTCATGTAAAGCCTCTGCTTGTTCTGGAGATTCAGATCAGAGGTCACGAGTATTCTCCTGTAATTCTTTAGCTACAGTATCATCTTGTTGTGCAATAATTTGTTGTACTGATTGGTTAGTGTGATCTAACAACTGATCTGCATTGAGTGACTGAGCCACCATATGACCTAGTGTCAGAGCTTTCAACTGCCAGTCAGATAAGGTAACTTTTTTATCTTTAATCTCTATCGATTTCCAATCTTGAAGATTACTAATATTGATATACACTGGTTTTTCTTTACCAGATTCAGTCAAAATTTTCTGATTAGAATCATCTTCTTGTGTCACAAAATCTCTATTCACATGAAGCTGATCGGCTGGTTTACTATAGAGAATAAATGTTTTAGCTGCTGTCTGAGGATCATTTCCATAGATACCATCAGTCTGATCAGTCATCACAAAATCTGTAGGAGACAGGTATCATTCATAACGGACGCCATCTTTGTCCACCATCTCTACAAATGAACTATCAGTCATCGTATCTGGAAATCCTGATTTTTCTGGGAAGAAGTCTTGAACAAGTTGACTATTCGGACCACCTGTCATCGTACGAATAAAATTTTCTGCATTCTGATTGTCAGTCAAGTCTAATTCAAACTCTACACGAATATTGGACAATGATGAAATATCACTTACATCAATATTATGAAATTCTAAGGGTTTACCTACAAATTTCTTACTCGTGAAATTCAAAGTGATCGGAACGTGATCTTGTGTCAGAATCATAGTTTGTTTTGACTCTAAATCATACAATGATGATACAAATTGTGCATACGACTGGAAACTATATCAGAGAGTTTGAAAAGAATGTTTATCTTTAACTTTTAGGAGTTGGAGAGCAATAGATGCTTTCATAAGTGTATTCTGTGCAGATCATAATGTAGCGATATCCCAATTATTATCTCTCAATGTCTGCAGTATAGATTTCACATCAGTTCATAAAATCGATACTCCTGTCTGAATATTCGCTGTATCGATTTGATTGGCAATATGATCAAAATAATCATCCCACGTAAAAACTTGTTGAGTAGATTTGTGCTTATTGATCTGACCTTGTACTTGGACGAGTTCTGCCTTATAGGTTTCTTTATCAGATTGCGATAATCCTGATTTTGCTAGCAATTCTCTGAGCTCATGTTCTTTTCTCTTGAGTTTTATATAGTTTTGGTCAGTATAAGTATTTGTCAGTTGTGAAGGAGTTCAAAATTGTTCAAAAAACTTTGCCATATTACCTGGTACATCGAAAATTTTCGCATATTCATCAATTTCTTCATCTACCTCATCCACAATTTCATCGATATTGTTGATCAAATCAGCTTGTACAAAACTATTTGCCATATTCTGGAACTGACGATTGAGATCAGAATATTTTCTATTTAAAAGTTGTTTATCGAGCGTTCATTCTGCAAGAAGTTTGTTGTCTTCAGCATTTTTCACACAGTCTTTGAGTGTCAATCTCATATTTTGTAACGATTTTAACTGATCTGCATCAGCTAATGATCCTGCTTGTTGGAAAAAATCTTTCATGGCCACAGACAAACCTATCATTGTCGTCCATGTCGTATCTGACGGAATAGGATTTTTCTGATCAAAAATACTATCAGCCAAAGCAAGAAGATCTTGACGCTGTTGTCATTTTGTCTTCCTTGTGATGTTTTCATACAACTCACGGACAGCACTCACTGCTACAATTTTCTCCGTTGGATCGAAATGTTTGAAATCAAGCAATGCACTATAATCATTACGTTCATCTGTATCATTAGTAACACCACGAACATATTCTTTCCAAGCTGTTTGTAAGGTTTGTACATTATGAGAAATAGGATTATGTCATGGAGTAATGGATCTTACCTTACCAGAAGGATCTGTTATTTTTCTATATCCTTGTACATGGATAAAATCATCGAACTTCAGTTTATTCTTAGTAGTGTTTGGTAGATTATCCCATTCACGATATAATTCTAAAAGTCACTGCTCCATAGCATCTTGTTCTTTAACCGTACGAGAAAAATTATTCTGTATCACTTCTCACTTCTTTGTATCAAAAAAATCAGATAAGGTAAATCATTTATCTACTATAGCATTCATCTCTATGTCGAGAGGTTCTCCTGTAATTTTACCATCTTTGAGTGCTTGTAAGATATGATTACCGTATTCTTGTTCTACAAATTTTTCGAAATCTTGCACAATCTGTTCTTTAGATCAAGAAAAATATTTCTTATCATTTGTTTCCATTTTTTTGGAAAAAGCATCAGCAATCTCATGAGTATATACATTATCTCCATGCTTTTTTGTCTGTTGATGTAGATTTTCTTTTTCTGGAGTATTGCTCGTAGATTTTTTTGCCATTGTACACAAACAATCTAAAATAATCTCTCAAAGTATAGTCAGAAAAGTATTTTTTGCAAGTTTTTACAGAGTTTTTTAGGTATTTAATCCATCTAAGTAATATTTTTTTTCTTGCATATCAACGCACAGATAATAATGCTTAGAGCGATCAATAAGACATTCATTATATATTTGATAATGAGCAGATCATACGTGTTGAATGGTTGGGAATTGGACAAGATACCAAAGATAATATAAGACATTGAACGTGTGCATAATATCTTCTTCATCTTCCGTAATAGTATTATCAATCTTCACACCAAACCCAAATTTATTGTCAGAGCATACTTTTTCAGCCCAATATTCATCATATTTTTTTGCTTCATGATTCACTATTTCTCCTGTATAGTCATTAATCTTAAAATAGTGAAAACATCGTTTACAACTTGAAATATATTTTAACGTTCATACATAACTATAATCTGACACATGAATATTTAACTCTTCTTTCAATTCTCTCACTAATGCCTGTTCATTTGTTTCTCCTTGTTCTACTTTACCACCAGGAATGAGAAATTCATTTAACTGTGCATTATGATGAAGATAGATACGACTTTTATCATCTTGTATTATTCATCATACCACATGAATAAAGCCATCATCAGTATGAGGATATTTACTCAATAAGTGTTCATATTTTTCTTGATCAATGATAAAATTTCCTCATTTAAAAGATCAAAGTATAATTCTATCAGAGATCATCATATTATACTACAAAATAAATCATTATTATTCTAGCCAAATAGTTTCTTATTACAATCAGAAGTCAACTAAACTCTCCTATCTCTATTTGCTTTTATATACACATATCTCTATACTGAGAGTGCTTATTTTGTGTATCGTGCTTTATGACATCATCTCCATGAAAATATATCGTGATTATCATTATTCTTCTCATCCGAAGTGGAATAGTTTTTAGTAAATTTCAAACTGTAGATTTTCAAAAGAATTATACTGATGCTGACGACCTTC
Organism: uncultured Candidatus Peribacteria bacterium; assembly: GCA_964458335.1. Classification (GTDB taxonomy): domain Bacteria; phylum Patescibacteriota; class Gracilibacteria; order Absconditabacterales; family Absconditicoccaceae; genus Aalborg-AAW-1. The sequence goes on along the minus strand of CAYWIJ010000002.1, from coordinate 25,470 downwards.
CTGTAGAATCTATGTTTTCACGAATACAAGACATTCATGACTGGTGGTCAGGATTATCATTATTTTCATCAGGAGAAAAAGTTCTAGAAACACCCATGACTCCACACACCATTAACGACGCCATTAAAGATACGATCACAACTAATAATCAAAGTTATATGAGTTCAAATACGATGTCATTTGATGATATTATTGCAAGTATTAGTACTGATTCTCTCAACAGTTCTATCACAAGTACCAAAGAACTTGAAGAACAATATCAAAACACTCAAGATCCTACTATTGCCATCGCTCTGATTACTAAGTTGAGCAAAGAATATAATTATGCAAGAGCATATGAAATTTTTCAAGAACTTGATAGCACAACGATAAAAACGATGAATCCTCATGTTATTATGAGAATTTTACTAAACAGTAATCTTGTAAATCAACAAACCCAAGATCTTAATACTATTGACAATATGATTGTTGAATTAAGTACCAATAATATTCTCCAAGCAAAAGATGCACAACGATATAAGACCATACTCATGTTACTCAAGGGAGATAAGATATGATTTATTACTAATCTACCACAATATACTGATGCTGACACATCTGATATCAAAATATTTGTTAATGATATACTCCAAAAAATCGCTCAAAGTACTCAATGAAATGATATACCTGATTATTATAGTGATGGGATGATTGCATTGGGAATGTTTCAATATGGATATCCACTTATTGCACAACAACTTTCATTAAATCTTCTATTAGAATATCCAAGCTATATCCTTCCCAAACAGATACTTGCATACAGTCATATGATTCTCCATGAATGGAGTCAGGCTCAATCTTATTTTCTCCAATTGATAGAAAGTGATCCCAAAAACATGAGTACATATCAATTTTTTGCAGGAGTATGTTCATATCGATTAGGAAAATATACTGATGCTGTACTCTATCTTAACCAAATCCCACAAGATAAACTTGTCAGTGATGCAATAAGATATAAGATTCTTTCCTATATCGCTATCAAAAATCGAGCCAATGTCGCACAACAAATGAAAGCCCTTTTAGGATACACTGATATCAATAATTCTGATATGATGCTAGCTTGGGAACAAATTATCTTTGAACCATATATGTCAGATCAGTCATATAGTATACTTCAAAATGATACTACTATCCTCAATCTTTATTTAGAGAGATGTAATAATCAATGACTAGATACTACAATCTGTCATATTGGACAAATTGCTAGAGATATCAGTCTTCATTCTGCAAATTACTCTGAAGAATATTTGAAAAATATTATCAATCAATTTCCAAGATCATATATGCACTATATTCTCTGAGAGTATTATTTCTCAAAAGGTGATATGATCAATGCTCAAAAATCATTCATATCTGCCATGTCACTGACCAGTAATTCTGCTATTAGAACAAAGATTATTGAAAGAATTAAAACTCTCTTATAATATCCATGATGAACAACACTGAGAAAGATTATATTCCTGATGAACTTTTACAGACGAAACTCATTCGTAATGGTTTTTGGATGTATTTTTTCTCATTTCTTGTGGCACCTACAGGATATATCATAAAAATACTCATTGCAGGCACTTTCTCAGTCGAAGAAATTGGCTTATTCTATTCGATACTCTGACTTATTACTATTTTATCAGCATATAATGATCTATGACTTACTGAAGCATTACAATATTATCTTCCTCACTATCTCATCGACAAGAAGTATAACGAAAGTAAGTCAATCTTCGTCTATACACTCTTACTACAACTCGTGTCAGGAATCATTATTTGAAGTCTCTTATTTTTTGGAGCGAATTGGTTGAGTATTCATTATTTTCAGAGTGAATGAGCATTACCACTCTTACAATTTTTCTCACTCTACTTTGTACTGATCAATATTCTACAAGCACTCATTTCATTTTTTATCGCTACCCAACATGTCAAACGATCACAAGGATTAGATGCCATTAGAATGCGAATTACAGCTCTCTGAACAGGTGCTTTTGTTCTATGGTGAACTCTCTCACTCCAGACATTCACTATGCTCTGGATAGGATGAATAATCATTGCTTGTCTTGTAGGATATAGTTGATTACAAAAGATTTTTTGATCATTACTTCACAATGCAACCACCATTTGGGATAAATTTTTATTTAACAAACAATGGAAATACGGAATTTGGGTCATGATATGAGCTGGAACAGGAACACTTTTTGGCCAGATCAATCAACAATTTGCACTCTACTATCTCGGAGCTGATGCAGCTGGATATTGGGCATATTATCTTTCATTTTATACTATTATTAGTGTAGTAACTGCTCCTATCATCTCCTATCTATTTCCACTTCTCAACGAACTGTATAAAAAATGACATCAAGATAAAATCAACTATCTCTTCAAACTTCTCTTCATGGGCGTTACTATTTTTGGTATCATTGGTGGAATTGGTGGATATTTCTTTTCCGAATCTGTTGCTGTTTTACTCTTTGGTGAGCAATTCCGTCAATCTGGGATTCTTTTCCAACATTATGCTCCCTTTATCTTTACCATTCCTCTCTTTGGGATTCTTTTTCAAGATATCGCTTCTCGTGGATTAGTAAAGCAAAGAGTATGAATACTGGTACTATGATTGATAGCGAATACACTTGCGAGTTTTATCCTCGGACATAAGTTTGGGCTCACCTGACTAGTCTATGCACAGCTTATTGGAAATATTGTACTTATTCTTGGTGGGTGGTATTATTTCCAAAAATCTTATATCACAACAACCTCATAAGAGGTTTTTTATTATTCTTAATTATATGGAAATTATTACTTTCTGAGTGAATATGGTAGTACATGATATGAATATTGAAAAATTTAAGACTATTTTTTATTCTCTAAAAAGATTATGAATTCAACGAATAAGATGGGAATTTAATATTCTAAAAGAATATACAGATGATGAGATGAGAGAAATCAAAACAATATTTCAAGAGTTACAATCTCACGATATACAGATACTCTGAGCACTCCTTCCTCAAATCCCCTGAACACTCAGCACGCTCTTAGGCGCCCAAACATATCGTCATTCTCTACAAGCTTTCTTACCTGTCATACAAACAAATACACAATCCCTTATTCAACACTTTCATGATTATATCACACATCGACAAATCTGGAATGAAGCCAATACCAGCAGATTTCGATTATGAACGCCTGATCCTAAATCCTATGTAAAGTTAGTAAAAAATATGTCTCATATCATCAAAACCCTGCAAACGAATGTAAAAATAATAATCTGATGATTATTTAATAATAATATATATGCAAAATTATTGCCCTGACAATATCCAAACTTTCTTGAAGAATGCCTTGATCTCTGAATTGATCAGTATATCGATATTTACGCCTATCACCCTTATCATATCTGATGTTATATTGGTCGAGAATCCAAAGAAACAATAGTACACAAAACTCAATCACTGATCCAAGAATTTTATGATAAAAATATCAAATCACTGAACAAACCTTTACGAATTACAGAATTTGGGATATCTCATCGTCGAGTTTCACTTTCACAGTACGATATCGCACGAATTTATAGTCAACTTATCCATAACAATCAGAACTATGATAACTTTTTCATCTGGAATATCTCCGACTACAACGATGCAAGACATAGTCGATGAAATCCTGAAAGATATTTTGGATTGCTTGATCATCATTTTAGACCAAAAAGAATTTTTATGCAACTTAAAAAAATAATCTCTCAATAATTAAAAACAATAATAAACTTTTAACTCCTAACAACCGTTCCAAAACTCAAATCCCCATCAGCAAGACGATCAATATCTTCCATCTTACAGACAAACATGGGCAACTTATTATCCTTTGCCATCGCGATAGCGGTCAAATCCATGATACGGAGATTGTCTTCTATCACTTGTTGATGAGCAATAGTATTATACTTTTTTGCAACAGGATTCGTTGCTGGATCACTATCATAAATACCATTCACTTTTGTTGCCTTGATCACCATATCACATTCCATCTCTAGTGCTCTCTGTACCGCTCCACTATCGGTAGAGAAATACGGATTACCAGTTCCTGCTACACAGATCACGATACGACCTTCTCTAAAATGATGCAATGCTGCACTACGATTGAAAAAATCACATACTCTAGGAATCTCTACAGCAGAAAGCACTATTGCTCTTCCTCATCTCTGATTGAGAAAATCAGCAATAGCAAGTCAGTTCATAATCGTCCCTACCATACCCATACTATCCCCAGTCGCACGCGTGATCCCAATATTTGTCCCTTGCACGCCACGATACAAGTTTCCTCATCCGACCACGATACCAACCTGAATCTCCTTCTGTGTCAGACCAATAATCTTCTGCGCCAGCATATCCATAAAATCTGGATCATAATTACTCGCTGACTTTGCTTTGATTGCTTCTCCCGAAAGTTTCAGTAAGATTCTCTTCATACTATGATTACAAAAAAATAAATCCTGACCGAATTATAATGATCAGATAGTGATTTGCAATTTTGTTTTATTTATTCTACTATCTTTCCATTTTCATAAACATGGTTTTTATCTTTTGCTTTCATTCCATCCAATATTTCAAAACTACTAACATCAGCATTTTCTAATATTTTTCCATCATATACATATACATTACTATTATCACTATAATATATACTTCATCAATTTGGTCAGTCTATATTTTTAAATGTTTGCGGATTTGCTCCTGTAAGAATATTTTGAGAAAAATTATGATAAACTTTCTCATCATCTACAATAAATTCACCTACTCGTCTTGGGGTTTTATTCACATCATATGATAATCTCTCTCATTCATAATAAAGATAGTTTCTATCTCTTGAATACAACATACCTAAAGGAGTAAAAGTATTATAATCTGCTCCTGTTATAATCTGTCTACCTTTATATGTTCTATAAAATATTGCCCTATGAGTTCTATCTCGATAATAATCTTCTATCATTGTATGAAAATAATCTTCTCTCTCTTCTTCATCTCCATCCCAATAAGATCATAAAAAAATTGGTCAATAATAGAGATAATTTTCATATACTTGATTCATTTTCTGTTCATAACGGTAATCTTTCCATTCATCACTTATGAAATCTTTCATCAAGAATCAAGCAACGGTAATAATTGGTAATGCTAATATAATTCATATCTTGGTTCAGAGTTTCATCATAGAAGACATAATAAATATAATAATTTTATCATAATCATATTTGAAAAAAATGCAAAAAATAAAGACAGTAACATCTAATTTCAAAATTTTCTCGACAAAGTCACAATGAAAATTTTAGTGTCTAAAAATACCAATGTCTATTTTAAAGATTTCTACTTTCCAACACTTGTTTTCCACCACCATTTTCACTATAGTACTTTTAACTTTCAACTTTTAACTTTCAACTCATTTGCTTTCCCTCTATATCCATATTCCCTTCTGTTATCACAAATGCTGATATTGTAGTTTCAATGTCATTCCTTTGACGAATCTCAAAACTTCACCCCAACCAAACCTCACCCCAACCCCTCTCCTGACAGAGAGGGGCTATACTGTTTGAAAGTGAGGATATTTGCATACTCTTGCAAAGCACAATAGAAAAAATATGACCTCATCAGAAGAGTATTTATGGAATATCCTGAGAGATAGACAAATAGAATGACTGAAATTTCGTAGGCAACATCCAATCAAATGATATATAGCAGATTTTTACTGTGCAGAATATAAACTTATTATAGAAGTAGATGGATGATATCATTCCACAATATCTCAACAAGAATATGATACTATGAAAGATGAACTCTTGGTCAACAATTGATATACTATACTCAGATTTACTAATGATGAAATTAGTAATAATATTAAAACAACAATAGAAGCTATAATACGCAACACAAAAGGGATCGCGACAGCGATGGTCATCCCTCTCTGACAGGAGAAATCCTGGAACAGGCAGAGGGAACGAGGGTGAGGTATAGTGAGATGAGCAGGACTAATACAATCTTACCTCAACGCTCTCCATCGTCAGATCGATGATTTTGCAAGCAAGATGGGAGACCAAGAGATCAAAACCATCTACTTCTGAGGTGGGACACCGAGTATTATTGGAAGTGAAGAGCTGATCAAACTCATCGATCATATCGGACAAGTACGAAATCTGAACTACCTGGAAGAGTTGAGTATTGAGATCAATCCTGATCCTGTCGACGATATGCTTGAACTTATTCAAACTGTTTCTAAGCAGTACAAAAACTTTCCGAGAGTGAGATTTAGTATTGGGATTCAATCCTTTGACAATGAGGTATTGGAAGAATCAGGAAGACAGTACAATTTCCAAGCTTGTGTTGATTTTCTCCGTAAACTGACGAAGGTAAGGATGGATCACAATATTTTCAATTTTGATTTTATCGCGTTTGGAAAGTTTAATCAAACCCGTAAAGGAGATCTCCAACTTCGAGACCCAGCAAAATTAGAATTTTTCCAAAACTTTGTAGAAAGTGGATTTGCTGATAGTTTTTCACTGTATACGCTAGAACTCTTTGAGTGATCAGAGTGGTTCAATCAACAGATAGCGAATCATAATTATGAAAAAGCAGGATTCTGACTGAAGAAGTACGGAACAGATGACGACGTGTACGCTGAATTTGAACTCTTGAAAAACATCATCCTCGATGCGGGATATCAGAGATATGAGATTTCTAACTATTCGAGATCATGAGCAAACAGTATCCACAATCGTGTCTATCGAGCAATGGATGAACGACTTGGACTATGAGTATGAGCAACGAGTCACTTAAAGAAAGATAATCTTGAAAAACTTGTCATTCTGACGAAGGAAGAATCTCTTGCTAATGAAACCGTCATTGCGAACGACCTCTTACCCGAAGCTAATGAGGGGAGTGAGGCAATCCATAGTGAATGATTGTCATCCTGAGTGATAACGAAGGATCTCTGATGAGAAAAAAGAGATTCTTCCTCCTTACAGTCGTCAGAATGACAAAAAGAAGAAATCTACTCAGGTCACTTCTCTATCGTCCCAGATATCAAAAGATTCACTACCTGAACGCGAATAAACGAGAAGAAAACAGAACTCCTGTCAGAAAACGACTTTTTGAAAGAAAAATTTATCATGGGGATGAGAACCATGGATGGATTACAGCTATGAGAACATACCGCCGTTGAGGTCAAATTACAGACATTGCAAGATAGACAGATAAGACCAAGTTATACTTCTAGAACTCATACCACTTCACAAGATATTACCACTATTTTAGTACCCAACCGAGAAGAGAAGATACTCTTGTATGAAGCAGAAGGACTATGTGAACGAAACGATAATAGATTCAAACTCACGGACACCGGTATGGATGTCTACAATAGTATTATTAGTGAACTGATGGAATAAAATAAAACGATCCTTCTCTTGCAAAAGCATATCTTTGGAGTATAGAAAGAGATATCTTTATATCTGTTTATATGATGATGGATACTTTTCTCCAATTACCTGATATCGCAGCTGAACTTAGCCTCATCTACAGTGACCAATTTCAGTTAGGAGAGTATATTTATATGGGAATGGGATTAGTCGATAATCATAGAGTCTGCATCTCTGTAGCCTATAAAATCGACTATTGTATCAAAAAAGCACTTCAATTTACCGAGCATGACTCGAACGTGACCTTTACTCATATCAACAAAGTCAAAATAGGAGAGTTAGAAGCATGTCAGCAATTTCTTCTCTCATAGAATTTCTCTTGATTTAGAGCATCATATTCCTACAATCATCACCATGATACTCTATAGATCTTCACAATACGTCCTCAATACTACAAATAATAATCTCCTGACACGGTAGAGAGTTTTGTAGTAACTACAATATCCTGACTCCTATCGTATGTATTAGTATGGTGGGAGTTTTTAGTTTTATAAGGATTTATGGTAAATATCTATTTTCATAACATCATTACCGATAACAACGATCTTTCATGAGAGTTTTTTGACCAATGTAGAGAAGTTATTACAAAGACAATACATAATTATTCTCATCATCTTACCTATAATAATATCAATATCGAATTTTCTCTAACAAATCTACCAATTCCCACAATGAATATTTCATGATATACAAGATCTCCATATATCATATCTATATCAATAAGTGAAGAAAAGAATAATATAGATGAATTATTTATCTCTGAACTCAAGTCTTGTTCTATCCATGAACTTCACCATACACAAAGACGAAATAGTGTTGGATATTGAGAAACTTTCCAAGAAGTACTTATTACAGAATGATTAGCTTGCCTTGCTGAAATAGAAGCAAATCCCATACATACTATACCTTATATACAATCTAACAAAGAAGAAATTAAATTACTACTAAATCATGCAAAAGTTCAAAATGAACAATATAATCATGAAGAACGATACTATGGAATAGGCCATTTACAAAACCGATCTGGATATAAACTTTGATTTTATCTTATCAATGAATATTCAAAAAATATTTGAAAAACAGCACGAGATTTAGCAAATACTAATTATAAAGATATTATAAACGATACTGAATTCAAAAACATCTTAACTTTTAACCCCTAACTCTTAACTAAATTATGCTCATCTCCCACATCAACTCCTCTCTCGTCGATACCGAGATTACCCTCTCCGGTTGGGTACAAAATATTAGATCATCAGGGAAAGTTGCTTTCGTAGAACTTCGTGATGGAAGTTGATATATCCAATGTGTTGCTGAACCACAGTTTCTCGGAGAAAGCTTTGAAGCGTTTGCAGGTCTAGGACAAGAAGCATCGCTAAGCATCACCGGAATCGTATCCAAACACCCCAAGAAAGATGAATACGAACTCCAAGTCAGATCATTTTCTCTTTTTGGTAGTGCAAAAGATTATCCTCTCGGGACCAAAGATGACCATGGACCAGACTTTCTCTTTGATAACAGACATCTCTATCTCAGAAGTAAATCACAAGTAGCGATCCAAAAGATTCGTGATACGATTATCTTCGCAACCTATCAATGGATGCACGACAACGGATTTACCAAGATTGATGCTCCTATTTTCACGCCCAATGCAGCTGAAGGGACGACAGAACTCTACGAAGTCGAACACGTCAACGGTGAAAAAATGTACCTGAGCCAAACTGGACAACTCTATATCGAAGCAGCCATGTATGGAGTCGGTCGTGTCTGGGATTTCGGACCAGTTTTCCGTGCTGAGAAGAGTAAAACCAGAAGACATTTGAATGAGTTTTGGATGATGGATGCTGAGATTCCGTTTATCCAACAAGAGGAAAATATGCAGATCCAAGAAGATTTGCTGAAATATATTATCACTCAAGTTCTTGAACGTCATACGAAAGACTTCGCCATACTCGATCGTGATACGAATCCACTTGCAAACATCGTAAAAAAACCTTGGCTTCGTATGACACACGCAGAGCGAGTAGATGACCTGATTGCAAAAGGATTTGACGTGAAACAAGGTGATGATGTCGGGTCTGACATCGAGATGCAATATATGGAGATGGTCGATACGCCAATCTTCGTCACACACTTCCCCATGGGGATCAAGGCTTTCTATACCAAGGAAGACCCAAATATGCCTGGATTTGCACTCTGTGCTGACTTACTCGCTCCAGAATGATGTGGAGAAGTCGTAGGAAGCTCTACTCGTGATGATGATTATGATGTATTATTACAAAAGATCAAAGATCACTGACTGGATCCAGAAGTTTTTGATTGGTATCTAGACTTGCGTAAATATGGAAGTGTACCTCACGGTGGATTTGGGTATGGACTCGAAAGATTAGTCAGATGGTTTTGTGGACTCCATCATATCCGTGAAACCATTCCTTTCCCGAGGTATGCAAATAGGATTACGCCGTAGAAAAATCCTCAGTCCTGCGGACAGCTCCTTTTCAAAAGGAGCATCTCTCATCCTTTTATAATCAGTCGCATGTGTACCCCCTTTCATAAAGGGGGATGGTCGATAGACCAGGGGGATTTTATTCCCAAAAAAGATTTTATATTCACCACTGTAAATTGATGAAGAAAAATCCTCTCCCCTACAATCGCAAACTCAAACCTTTCTCTCAGATAAATCGTAAGTCGATGACAAAAGCTGAAAGTCTCGTCCGACATTGTATACTCAAAAAAGATAAAACAGGATACAGACGACTCAGACAAAAACCAGTAGGACATTATATTCTTGATTTTTATTGTCATCAACTTAATCTCTGTATCGAGATCGACTGATGATATCATGACAACCAACAAGATGCTGACAAGCTCAGAGACAATACTCTACTTCAAAAATATAACATCAAAACTATAAGATATACCAATGGACAAGTAGAATCTAATCTTCAATGAGTTTCTGATGATATTAATAATCATATAAAACATAATAATAAATAGTCAATTTTAGTCCGACATAATATCTATAAAAATGAATAAGTTACTATCTCGAGACATCTATGAAATTACAACTGACACAACCCCTATCCATGGAGTTATGCTCAGATGAAGAATTAGAAAATTATGTCTCCAAAATATGCAAAATGTCCTACTAGAAAATGATGAGAAAGAAAATATCGTACGTTTTGCGGTATTTCATAATGAATGAATAGAAAAAATACAAATCTATCTTTCTTCAATACTTTCTGATGTACATGTTACAAAAGTTATGGACAATGTATCAAATCCTATATTATCAAAACTCAAAACCAATGATGATAGCAGATATACCTTATAAACCTTCAACCTTACAAACCTTATGACCTCCCAACCCAACAATCCCCTCCACGGTATATCACTTCACAAAATAGTTTTTGAATTATATGAAGCTTTTTGACGAGAAGAACTCGGAGAGATTATTCCTATCAATTGTTTCTTAAACAACCCAAGTCTGAATTCATCACTCAAATTTCTCCGTAAAACTCCTCGAGCACGCGAGAAAGTCGAAGAACTCTATCTGGACTGGAAAGACAGTCAGAAATCATAATTTTTTATCTTACTGTACAATAAATTTATGGATCATCTCTGATATTATATTTCCCTTATGAGTGGACACGTAGAAATTCAATTCGCAGTCAAGATTATCATCTGTCTGTTTGCTGGATATATTATCGGACAAGAAAGATCTTCGAGAGGGAAAGACGCTGGAGTCACCACCTTCACCTTTGTGATTATCGGAGCGATGTTATTTACGTTCCTCTCTGAACACATCGATCCTGCCTCCACATCCAGAATTGCAGCTCAGATTGTATCGGGTATCTGATTTTTGTGAGCAGGACTGATTTTCATCAACAACAATAATGTAAAAAATCTTACCACTGCTGCTGGAATTTGGTTAGCTGGAGCTATTGGAATGGCAATTGGATTTGATTATTATCTTATTGCCATTATCACGACCATCGTTGCCAGATTAGTTCCTCAAACCAATGATACTCTATCTCAACGACGTAAAAAGAGGGTTTCTAAATGAATCATATCCAAAAAGACTCCTTTACAAAAAGATATCATTGAATAACCATTCTATCTAAAATTTTAAAATAAATATAATAAATGTCTATCTTTTATCGAGATAAATATTTTTATTTTTTTGAGAGAAAATAATATTCAGTATACTATATATTATAAGTCATATCTAGCTTTTAATATCTTATTATTTTCTTATGCATCATATATGAGCATATCTCTCTGTATTACACGACAATATAGAATTACAATTTCTCTTTAAGGTGGTAGTTTGTCTCCTTGGAGGGTTTGTCATTGGAAAAGAAAGAGCTTCTAAATGAAAAACAGCTGGAGTATCTACCTTCAGTTATGTGATTATAGGAGCAATGGTTTTTTCCTTCCTTTCAAAGACTGTAGATCCTGACTCCACATCAAGAATCGCTGCACAGATCGTTTCTGGTATCTGATTTTTGTGAGCAGGACTCATTTTCGTCAATAAAGGGGAGGTTAGAAATTTGACTACTGCAGCAGAACTTTGGTTAGCTAGTGCTATCGGAATGTTAGTAGGATTTGATTATTATAGTATAGCTCTTATTATCATACTTATTGCGAGATTTATACCAAATGGGAGAGAATTATTAGTCAAAGAAAATCTTCTTGAAGAAGAAGAAAGAATGGTACATGCCAAAAAAGAAAATAAATCATAAGACATATTTTTCATTTATCTTGAACAGTTACTCTTGCAACATTGTAGAAAAATCATATCATGGTTGTGATTTAGTTTTTTTTATGATCTATGAAACCAATTCAATTCAACTTTAACCATTCAAAAGAATTTTACACTGAACTCAAAACCAAAGTAAAAAACTATTTCGAAACTCATAATATTAGCGACAAGGGAAATCGAAACCTCTATACTAAAACTATTATTCTTTTTGTTGCTCGATTAGGAGCTTATGCACTGATTCTTTTTGTCGCTCAATCACTTCGAGCAGTCATTGGAAGCTACGTCTTATTTTGACTAATTGGAGGTCTCATCGGCTTTAACGTCATGCACGATGGTTGACATGGAGGATACTCAGAAAAAAAATGGCTCAACCAACTTATGGGATATAGTATGAATCTTTTAGGTTCAAATCTCTCCTTTTGGCAAATGCAACACAATGTACTTCATCATACCTATACTAATATTGATCAATATGATGATGATATCGACTCTCGACCAATTTTCCGTTTTCATCCAGATCAAGAAAGGAAACCTATCCATAGATTTCAACATCTCTATTTCCTTCCTCTCTATGGATTTGGTATTATTAATATGATGTTTTACCAAGATTTTGAAAGATATTTCACACAACAAGTAGGGAGTATGAAACTTAAAAAACTTTCTCCAGGACAGCATTTCTTATTTCGAGGAACAAAAATTGCTATGATTATTATCTATTGTATCATACCAGCTCTTTTTGTAGGTTGGTGGCAAGCACTCTTAGGAATAGTAGCAATGTTTTTTGCTATGGGAATAGTTATCAATACTGTCTTCCAACTCGCTCATGTATTAGAAAAAACTAGTATGAAATCACATGTCGACTATAGAATCGATGCTCATCGAGCTGTCCATGAGTTAGAGACAACTGCAAACTTTGCTATGGGCAATACAATACGAACTCGGCTTCTATGAGGACTCAATTATCAAGTAGAACATCATCTCTTTTCTCATATTTCACATATCCATTATCCTAAGATTGCACCTATTGTACAAGAAGTTTGTAAAAAATATGATATCGTCTATAACTCTTATCCATCAGTTCGTCAAGCTTTCTTCTCTCATATTCGTCATATCAGATATTTGTGAACAAACGACTAGAAAATTAACAATTAGGAATTAGAAATAATCCGTAATCCTGTAATTCATAATTTACCATTTATAATTTCTCTTATGCATCACGCTACTATCCATACCTCCAAAGGTCCAATCCGTCTTACGCTCGAGTCAGAAAAAGTCCCTTACACCGTTACTAATTTTATCACCCTTGCACAAGAGGGATTTTATGACGGACTCACGTTTCATCGTGTGATCAATGACTTTATGATCCAAGGAGGTTGTCCGCTAGGAACAGGAACTGGTGGTCCTGGATATAACTTTGCTGATGAATTTCATCCTGAACTTAAGCACGATGATGCAGGTATCCTTTCTATGGCAAATGCTGGTCCTGGAACAAATGGAAGTCAATTTTTCATCACCCATGTAGAGACTCCTCGATTAGATGGAAGACATACCGTATTTTGAAAAGTTGTCGATCTGACTGATATGGATGTAGTGAATACTATCCAAGAAGATGATACGATTGAACGTATCGAAATCTTTGGCGTTATCCTTCCAGATGAGACACAAGAATTTGCTGATGCAATCAGAGTAGCTGTGAAGTCTCTCGTGTTATAAATCATTATAAAAAATAAACACAAGGCTTATTTTTTTATAAAGGGAAATTAAATTCTGATCCATTAGATACAGGGACAATAATATTTTTTTCGTCTATTCATTGTTCAACTAGACTATCTTTGAGTTTGTACATTGATCCTATTTCTCAATGCATAAAACAGATTTTAGCATCTTTTCTTAATTCTACTCAACTTAAACCATCTTTATTGGTTATAAAATCTATAATACCATTATGATCAATATGACCCGATAAATTTACACTTTCACTATTATATCTATTTGGATTATTCTTAATTTCATATCATAAAGTATGTTCTGGAGTGTATCCAGACAATAATACTAATCCATTCTGAGCGATTCAATGATATTCTTTCTTGATATCTTTTCATTGTTTATCAAAATATTTTATTATCTTCATAATAGTTCCTCCCTGTAGCATCCCTCATGACATATGAAAAATATGATTTTTAGGTTGAGTTAAAAGGAGTTTTTCTGTTTCATCCTTCTCTAGCCATAATATGTTAGGATGTTTGAAGAGTGCTCTATATTCAGGATTCGTAATAGACATTCTTACAACAAGTTTTTTAACAAGTTTAGAATCAATCACAACAACAGTATCTTCTGGAAGTTCTCCATCATCGATTGCTTTAAGATCAGATAATACAGATTGAGGTAATCTATCTTGTGCAAATTCTGCCTTAACTACAATTCATCATCTTGTAAAAACTTCCTTAGTAGTATCAATAATTTTTTTGTATTCTCATATAATATCAGGATGATTTCTTCCTCAATAGGTTGATTCTAAGAATACGAGATCAAGTTGTTTTTTTATTCCCTGTAAAGTAGGTATATTCCCATATATTCTATTACCAAATCTTCCCATATCTCCTCATCGTAAGATATTAAAGATTTTGTTACTATTTTTTTTACGCACTTCAATAAGTACCATAGCAGATCCATATAAATGTCATGCATCCAAAAATCTAGCTTGAACAAGATCAGTATCATTAAATATATTAAATTTATGAGCTACTTTCTGATCTGCATAAGGATGAGAAACAATTTGAGATAATGTTTTATCTATATCATCTGCAGAAAATAAAGGTTTTCATAATCCATATTTTTCATCTTGTGCTCTTTTAATATCAGAATTTTTAACTATATCATAGTGATCTAATAATTTTTGTTCTCAAATAGTACGTTCTGATTTTCACAGTATAGCATTCACTTTTGAACCAAAAGACTTTCTCTGTTTTTGAGTTTTTACAGAATCCTGCTCTTGCACATATAAGCTATCTTCTAAAATATCAGGTAAAATTGCATGAGATTCCTGAGTCATATGTATCGGTCCATCATACCCTTCTTTCACAAAAACAGGTTCTTTGCCTGAGTGATCATTATGTGTATGTGTGAGAATATTACTATGAGCTTTTTTAGGATCTATATGAAGTTTGTTATTATTTGCAATAACCTCACTAGATCAACTAAACATTCCAACATCAATTACTAATACTTTTATAAGATTACTTGTGAGATGAAATTGTAATTCATGAAGTGATCATGTCAAAGAAGTACCAATTTTACTACGATCTTCTATAGAACTATGAGGGATTCGAGTAAGATGTGATGATTGATGGTTTTTCATATCATAATAAATTTAAATAAAATATTACCAACAAAGTATACATAAAAAAAAAAGTCAATTCAATAGTAAATTTGACATTTTTAGAATATAATATTATTATTTTAATAGACAAAAAAGATCAAGTTTTCTCTTTCTTACTTTTGAAAATAAGTTCTTTTGTCTATCAATCCATTGTACTGTATACCAAAGATCCTCAAATGATTGCATCATCACTGGATACTCTGGTTGCATATTAGGAGGTAATATACTATGACGAGCAAGCTCTTGAGAAGAAACCAACACATTATCTGAAAAAAGAGTGACAATATTATTTCGCAAAAGGTGATGAGTATCCTGAGTAAAATCAAATGGCCTATACAGGATATTGAATAACACATTTGCTATATATTTATCCTTATACATTTTGTGAGAATAAGTATATTGATTTTTATAGTTATTGACTTTTTTATGTACATGATTATATGCCAGTTTTTCTTGTATGAGATATTTGTATTTTTCTATCTGTTTAATAGACAATCCTGTATCCTCAATCTCAATAAGGTGATATAATCTCTCCAAAGTATGTTTTGTATAATCATCAAAAAGTCTCAAGTGTGAGCCTTGAGATTTTCTCAATTCAGTCATTGTACCAATTCCCTTCATAGTATTTTTCTTCATACGTATAGTATAAGAAAATTATATATAAATACAATAGTTTATTTAAAAGTCAATATTAACTCTTCGTCACCATCTTGATAAACACATCACTCGGAACACTCACATTACCCATCGCTTTCATTTTTTTCTTACCTTCTTTCTGTTTTTCAAGAAGTTTACGTTTACGAGAGATATCTCAACCATAACACTTCGCAATAACATCTTTACGCTGGGCTGAGATTGTCTCTCTTGCGATCACTTTCGTTCCAATTGCTGCCTGAAGAGGTATGGCAAATAAGTGTTTTGGTATTAAGTCTTTCAATCTTTCACAGATATCAGCTCCTATCGTATATGCTTTTGATTCATGGACAATCAAACTAAACGCTTCCACTTTTTCACCGTTAATAAGTATATCTAACGTGACCATGTCAGCATACTGATACTTTTTAAATTCATAGTTGAGTGTCGCATATCACTTCGTGGAAGACTTCAGTCTATCATAAAAATCTACAATCATCTCACCGAGTGGCATCTCATATCTCCACACGACACGAGTTTGATCCAAATACTCCATAGAAAGCAATGATCCTCTGTATTCTTGTACAAGTTTCATAATAGCACCTGCATACTCTTCTGGTCCGACAATTTCTACTTCCGCAATAGGCTCATAGATCATATCAATATCTCCTCTCGTAATCATATCTGATCCTGATCTTACTACTAACCAGTCATGCAATTCTTTTTCGTACTTATCAGCAAGCTGATGATCAGAGTATTCTTCATATTGCTCTACTGATAGTCCTGATACAAAATCATTGATCACGTGGATAAACAGTCACGAAACAACCGTTTCAATTACATTACGACCAGATTTGAAACGCTCATCTCAAAACCCTTTTGCCTTGACTAAATACGCTACAGTTGGAGTAGTGAAAAGAGTCTCAATCCCATATTCTCTGCTTAATCTTTCTTTGATGATATCCATATGGAGCATTCCGAGAAATCCACAACGAAATCCCAATCCCAATGCTTTCGATACTTCATGTTCATAGGAAATGGCACTATCATTGAGCGACAATTTTTCAAACGCTTCTTTAAGTTTATCATATTCGACCGTATCAATCGGATATACTCCCGCATAAACAAACGGTTTTGCTTTCGAAAATCCTTGCACTGCATAGGACATTAAAGGAGAATAATCATTCTTAACTCTTAACTTTTCACTCTTAACTTTCATAATCGTGTCTCCAATCTTTGCATCTCTCACCGATTTTTGTCAGGTACAAAAATATCCGATCTGACCCGATGAGAGTTGTTTATCCTTTTGGTATTTAGGAGTGAGGTATCACACTTCGGTGAGAGTAAATGATTTCTCTGAGTGAGGAAGATACACGACATCTCCTATCTTATAACTTCCTGACAATACTTTCACATAGACGACCACTCCTCTATATGCATCATACACCGAGTCAAAAATAAGTGCTTTTGCATCTATTTCATCAACTTTTTCTTCTACAAACGGAGGTATTTTCTCCACAATTGCATCCAGAACAGATTCAACATTTATTCCTGTTTTCGCAGAGATTCCAATAACCTCCTCTGCTGGGATACCGACAAGATTTTCGATTTCTTTGGATACTCTTTCAGGATTTGCAGCTGGAAGATCAATTTTATTCATCACTGGAATAATCGTCAGGCCCGCATTAATCGCAGAATAGAGAACCGAAAGCGTCTGTGCTTGGATACCTTGAGATGCATCGATCAGTAAAACAGCTCCTTCCACAGCTGAGAGTGAACGTGATACTTCGTATTGAAAATCAACGTGACCAGGAGTATCGATAAGGTTGAGTTCTATTCCTTTCCAGTGCATACGAGCAGGTGTCATCTTAATGGTGATACCACGTTCCTGTTCGATATCCATGGTATCCAGAGACTGTGAGTTTTCTACTTTTTTGACTGCACCAGTAATC
>CAYWIJ010000002.1:0-7248 GCA_964458335.1 uncultured Candidatus Peribacteria bacterium | reverse complement strand
TAGTGTACTCTTTCCATGATCAATATGTGCGATGATACAAAAATTACGAATTCTCGATGACATACAAAAAAATCCAGACTAAAACTGGATTCAGTATAGGAATTTCGAAGATGAAAGCAAGGAATTAGAAATTATTTATTCCACCATGGTTCATCAGGATCTGGAGCATATAATGCATCTAAGTCGATTTTATCATTATTTACTTCTTTTTTAGTAAACAATTCCTGTACACCAAAAACATTTTCAGATGATAGCTGAATTTCTTCTTTTATGGTTTCTTGCTTTTTTAGGTTTTCCTCGTTATCTCTCATATCAAGTTCATTAAATAGTGATAGTTGTGTGTATTTGACAGGAGTAGTATCATTGATAGTACTTACGTCGGAGATATCTGAAGGTCATCACAATACCTCAAAGATATTATCTCCTTTTTCTTCTAAAATATCTCTAAATTTCTTAAATAAACTTTTGAGAGCTTTATATGTGGAATCTTCGAAATAATTGATTTTTTCTCCCTTAAGAACATTGACAATATAAGCACGAAACTTAAAATCTCGTGGACGACTATCTTTGGATTCATATGCCTTCTTAAACAAGCTAAACAGTCTCTTTTTAGTAAATCTCGCCGATAGTTTTTCTCGTCTTTCTAAAAAATTTGATTGCACATTTTCTTTTTTATCTGCTTTCAATAATTGCTCTCGATTTTTGATTGAAGTATTCATTGACTATAATAAATAGTAAAATACTAATCCAATTATAATCATAATGACAATAATGTCAAATTTTTCTTACTCAAAATCTTTCTTTACTACCATAGTGATAAGAATAGCAAATGGTACCGCCATCACCACTCCTACAAATCCAAGAATTGAGCCAAAGAACAATGCACACAGTAAAATAAGTAATGGACTCACTCATAATGATTTATTCATTAACATAGGAACTAAGACATTATTTTCTATCTGTTGAATAACAATATAGATGATACTTACTACAATCAGACCCTTCCATCCATATATAATAGTAGCAACAATTACAGCAGGTATTGCTCACAGTATCGGTCATACATAAGGTATAAATTCTGTGAATCCTGCCATCAATGCTAATGAGAATACATTAGGAAGTGACATACCAAACCATCATAAGACTATCAATGCAATATATACAACCACAAAAATATATACACACAATCAGAGCTGAGTTTTGAGCCAAGTTCCCATTTTTTTATAAAAAAGATCAACTTTTTCTGACATAAATTGTGTATAAGAAAGTGTCGATGATGTATGATGTACGAAAAAACGTATCACCCTCTGTTTCTCTATCGAAAAGAATACTGCAATAGTCAACACGAGTGCAATCTGACCAAGAATAGTAAATATTGATCATACAAGAGACAAAGCCATACCACCAATATTACTTGCATAGGTACTTCCTGTAGAGACAAGAGCAGAAATATTTTGCATTACTGTAATTTGTAGTTGTGAAGTATTTGATCATAAATTTTGTAAAATATAATTTTTTATAAGACTAGGTATCCATTGCATTGATTCAATATATGCAGGTAGACCCATCATTGATATTTGTTGTCCCATAGCTGATATCTGCACCATTAACAGAGAGATAATGGAAGAAATCTGTTTTAAGAGAAATGGTAAAATAATAACCACACCTGCAAGCAGAAATATCACCAATAGCAAATACATAATTCCTATAGAAAATCACCTCTTCATCCATTTTTGTAATCGCATAATAAATGATTCCATTGCCACAGAAATCAATAATCCTGTTAGAATAAGATACAGCAAAGAAAGAGAACGAAACACTAAATATGATGCATAGGCTACTAATGCACCAATTATCCAAAAAATAGTAATCTGACCCTTACTAAACGAAAAGACTGTTGCTTCTTGTTTGTCTTTTCTTGATGGTTTGAGTTCTGATCCCAACACAATAGAATTATTAGTAGATTGAGAAGATTGAGTAAAGTGTTTCAACCATTGTACAAATGAATTTCGGTATTGCATACTCAGATGACTATAAAATAAATTTACCACTTCTATAATAAAGAAGATGTCTAATCTTTGCAAGCAATCTTTTTATATCTTATCAAAAATTTGACTTTATATACAATTTATGTAATATAAAAGATATATTTATTCTTTCATCAACGCTACCATAGAGTGATATCCATTAATCTATACTATTGTCACTGATATCAGTAAAAATGTAGATGTAAGAGACTGATTAACACCAAAATTTTTGTCCCTCACTCAATCTCTCTCTAGCGTTGTCTTGAATTATTTGACGATCATAATCTGTAGAAATAAACTTCGAGAACTGGTCAGACAATACTTTTTCATCTAAAGAATCTCATAATAATCCACTTTCTTCATCAACAAGTTCTGGAGTTGCTCAACCATGATATCAGAAAACTGGCACTCCAAGAAGTAATGCTTCTGCCGTTACGATACCAAAGCTTTCATGAGCAATATTCAATACTCCTTTCGATTTTTTCATCAGAGAAATTTTAGTAGCCTTATCAGAAACTCGCCCAACAAAAGTAATGGTAGGACCAGCAATTTTCATGAGTTCTATCTTGTCAGGTCCGTCTCCAGCGATTATCAAAGGAACTTTGTATTCATTACACACATGGATAATCTTATCCAAATGCTTAAACATTTTAGTCAGGCGATTGATATAAAAAAAATAATTATCTGGTACAGTCACGACTGACTCATGAAAAAATGCTTCATCAATCGGTGGATGAACCACCTGAATATCAACTTGTTTTCATGGAAAATAAATATCTTGTATCTGCTGTTTCGTACTCTCACTATTCGCATACATCACATTATACTGTCTAGGTTTACTATCTCGACGACGAAGCTTTGGAGTGATCTTTTTATACAACCACCTCTTCCATCACTTCATATATCCTACATACTCCTCATAGAGAGGTCGAATATAATGCATTGGCTGATGAAAATAAATTTCTTTGAATATTCATTCTGGGATATCGATATTTTTCGCTACAGCATACGAAGAGATCAGAACATCAGCATCTTGTTGTTTCAAAGCACGAGCAAGTTTTTTAGATAACCGCTCCATTAAGATGGGGAAAAACGGCATCAAGTTACGATAATCAAGAAAATATGTAATCACTGATGGTTTCTTCTTATCTACTCGACGAAAGAGATTGTTAAGCCGATAAGGTAGAGCAGTAATAATAGGAATTTTATATGTCGAATTCTTTATTAAGGATTGCGAGTTACGAATTCATTCTTTTCATCATTCCCCATTATCACCATCTCATATACTATCCGTAATCCGTAATCCATAATCCGTAATCTCCAAATAATTTCTATCTGAATACAACGTAAAAATAGCATCTACCGATTGTCAATTTCTGATTTTTTTATGAATAAACGCTTCTAAAACATTCAGTGCCCCACCTCCTTTTATCCAACAATGTACAGCATAGATATTTTTTTTCATCACAAGAACAAGAACTGAAATAAGTTTATGTATCATACGATTTATTCACTTGTTTGCAAATCAAAATAATCTTGCAATGATAAAAATAATAGATATTATATATAATATATTTTATCTGATTTATTCTACCACCTATGCTACACCACCCTAACAAAGGTAAGGATATCATCAAGCAATCTACCAAAAATATTGAAATTCACAACAACGATATACCCACCATTAATAACCACAGTTTTATCATCAAAGAAGTGATCTCTACTTCTTGGAAATTTATCAAAAAATATTTTTGGACAATAATAGTCCTCTTTCTGATTACTCTTATACCTTCTATTATTGAACATATTTTTGACTTTATTATTAGACAAATACCAGGAGCTACCATATATAATACAGAAATAGGTACATATGAACCTGTAGGAATTTGGGTAACAATCAGTAGTATTGTCTATATTATAGTGGGTATAGTTGGAGCGTGGTTAGGTCTTGGATATGTAAGAGCGAATCTCCAAATTCTAGAAGATAAAAAACCACCATTTAGTATTATAACTTCTACACCTTGGATAAGAGTAGCTCGTCTCATCGGAGGTGGAATATTGGTAGGATTAGTTGTACTCATAGGAATTATCGCGCTTATCATCCCTGGTATCTGGATTGCAGTCAGATTATCTCTCTTCCAATATTATATTGCTGAAGGATATGGCACTATAGATTCCATTAAAGCAAGTTGGTATGCGACTCAAGATAATTTTTGGAAATTATCAGGTATTGGTCTTATCTATATAGGTATTACTCTATTGTGAGCATTAGCTCTTCTCATTGGTCTTCTTTGAGCTCTTCCAACCATTGCTCTTGCACAAACATATGTTTATAAAAAACTGAAAGAAAATACTCCATCTGACATCAAACCAATTGAAGCATAATTTGCCATTACGAGGAACGAAGCAATCTATACACAAAAAAAACTGATATGGCTAATTAAAGATAGCTGTGTCATTTCTTTTCTTACTGGAAATACGACAGGACATATCTGGAAAAATGACAGTAGCGTAGTGTAATGGAGTATGAGCAGAGAAATCCTTTATAATGAACAATAAAAGATTTCTACCATCTCTTCGTTCTGGATTTCTACCATCTCTTCGTTCTGGATTTCTCCTCTCATTCCTCAAGTTAAAGCCACAAAGTCGAAATGACACATTTTAGTATCTAAACTGAGCAACCTCAAAAAATTTATATCTCTTTTCATTTACAAGTAAACTCAAAACAACTCGCCTAACCTTTCATAATTTGTCAGAAAGGTTTTTTTTTATATCATTACACATATAATTCATAATTCTTAATTTTTAATTCTCAATTTTATTCTATGAATCGATGGGTATTATTTGCTTGACTGGGGCTTATTCGTTTTGGTATGGAAATGTTTGAAGAAGCTCTCAAAAAACTCTGAGGTCCAAAATTACGCCAGATTCTCCAACAATATACTAATAAAGGGCGAAAAGCTACTTTAGTAGGAACAATCGTCACGGGAATACTGAACAGTAGTACACTTATTTCTCTCCTTACACTCTGATTTGTAAGTGCTGGTATGATGCAACTCATCAATGCAATTGGAATCTTGATCGGTGCCAATATTGGATCTACCTTCACAGCCATCATTGTAGGGTATCTAGGATTTGGTGAATTCAAAATTTCCATGTTTGCACTTCCACTGATCGCTATCTGAGGGATTATTATGATCATCACCAGCAAAAAATCACGATGATACTGGGCAAAACTTCTTGTTGGATTCTGACTTTTTTTCTTAGGAATTGATTTTTTAAAAGAAAATATAGAAATTATGTCACAACTCTTCAATTTTGAGCAGTACAAAGATATGAATTTATGGATTTTCTGAGCTATAGGTCTTGTGGTAACAGCGATGGTACAATCAAGTGGTGCAGTAGGAGTAATGACACTTGCTGCTCTCCATAGTGAGATTATTACCTTTGATGCCTGATTTGCTATTCTCTTAGGAGCTGCTGTGGGGACGACCTGTACCGCTCTCATTGCTTCACTTTCTGGAAGCACTGCAAAAAAACAACTTGCTGTCGCTAACCTTATCTTTAATGCACTAACCGTAGTACTTGGTATTATCTTTTTCCGTCAATTTATCTGGATAACGCTAGACGTACTAGGTTATCGTGATAATCTTGTCATGGGTAGTGCAATCATCAATGCCGTGTTTAGTACGCTTACTTCTCTCCTTTTTGTACCTATCCTCAAACCATTTACTAAATTTATTCAATGGATTATCCCAGAGAAAGAAGAAGTTTATCCATTGCAAATTTTACAAATACCTCTGACAAAACAATCCAAGAAGTACGATGACGACATGGCAACAATCACTCTCAATGCATTACAGACAGACAAAATATATATAATCTGACAAGTATTAGAGTATATATCGAGTATTTGGGGTATTGATACTTATCGTATTAAGCAAAATGAACCTGATGCTGCTATTCTCAAGAATCTTATCAAATTTGACAATGAAGAACATAAAGAGCTTTACGAAAAGATTAAAGATCAGCTTGATACTATACTACCTTATATTCACCAACTTTCCAACCTCGATCTTGACAAGGATGAACGTCAGGAACTTCTTTCTTTACAACAACAATTTATCAATCTCAGCGGTGCATGTAAGTCTACTGAAAATGTCAGAGAAAATATCCATATGCTCAGAACAGCTATTGATAAATCGCTTTCTCTTATTTACTATGAAATGCTTGATCATGTGATCTTACTCAATAAGGCAATCTATGCAAAATTAGGGTATATTACTATCGATGCAGATGAATCACTTCCTCAAGTCATACAACAAATCACTCAATATCGTGATAATATTATCACTCATGTTGCTCCCGATATCATCAAAGGTAATATCTGAGATATGGATATTTCTTCACTGGTTAATATGACAAGAGAAATAACAGATGGTTACAAAGATCTTACAAATTCTTTAGACGACACAAAACAAAACGAGTGAAAACAGAAGTGATGAAAAGAATAATCTCAAAGACCATCAATAGAATATTACATAATAATAAATTCATCTTGCAATTCTGACTACAATAATTATACATAACTTTACAATTACAAGTTATTTTATATTATATAGTCATATATACTAATGCAACCTATAGCTTCTGACGCATGTCCAATCAGTAATCTTTTCAATTTCCTTGGCAAGAAATGGATGATTATTTTAATCAAAGTATTAGGAGAACATGAAGAACTTTCATTTAGTCAAATTCAAAAAAAACTTGATAATATCAATTCAAGAATCTTAACAGAAAGACTTGATGAAGGAGTAACTGTCGGATATATTCTCAGAGATGTTACATCAACTAAACCTCTCAAAATTAGATATCGTCTCACCAAAAAAGGAGCAGAACTTTCTAAAAAAGTAGAAGAACTTGCAGATTTTGCTAAAGCACACGCATAATTTCTTATATTATTCTAAGACGACTTATGTCATCGCGAACCCCGATTTAATAAAATTATAATAGATCGGTGTGTGGCGATCCATAGATTATGGATTGCTTCGTTCCTCGCAATGACATATTTTATTTATTCAAAAATTATGTATACGGTCAAGTATCAGAGACTTCATGTACGAATGTAGTCTTCATAAGGAAACCCGTTTTCTTGGGAGTTTTGAGGGCGACTATGCGATGAGCCTGCGGCCGGTCGCGGGCTGCCGGGTGACGCAGGTGA
>CAYWIJ010000001.1:19957-122148 GCA_964458335.1 uncultured Candidatus Peribacteria bacterium | reverse complement strand
TTTTTGTTCTTTTATTATCTTAATTATTTCCCAACCCAATCATTTTATACCTTTATAATTTTTTCAGTCTATTCCTACTTTTCCATCATCTCATAATTTTGGCAACATTTTATCTTGAAACAGGCTTTTGAGAGAATCTATTTGTATTACAGATATTATTTTTTGATGAATATGTGATTTTGCTTTTTTTATATTTTTTTCTTTCCGTTCTTCTCATTGTTTTTTGATTGTTCTTAATATAGTATGAGAGCTAACTCATATTTTCTTAGATAATATATCAGAACTTATCCAATAATATGTTTTTCCATCTATTTCTACTGTTTCATCATTTCATACCATTGAAATATTACTAATATTTTTTAATATTTCTATTAATATTTTTTCTTCAACAATACTAACAACTCGTCATGTTTGAGTTTTTGCTCTTTTAACATATTTTTCTTTCCATTCTTCTCATTGTTTTTCTATTATATTTCATATAGTGGGAGATTTAACTCATATTTTTTTAGCCAATATCTTAGAACTTATCCAATAATAT
Organism: uncultured Candidatus Peribacteria bacterium; assembly: GCA_964458335.1. GTDB lineage: Bacteria > Patescibacteriota > Gracilibacteria > Absconditabacterales > Absconditicoccaceae > Aalborg-AAW-1. The sequence goes on along the minus strand of CAYWIJ010000001.1, from coordinate 121,610 downwards.
GTTTTTCCATCTATTTTTACCGTTTCATCATCTGACAATTTTAAAAGATTTATTTCATTTTTTATAAGTTTTTCTAATGATCTAATCTCAACTATAGTACCAATTGGTCATGCTTGAGTTTTTGCTCTTTTAACATATTTTTCTTTCCATTCTTCTCATTGTTTTTTTAATCTCTCTAAAATAATTATTCATTTTAATCACCATAATTGATTATAAGGAGTACCTACTCCAACCCATTGATATATTTCTCAATCAATTTCTATTTGTCAATTTTCTCATATTATTGGTAAGTCCAATTCTTCATCAAATTTCAAAATTTTCTGAAAAAGTCACTCAATATCGACCTGAGGAGCATCACCAAACAAGTCATTAATGCCAAGGGTACGTATAGTGATATTCTTTTTATATTTTTTTTCCTGTAATGATTTTTTTACTCATCAATGAGCTTCATATTTATTTTCTTCAGATTCTGATGATGTATTACCATCTACGAGAGGTAAGTCAGGAAGAGTATTTTCTTCTTTTTCATTTTTATCTGGATTATCCAGTGGATCTATTACAGGATTAAGACTAACGCCATCTTTCTCTTCATCTCATCCAAGAATTTTATTATTATCCTCTTCTGGGTCTAGTGGAGTGATGACAAGAGCATCTTCTTCACCATCGCCATGAATTTGTTCTACTGCTTGATGAATACCCTGTATCCATGAGAGATTTCTGAGACCTCCCACATAGTCATAGACATTCACTTCTAATCATCTCAGTCCTCTTCCAAATTGTTGTTGGAAAATCGTATCACTATCCGTATCTCTCCAGAAGACAATGTTATTCGTCTGAGGCATGTCGATACCTTCATTGAGTTTATTCACGGCTACGATAATTTTTTTCTCTCCTGATTTATACGCATGGAGTACTTGTGCATCAGTCTGATCGATACGACTATGGATAGCGATGGCTGTGTCTGTATTTCACGCCTGTTTATTAAATTCAGTTGCAAGATAATCAGCCTGTGCAATATCTTTGGCGAAAACAATTGTATGATCCAGTAGAGGAGCTCTTTGCAAAAAATCTGTCACCAAATCTTGGTCAGTCATCGTAGATTTTTTAAGCATCTCTTCTAGCTGTTCTTTCAGATCGGCAATCGCTCTTTTTTTCTCTTTGAGATCTTCAATAAGCGATATCTGGATGATTTGATCATTGATATAACTCATATCTTCTTGCGTCCATTCATGAGTAGTAACCAGATTATAATTTACTTGAGGAGAATGGCGAGATGCAATATATTCTGGGAGACCAAATTGAATTACAGGATCATTGACCAGGTGTAAGATCGGATTCATGGTCGCAGATAGGACAAACACTAATGGTAATCTTCCATGCTTATTGGGTTTATAAAATCTCATAAGAGTTGCATATTTTTGTTTACCTGCAAGTTTATGTGCTTCATCAATAATAATGACATCCAGATCAGTGATTTGTTCATCTAAGTTTTTGAGATACGCGGTTTGTAAAGTAGAAAAATACATGGTATCTTGTGATACTGTCGTATTCTCTTGAATCTCTACTTCATCATCATTTACTAAAGTATTCATATCGATTTCTTTATCGTGTTCTTCAATATCTTCACGATACGCTTCTTCTATTTGTTGATCTGCTTTACTATGAAAAATCTGCGTATGTATATCATGTTCTGATAAAAATCATGGTTTACCATCTCTTCCCTCTATAAAATCTGTATGTAACTGATCGACAAGGGATATCCTGTCATTTAACACAAGACTCTTGATAGAATGATCAGGAAAATATCTATTTCTTAGTTTGAAAATTTTATTCATCATCTCTCCCATGGTATAACTTTTTCCACTTCCTGTCGCCATCCAGAGAGGGACTGATGATTGAAGATGAATATTTTCTTTATAATTCATAGTTCCTAAAAGACTCTCTGAATATTCAGAAAGTATAGTATTATCTACCTCTTTAATTTTACCATCCATCAACAGTGTTCCTTCCAGATATTGTTTTATAACAGAAAGCATATCTCTCCAGCCCTTAACTTGATACTCTCTAATTTCAAATTTCTTTTTTACAGATTCTCAAGAATGAGTAGTATTCATAACAATATAATAATGTAAATTAGATATATCATATTATACATAAAATACTACTATTTGTCAAATATTTATCATATAAGAAAAATCACACCTTTTTTAGTGCAACTTTATAACCTTACAAACTTTTTGACTTTATAAACTATCTCTCTTCTTTCCTAGGTCTATTCACTGCCCAGACGATAATACCTATAACTAGTGCAACGACAAAGTATTTTCCATAGTGATCATACTTATTGATATAGGAAAGGATCGTATCTTGCTGTTGTCCGAAGAAATACCCGATCAGTGTCCATAACGTCGTTCGTATGGCTGTCCCTGTAAAAGTCAGGATCATAAATTTTTTTACATCCATATCTGCTGATCAAGCTGGAAGAGAGATTAAACTTCTTGCTCATGGAAGGAATCTCGCAAAGAATACCCATGAACTATCATGCTTATTGAAGATATCATAGATATTATCAAGCTTTTCTCTATCGAAAAAGAAGTATTTCCCATATTTCTCTACGAAATCACCAATCTTATGTCTACTGAGATATCTTCCAACATAAAAATATGGAATCGTTCCTAAAGTACTTCCCAAAGTACCAACCAAAATCGCTAACACGAGATTCATCTTACCCAGAGATGCCAAATATCCAGCCAAAGGCATGATCACTTCACTTGGAATAGGTGGGATAATATTTTCCAAAAAGGAAGCAAAAAACAATCCAGGATATCCAACTGTCTCCATAAGAGTTACTAACCAATTCCCAATATCTGCTAACATAATATAATAATTTTTACTAATTAAAACAAAAGGAGCATACAGAGTTTTATGACGATTGCAAGACTATTCTTTTCTGTAACCTTAAACGAAAATACATTTTGACTTGACCCAAACATGGGTAATTCTTATACTCGTAAACGTGTTCAAAAATTTTAAAAAAGATTTTTGTCTGACACAACCTTACTTTTCGGCTCCTTTTTGATAGTAAAAAGGGTGACCCTTATAGAAGTAGAAGGTTCATAATGTTAAAAAGTTTTAAAGCTAAACTTTACAAACATTCAACCTTATAAACTATATTGTTGGTCTTTACTCTTATCCTTTGTATGCATTTATTCTTCAAAAAGTTAAAATTTTTACCAGCACTTCTCGTACTTTGGATGAGTATGCCACTCATGGCTGCAGCTCAAACAAATGATATGACTTCTAATGGACTCAAACCACTACCTATTGTATCAGATGAGATCAAAGAAAAATTAAGATGAACTCAAATCGCTCTCGCTGATGCTTCTGAAACTCAAACACCAGAATCTTCAGAACCAACCACTGTAGAGCTTAGATTATATAATTTCAACGTAGATACCAAAAAAGTTCAAGAAACTTGGCTTGGATGGATAAACTACGAAAGATCAACCAAAGGACTCAAACCTTTGACAATTGATCTTACACTGAACAATACCAGTACCGAATGGGCAACCTATCTGGGTGATGCAAAAAAATTTACGAGAATGCACCAAAGACCTGGTCAATCTTGTGCTAATGCACGATGTTATGATCTCGATGAATGGTTCTCTACAAGAGGAGTAAGTCCTGCAGCAGGTGAATCTATTATGTTTGGTGGATATGCATGTAAAGCTCAAGACTGTACAGAAGACTTTATTGAAACAACAAGAGGAAGAATTGGTGGTCCATCTGGATTCTTAGGATTCCTTCTTGGAGAAAAAAGATACAATGGAGTTCACTATAAGATGATGATGGATCCAAATATCACGAAAGTAGGAGTAGGATTTGCGAAAACCACTCACTCATGATTTGGTGGAGCATATATTGGAGTATTACATTTTAGTCAGTAAATTATAGTAATGTTGTCATTTCGAGTGAAACGAAGTGAAATCGAGAAATCTTTTATCATACTATAATATATAAAAGATTTCTCCACAAGGTCGAAATGACAAATTGATAACATATGTAACTTTAAACTATTTTCAACCACCATCTATGAAACTTTCCTCTTATGATTATGCTTTGACACTCTTGTCATACAATCCTAAGACGATCGCTATGATGAAAAAAACGCTCCTTGCGAAATGATATACACTTACTGACGTAGAATATACACTGAATAAACTCATAGAACAAGAATATCTTGATGATTATGCCTTCTGTAAAGCATATTTCACTTCTGAAGTAATTCATAAAGGTAAATCTATTCAAAATATTAAACAGAAGATGTATGAAAAAGGGATGCCATCTGACATCGTGAAAGAGGTGCTCGCTGAATTGGATGAGGAGATCCAAGAGAGTGGAGTAGGAAACCTCGCTAGAGAAATCCAGAAGTTAAACAAACAAGGTTATGATATTATAAAAATTTATGAAAAACTTGCTCGTAAAGGCCATCGTTATGATGATATTAAACAAGCTCTTGAATATATCAATAATAAAAACCAAGGTCACGAAGAATAATCGTGATTTTTTTAATCAAAAGTCACTACAAAAACACCATCTTCTCTTGATTATTTTAGTAAGAAAATTATTCTTTTTTCAAACAGAAAACTTTTAACTTTCCACTTTCAACTACTACAATGTTTCATTATCTTGAAAAAAAACTTAATGCTTGGATTATTGATCTCTTGATCGCTGGGACAAGCATTGAGACAAAAAATATGAGTCCTGATGGAAAATCATTCTTTGAGAGACTGAAAAGATTCTTTAAAAGAGGTCTAGATCAAATGTCCAAAGACCTCAACCCAACACAAAAACGTTCTCTCCAATCAGGAATCCCACCAAAGTCAGAATAATGACTTTTTTATTACAACTCAAATCAATGCAACACGATTTCTCTTATGGTATTATTCCTCTTATGCAACAAGATAATAATTGGTATACTATTATGATAAAACTAGCGAGTGGAAATCATCGAGGACTTCCAAAATGACACCCAAACCCACAAGAAACTATGCTTGATACTGCTCTAAGAGAATTTTATGAAGAAACTGGACTACAACTGAGTGAAGATCAAATCAATACAGCAGATATCTATACAGAACAGTATGAGTTTTTCCACCCTAAGAAACAAAACACTATCCTCAAAACAGTATCATATTATATAGCAGAGATTCCGTATATCGATGTATCACAGCTCTCAGGATATTCTGAAGGAGATGGAGAGATTTTGGATAAAAGAGTAGTAAGTCTGACAGAAGCGATCGACTTAGCTACCTATGATACTACTCGTGAGATTTTAGAAAAGATTTATGAAAAAATGTCCTCAAATATTGAGGACAAATTTGTTATTGGCCAGCCGTAAAGCTAAACCAATTAATATTTTTTATCAAATCATATATCAAATCATATATCAAATCATATATATTATGATTTGAAGCAATAATAGTTAAAATCACAAATATTGTAATAATAACTATAAAAATGGTCATTATAAGTTTTAATAATTTTTTCATATAAGTTTTATTTTAGGGTTAGACTATCACTATACATACAAAAACAATCATTGACAAATAGAAAATATATGACTTTATATACTAAAGCGTGAAATATGTCAGAAAATATAATTTTTTATCGGTAAAAAATATATACATATTTCATTATTCACTTTAAGCTTTTCATTACTCAAATTATATCATTTTTTAGGATAAATGAGCAAACCCAAGTATAGCATAAGGACATACTTTCATCTTGTTTACCTCATCCAAATAGTTAAAAAGATGAAACTGCAACTAGAGAATCGTGATATTTTTTTATATAATTCGTCCATTGTTTTTCAGACAAGGAATAGGTATACATAGAACACTTAAGTTATACATTATGAATCATTTATCCCTGCTAGAGAATCCCTGATGTTATTTGATATGAATCATACCTATACTCCAGAACAAATATCTACACTAACAGCAGTATGGACTGATATCATTCAGCATCTTTCTCTTCATCATGACCACAAAATCATTCTTTGATTTTTAAATAATTGTGGAGTGATTGCAATTGATGATAAACACAAAAAGATTGATATTTGAATACCTAACGAATTTGTCCTTGGGCAAGTGAAAAAATTCTTTGCAAAAACACTCAAAACAGCTATCCAATCTACCTACAATCAACAATTTTCTTATGATTTTGTAATATTTGAACCATTTCAGTCAAAGGTCAGAAATCCACTTCAAATAGACGTTCGCAAACTTCTCAAAATTGCTCCTAGTATTCAAGCTACTCATGAGAGTATCACAAGCCAAGTTAGTAAGACATCAAGTTTTGGTTATAATCTACAGACACAGTTTACTTTCGAAAATATTGTTTCTGGTGCTCATATTGAATTTGCACTCTCAGCAGCTAGAGCAGTAGCTGATCAACCAGGAAAGATCTACAATCCACTCTTTATCTACGGACATGTGGGATTGGGTAAAACTCATCTCCTGAACGCCATCGGAAATTCTATCACCAAACATCATAGTGGTCTACCTAACGGACAGACAAGTCAGAATATTGTATTTTTGCCTACTACACAATTGATTGATCATATTGTGATGGCCATTAGAAAAAACAAACTCAATAATCTTCTGGCTGAATTTAAAAAGATTGATGTGTTACTACTTGATGATGTGCAGTTTCTTGGAGATAAAGATAAGACACAAGAAATTTTTCTCAATATCTTTAACGAGATGCAACAAGCTGGAAAACAAATTGTTCTGACTTCAGATCGTGCACCTAGAGAGTTAAATAATATTGAGGCGAGATTGAAGAGCCGTTTTGGTTTGGGGTTGGTTTGCGACATTACTGAACCTGACTTCGAAACCAGACTCGCTATCTTACAATCCAAAGTAGCTCTCAAAGGTGAACATATCGATACAGAATTCTTACAAGTCCTTGCGCAAAACATCACTTCTAATGTGAGAGAACTTGAAGGAGCAATCAATATTATCCTCACGAAAAAGAATCTTTCCAACCAACCAACTACCATAAATACCGTTCATGATTGCCTCAGAACTCTTGGGTATAGAATTAAAGGAGAACAAACGGTATCTCTGGAAGAGATGAATAGTTTGAATAGCAGATCACTGATGAATTTTGCTACTATCGTAGAGTATGTCGCTGCTTATTATAGTCTCAGTGTCGCTGATCTCAAATCAGACAAAAGATCCAAAGATATCTCACTGGCTCGTCAAATGCTGATGGTCATCGCCAAATCCAAATTTCAACGAACATTTGAAAAGATTGGAAACTACTTCTGAGGGAAAAATCATGCTGCTGTCATCTACGCAGTGAAAGAATTTCCTAAGAAACTGAAAGCTGATCCAGCACTGAATCATGACTATACGCTCGTTCTTGAACAAGTTGAAAGATAATAGTATCCCGAGGTGTTCGGGATTTTTTATTGCACTATTTTTAGTTCCTCTCAAATTTCTAATATATTCACTGGTATATTTAATATACTAAGAAAACTTACTAAAGTATCATGGGTAATAATTATGGTCGCATCATTACGATTGGGGTGTCGTCCAACAAGTTCAGCTTCTCGAATATCTTTATCTAAGTAAAGAGATAAGTTGTTTGGTTTATGAATGAGTCAGAAAATACTCACACTTCATGGAGTGAGATTCAAGAGTTTTTTCATCTCTTCTGGAGTACCGAATGTCATATCTTTTGCTCCTACAAGTTTACGAAATGAGTTAATAGGTAACCTCTTACTGGATTCCACACAAACAAGTCGATACTGACCCCTTTTGTCCGTCAGGAAGAGATTTTTGGTATGAACTCATGGTATGGATGTTTTGAGTTCTTTACTCTCTTCTACTGTAAAAATTGGCGGATGCTCATGATATTCACATTGGAGATTATTATCTTGAAAAAAGCAGAGGAGAGTAGGATCAAAGTTTTTCATATTATACATAATATAATAAATCAAAATCATAATAATAATCTTAATCACCAATGCAAACTCTTCCTTGAGATTCTCTCTTGATTTCAGTATAAACTTAACACTTAAAATTTAGAATCTAAAATTTCAAGAAATGAGCAAATTTACCATCATCGATGGATCAGGATTATTGTTTAGATCATATTACGGACTTCCAGCACTCAGTGATGATTATGGAGAGAATACTCAGATGATCTTTGGAATGGCGAAGATGACACTAAAACTGATGTTAGACAAACCTGATTATTTTGCTATCGCTCGAGATGTAGGAGGTAAAACAGCACGTCATGATATGGATGAAAATTATAAAGCTAATAGAGAACAAGCTCCTGACGATCTCATCAGACAGTTTCATCTTTCTCATCAGATGATCGCTGATCTCCGTATCCCTGCTTTCTGATTTCCTGGATATGAAGCTGACGATGTCATCAATACCTGGGTACAAAAAGCTCAATTCAAAGTCTGAACTCATGCTACTATCGTCTCATCCGATAAGGATCTCAAACAACTGATCTGTCAGGATGTCGACTCTTTTGATCCTATGAAAAATAAAAAAACCAACTATCTTGATTTCAAAAGAGAGTTCTGATTTGAGCCACCACTCCTTGCTGATTATCTTGCACTCATCGGAGATAATTCTGATAATATTCCTGGTGTCGCTGGTATCGGTCCCAAGTCTGCCACTGATCTCATCAGAGAATATGGAACCGTTGAGAATATCTACCAGAATATTGAACACATCAAAACATCAGTACAAACAAAACTTCTTACCTGACGCGAACTCGCGTTCAGCTCCAAAGAACTTGTTAATCTTATTACGGTTCCTGATATGAATCATCTCAAAATAGAAGAGAGTTGTGTTCTCAATCCTGATTTTGATATTCTTCGCCATGTGCTACTTGATATTCATGGATTTCACTCTCTCTCGAAATTTATTGATGAACTAGAGAAAAAATACAGTAAAGTTAGTATGCAAGGATTGTTTGGGTAGTCATTGCGAGGAAGTATGACGAAGCAATCCATAGATCACGAAAAACTCGTGATTTTTTTGCATTTTTCACAAAAAGAGTTATAATAAAATTATATTTTATAGTGATTCATAGTTATGAATATTTTTGAATATAACATACGTGAGTGATATAATAGTTCAGGCTGAGTAAAAAAGATAACAAGAGCTATTAATAATACTATTGTAAAGGAATTTCATGACCACATTATTCCCTGAGATTTTTACGGACAGCAACAAAGAATTCAAAAAATGCAAGCCATCCTCTGAGAGTATATGCCCGAAACAAGATTAGTAGGCAATGAACAATCTTATAAAGTTGTACAGAAGAAAATACAATGAGAAATATTGGGACTGATAGATGAATCTACTCTATCAATAGAGACACTACAACATATTGCTTCCCTCATCCAAAAATATGAAGAATATACCAGAATAGAAAATGAGTTCTTTGATATTATAGGTACACCTGCTATAAAATACACTAATTCATATAGCAGAAAAATATACAATCTCATAAATCCAAAATCATTTCGAGCTTCCACCAATATTATTATAGAACAGGATACTGGCAAACCCTATCGAGTAGATGTCATTCATGGTGAATCTATCAATCATAACTCTCTACCCATGAGAATCAAAAGAACTATAAGAAGTTTTTTCATCAAGATACTGTATGAATATCAAAAATATAAATTAAATCTCTTATTAAAGGATAATATAAAGAAAGATTTTTAATAGACGAATATCTTATTATGTGAGAAGAAAAACCAACTCAATAAAGCTAATATAGCAGTAAATAAAATTATTAGTATTTATCATTTTATAATACAGGATTCATGACTCCAGAAAAAAATATCAACAGTATAGAGCAAACTGAGCAACCATCTGATCAAGAGATAGTTGAAGCATGAAAAGAAACAGGAAAACAGCTAAAAGAACAAACCACATCACAAGCTATCCAAGAACTTTCAGAAACTGGGAAAGAAATAGTAAATGATATCAACCTTGATTAATCTATTAACCAACTTATTCATTCAGAAAACTTAAAAGATCCAGATGGAAAATCTATTGTAGAACAAGTCATGGATAATCTTAAAACTGGAAATTGGAAGGAAGCACTCAAAGTAGCATACACTTTCTTACAAGCTGTGTTTTGATGATCTATTGATAAAGATGGCAAAAGTACTTTTTGGTTTTCAGATAACAACAAAGAAATTCAAGATATCGTCAATAATGTAGCACAAGATCCAATACAAGAACAACAAGCAATCATCAAACTTCAATCTCATATAGAAAGAGAATGATGAACTAAGAAAAAATTATGATTATGTTATGCTATGTCTCAAATTATGAATCGTCTCAACCAAAGAGATAGTACAATAAAAAACCTTGTTGATAGCAAAACAGAACAACAGGATAAACATATCGCTCTTATGTCACAGTCAGTAGAACCATGAGATATCATTGCCATCAATAAATCAGAGAAAACAGCATGAGATAGTTTACTCACCGAATTACACAAGTGAGACATAGATGCAAGTCATGTCATGATGATAACCAAAGTAGATAAACAAAAGGGGACAGTAACATTTATCCATTCTACTATAAATAAACTCTCCCAACCATGACAGAAATGAGTTGAACAAGAAATTGATTTCTCTACTTATGCAAAACAATTTAATGGATTAGCTGTAGCAGTATTAAAACCACCTGTATCAGACAGTAATAAACAAGAATACATCAATAATGTAATCCAAAAAGATGGAAAACCATATGATAGTCTATCTGCCATGAGTCAAGCTCTAGTAAAAAACAACATGTATTCAAATAATAACAAATATAATTGTGTAGAACTTATTGCAGAATCATTTATACCACCAAAAAAGCGAACACATCCAGCTGATATGATCAAAGAATGTACTCCAAAATATGTAACTATCGCTGGAAAATCTATATGATGATCTTAATTATTTTCAATTCACCTGTCCTACAATAATCTGTCCAGCTTGAGCAAATCTCTGGGCAGTTTTTGGATCTTTTTTTGTAGCAGCACTGACGGTAGCTCCTGCTTGACGTCCTGCAGCACTGACGGCTTCATTAAATTGTTCTGGTGTACCATTATCGTCTTCTTGTAGTACAAGACTATCTGGATTATTATTATCTACCATGTCAGAAATTATAAATTATAAATTTTAAATTATTCTTTCTTTTCTCTATTTTCTCTCTTATCCTAATCTAACGGGTTTATCATCATCAATTTTCATAATGAGTTTCTCCATTTCTTGGATTTCAATCTGTTCACGCTCACGATCTATTTTCTCCATCCTCTGTATCTGTTCGAGTTGAGCTGCCAGTTTACCCATTTTTTCTATAACAGTATCAGTCTGTAAACTATCGACGACACTATTGATCTGCACATAGAGCATATCCAGATGTTTTTCTTCAATTTTCCACTTTCCAGAAAGAAGTGTATAAAGCTTTGCATAGACAGGATGTGCGCTTTGAGCTTCCTCAAAAACTGACTTCACATACAGAAGCTTATGATCATAATCAAGTTTGTGATAATCTATCTGTTTCATACTCTATTTTTACTTATATATCAATAATTTGCAAGTCCATTTATTTTTTACAAAAAAACTTGCTTTCTGACACGGATACGATAATATCTTGATATTCATGTTATCCATGAACTTAAAATCTAGAATTTAAAATCTAAAACTATTATAGTATGGCAAGAACAAACAAACGTGGTATCGCAGCCAAGAAAGCAGTACAACAGAAACAAGCAGCGAGACTGAAAGGTGGACGTCGTTTTGAATATCCAAAAAGAAAACTAGAATTAGAAGAAGCTAAAGAACTTGGTGTAGTAGGAGCAGTAGTAAATGCAAAAGGTGCTACCTATAACCGATTTCTTAGAGGACGTAAAGTCTGTCGAGAGACAAGATTAAGGATCGATCCTGATGGATATAGATTTATCCGTACTCCAAGTGGAGGATCTGAAGTCGTCGTCGCACCAATGTCTGGTTGGATCGCCAAGAGACTGAGAAAAAACACAAAAGGAAGATAAATCACATTATCCCTGTCATTCTGACGAAGATCTACGAAGCGATACCCTTGCGGTAAAGAATCCAATAATTATTAAACTAGATTCTTCACTACGCTATCGTTGCGTTCCTATCGTTCCTCCAGTAAGAGACAGAATAACAATCCATCGTTTATCTAACAACTAAACAACTTTTTTACCACTTACCACTCTACTATTATGAGAACATTTGCATGGACAAGTTTAATCCGAATTATTATCATACTTGCTGCTCGAGTCTATATGACCAATTTTCAGTCAGATTCACTCTATGATTTTTTGAATCTTAATAATCCTGCAACGAATGCAATCAATAGTTGTATGACAGAACTCCAAGCCATCCAATCAGGTCATACTGCTCAATTTGAAAATATCAACCAAAAATTAGATAACCTCTTATCTGGATCAACACAAACTCCAACAATCCAATCAGCTACAACTGAAACTACTACAGGAAATGTTCTTACGGGAACCATCATTCTCAATACAACAAATTAAAAAAATCGAGAATTCCAAATACTAATTCACTAAAGACGTATCGTAACCACGTCCCTACTAAATCACCAACTCTTCACTTTACACTATAAATTCTACACTCTTCATGATTTCTTTACGCACACTTATCAACACAACTTTTTTTTGGTTTCTTGCTTGTGTTGTTTTTTGGGGATATACAAGATGGATCGATAATACTCCTGCCAAAGAATTACTGTATACCATCGGTTGGTCTGATCTAGGAAATCTTACGATCACTACCAATGAAGGTCTGAGTATTGATAACTCATCAGTACTAATCCAAAAACTCGACAATATGGAGAAGATGATACAAGCTACAAATATGAATTGTTCTCTTCTACAACTCAATACACAATCTCCTTCTATCTCATGAATACTTCCATCAATACCAACACCACCAACCACTTCTACACAACAATCAATAGCATTACCCGTATTCAATACAGTACTCAATGCACATCTTCCTGAAGAACAACAAGCTACCTCACAAGCTCTTAATATGATACAACGTCCAATTCAAAACAATCCTACTCTCAATGATATCTTCCAATTAATTGTGAATCCTCAGCTTACCACTACAGAACAATCGCAGGGAAATATCAATATTTTTGATGGTACTAACCTATCACTATGAACCTATAGTTTAAATAATGGAACGCTTACTTTACCTCTTGTAGGAAGCGAATCTCTTTCATCAGCTCAATTTTCTCTTATCAGTACTATTCTTGAGAAAGTATATACTCAATTTCCTGAAATTACAAATGTTATAGTTCAACAATACTAATATACATGCTTTCCATCATATTATTTCTTTGAATCATTATCCAAGGTTTTTCATTACGAGGACCTGGATTTTTTGAACAAGAGTTACTTGTCTCATTTTTTCCGTATATGTTTATAACAGATATTCTTCTCGTTATTATACTTGGTATAATATGGATATATCATCATAAAAGAAGGTTTATAATCTTTATCATTCTTCTTAGCTGATTAGGAGTATGTTCATATCTCAAAATCAATACAATCTATCACTCTACAACTCCTTTTGATCAAAAAAGCACAACAGAATCACTCAGTTTTTTCTATGCCAATATCTATTACCAAAACAACCAAATAGATAGCTTACTTAATACTATTACTCAAAAAAATCCTGATATCATTATGTTGGTAGAGTATTCTAAAACACACGATGAACTTCTTACTCCTATATTACAAAAAGATTATCCTTATATATCTCGCTATCGTGGAAGTAAATGATATGATGGAGATATCATTTTTTCAAAAATACCAATGAAAAGTATCGATCATACTATTCGCCCCTGATCATTTTCTCATGTCACTCTCACCATTCATAATCATATTCTTGATATTGCCCTCATCCATACAAGCGCTCCAGTGTCTCAACATTATTTTACTATGAGAGCAACACAGTTAGAAGAGCTGGACAATCTCTTACAGTCCCATTATACAAGAGAACAATTGCAATGAAGAGACCTTATCGTATTGGGAGATTTTAATCTCAGTCCTTGGTCTTCTTATTACACTCATCAACTACAGATACCTTTACAACAATTATGACTTACAAATATCACTACAGATCTTTCACGCACCTCATATATATCTCAGCTACCATATACCTGGTGCTACAAAGACTTACCTTTTATCTGTTCACATATTGATCATATTTGGAGTAGTAACGCCGACATCAAATTACAACAAATTATTGTCCCTTGAAGTGATCATACTTGATTCTATGGAATCTTCTACTCAAATTAATATCCATAAATTTGCAATAATTATCTTTTTTATTATACTCATCATACTATTTTCATCTCTTATCATATCTTATGAAAAAAATATTCTTCTGACTCCTTATCGTAGTTTTTTCTACAGTGTGATATAGTTTTGCTGATCTTGCTTGATATACTATCAATAACTTTGACATCCAGATGGATCTCAATGAAGATGGATCAATGCAAATAGAGGAGAGTATTGAAGTCAACTTTTCAGAAGCAAGACATGGAATTTATAGAGAAATTCCTCTTGGAGACAACAATGATTATCTTACTATCGACAATATTACATCCAACAACAATATCAACGCCCTTAGCTCAAATAATAATATTCTCTCTATCCAACTCTGAGATCCAGACAGGACGGTCATAGGAAATCAACACTACAGTATCAGCTATATGGTAAAAAATGCTATTAAGACATTCAGTTGAAATGATGAACTTGCTTGGAATATCGTATGATGACAACGAAATACCACTATTGATCGTACTACATGGACTATCAATCTCCCACAATCCACTACATTCTCTTCAGGTGCATTTTTTGCTGTATGGTGATATCAGGGAGAACAACGTACTGGTGATATCAAATTTTATCAAACCACACCCACACAACGAAGAGGAGAATTAAACCAGCAACTTCAATCTCAACAATGAGTGACCGTCTGACTCCAATTTTCTTGAGATTATTTCACACTTCCAAATAATTATGATAATTATTTTATCAACACCAATACACAAAATAACAATCAAAATAACAATAATATAAATGAGGATTCTTCATTCAATTGGTATGGATCTTGATTTGCTTGATTGATAATAGTATTGATACTTGCTAATACAATTCTTAAAAGAATTTTTTTTCGAAAAAGCAAACAACCGATCATTACTCAATATGAACCACCACAGAATATCGATCCATCATATGCATTCTATCTTTGGTACAATAACAAATATGAGCCAAAAATATTTACAGCACTTCTCTACTATTGGGCTACAAGTGGTCGAGTAACCATCAAAAAACAAAAAACTGATGGCATACTTTCTTGGTTTGGAAAGAAAGAAACATATAATATCATTGAAACATCACTCAAACCACAATGAACCAGTACAATAGACGATATGCTCTTACAACAATTCTTCGGATTATATGATAATATCATCGATCAAGTCTCACTATCTGAGTCATCTTATATTAAAATCGAAAAACTGACTGATACTCTCGAACAATCATTTAAAAAACAATGATTGACACAAAAAAAATCAGGATTTCGAGGAAGTTTAGGTATGAAAGAACTTACATCTGAATGATCTGAAATTTTTGAACATCTCAGAGGATATAAAGAATATCTGAGCAAAGTAGAACAACCAGTCATAGAACAAGAACTGAAAGCTAATCCTGACTTCATCAATAAAATTCTTCCTTGGGCAGTATTGTTTGGAGTAGAGACGAGATTACTGAAGATGATGGAGGAAGTACTCAAAAATATACAATGGTACCAAGCTAACGATGGAACCTATCTCACCGCCCATACCTTTAGTACAATGAATAAAAGCTTTGCTACGTATTCTGTTCCTCCAAGATCGTCAGGATCAAGTTCTTTTGGTGGAGGAGGAGGATTTAGTTGATGAGGTAGAGGAGGGTGATGATGAGGAAGCTGGTAAAATAATCTTGTATTACTTATTAAAGTTCTTATTCTTAGCAGTATCATAACAATTTTTATTTATTAGATTATTACTATTATGTCTACACCACTTATTATCTGAGTACTTATTCTTGTGATATGAGGAGCTCTTGTGAGTATCTACAACAAACTTATCAGTATGAAAAATACGGTAGAGAATGCGCTCTCAGATATTGATGTACAGATGAAAAAAAGATTTGATCTGGTAGAAAATCTGGTCAATACCGTAAAAGGATATGCAACCCACGAAAAAGAGACCCTTACTCAACTTACTGCAGCAAGATCAGGATTTATGAATGCTACAACTACAGAAGAGAAACTAGAAGCCAACAATCAACTTACTAGCACACTGAAGACACTCTTTGCCGTATCAGAAGCATATCCAGATCTCAAAGCAAATGCTGGATTTCTTTCTCTTCAGACAGAACTTTCTGTATTAGAACAAGATATTGCATCAGCAAGAAGATATCTGAATGCTACTATCAGAGAATACAATACAGCACTTCAATCATTCCCAAATAATCTTATTGCTGGGCTCTTTGGATTCAAAAATGAGAATAACTATTTCGAAGTAGAGAATGAAGAAGAGAAGAAAGCACCGAAAGTACAATTCTAAAACTCATTATTATATTCCTATCATCAAGATCATCATCGTATGGTCTTTTTTTTATATTAAAGAATAAAATAAATAAATGTCACCCCCCCCTCAACAAATACACGAAAATTGGACAAAGACAGAAAAAGCTATTAAAATAGTACTGACATCATGTCATATTTTATTTCATCTTCTTCATCATGAAAAAAATCTTTATCTTACTTGTGGGAATAGTGATGACTTCACTCTCTTTCGTCTCAGCTGATAATATTCGAGCAACCAATCCTAAATTCTCTATCACCGTCACACCCAATCCAATTCAACAAAGTGCTCCTGCCACAATTACTATCAAAGCGCTCAATACAAATGGAACTGTCGATACCAATTATGATGGAGTGGTATGAATCGGTATGTTATTACATCATATCAATTATTATATGACTCTCAGTGATGAAGAAGCCTATGATGCTATAGATAGTGAAAAAGGTCTCTATACTTATGACATCTTCACAGATGACGATCCTGAATATAATGGTATGGTATATTTTGATCCATCATATAAGGGAGTTATCACTATACCATCTGCTCTTCGTATAGATACTGTTGGATCATATCATATCTTTGCAATTGAGCTTTATTCTGAAGATCCAGAATATATACACTATGATGGAATAAGGCGAGGAGACATTACTATTACTGTCGCTTGAGGAGGGACGACGAATCCTTCAACAACAGGAACTACAACCACCACAGTCAGTAAAGCTTCTTTTCAGGTCAGTGTCACACCCAATCCTATGAATATAAACAGTGGATCAACCGTCACAGTCAAAGCTCTCAAAGCGGATGGAAGTATTGATACCAATTATAAGTGAACTATTATTCTCGATCTTGGTAAAAATATTTCTTTAAACTCTTATACTGTACCAAATAATGGATTCTATACATTTACTACAGCAGATAAAGGAGTCAAAACGTTTACCAATTCGTTAGTTATTAAAAAAGAGTGAACATATACATTGACTATATATGATGCTATTCAAGAAGATATTCTATGAAAAACAATGATCCAAGTAGGAAAATCTTCCACATCTTCATCTACGAATACAACTTCAAGTTCTCCAAAATTATATAAAAAACAATATAAAACTTTTATGTCATTTATTTTGTGAGAATACAAAATATTTGCATTCAAAAGATCATTTCCTCATCTCAGCAAATACTGTAAACCTCTCGATATCGTGACTAGTACCTATACCATGAATCCACAAGCATGTGTAAAATCACTATCAAATTATATCACTAAAGAGATCAATCCAAATATTCAGTTCGTCAATCCAACGCTCTGGAATCTGATGAAACCATATACTAAAGCAACCTATACACTTGATGATCTTACGAATTGGATTGCCAATAGAGATCAAGTAAAACAAGCAGTAGCATCAGAAAACCAGAAAAGAAAAAATGCAACTCTCAGTATTCGTAACGATATTATGTATAGTTTCTCTCTCATCAGTATTATGAAACTCGACTATGAGATGCAGAGAAGATATTGGCATAATATTGATCAACTCTAAAAAAACATAATCCTGACACCGTATCAATTTGACCTACCTTATGTAGGTTTTTTTCTTATATGTTTATCAATAAATACATTAGTTAAGCTATTTTTAACTATAAGCTTCTCACTATTTCCTCAATTTTCTTTAGTGGATCTTCTCCTGGTTGCAACTCAACTTTTGCTCCAGCAGCATAAAAATGACCTCATCCACCTAACGATTTTGCAACTTTCTCTGCACTCATCATAGGATTTTTAGATCTCAAAGATATTTTTATGACATTATCTTCTCCTCTACATATCAGCATAAGATCAATTCATGATATCTTTTGAATCATAGCCGTTAGATATCCTCCTGCTTGTTCTTTATCTAAACCCAATGGCAAATAATCTTCTGAAGTAAAATAAATTGAACCTATATTTCATCTCCTCTGTAAACGAGGGAAAACAAGATTAAAAAATTGTAATTGCTCTATCTGCAACGTTCCAAAAAATTCTTTGGTCAGTAATTGTTTATTTGCTCATAACGCTACCAAATCAGCACCATTACGAAGAGAACGATCTCATTGTTTATCATAACTAAAGTTGCCTGTATCTGTCAACAATCCCATATACAAATACGTAGCTACTTCACTATCATAGAAGTCAGATCGTATCTCTCTTGTATTCTCAAAAATCCATTCACAGTTACTATCAGCTTCTTCATCTTTAATGACTAAGGCATGACTCGGAGTATCACCGATATGATGATCGATGATGATCAGATTTTTACTATCGAAATAATCATACTTTCCAGCAGAAAACATCGTACGAACATATGGAGAAAAATCTACAAAAATAATCACATCATATCTCTTACTATAATCAAATTCTTGTTTAATTTTCTCAATTCAAGGTAGGAAATCAAAAATCTTTGATGACTTTGGTGAAGCAAAATAGGAAACTTTCTTACCCATATTTTCTATTATTCTTCCTAATCCCAACATTGATCATAGTGCATCTCCATCAGGATTATCATGTCCAAAAATCGCAATATGTGATGCTTGTTCTACTTGCTGTTTGAACTGTTGGACAAACTTTTGATCCACTCCCATTCATTTAAAATTTATAATCTAAAATTGATAATCTCTATATTACTTCAAATTTTTCTCCTCTCAGTGTAGCATAATTTATCAGAAATTCTGCCATTTCTTTAAAGATTGGACCAGCGGTCATATATCACCATTGGGTTGATCTTGGGCGACGAACCTGAACGACAACAATATATTTAGGGTTATCTTCAGTAATCATACCTACAAAAGATCCATTCGTCCATCAGTTTCCTCCCATATATCTTCCTTTATACGAAATTTGTGCTGTTCCTGTTTTACCTCCCACTTTATACTGAGGTAAGTCTGCATATTTTGCATTATCAGGTATTTCTATTACTTTTGTCAGAGAAAATGCCAATTGTTGTGAAATACGAGGCTCAAATACTTGTCTAATGGTTTTTACTTCATTTTTTTGACAATTATCTGTTCATGACTCACAAATTTTATCTAAGATAGTAGGTTTTATATATGTTCCTCCATTAAGCAAAGCACCATATCAAGCAGCAATCTGTATAGGTGTCACAAGTAATCATTGTCCAAATACATTATTAAAAAATCTTGCTACTGACACAGATCACGCACCTTCTACATATCACGGGTCTTCTCCAGCAAGCTCAATATTCGTCATTGCTCAAAAATTAAGTTTCTCCAGATAATTATAAAAGGTATTTGCGGTAAGTTTCTGGGCAATACGTACCATACCTACATTACAAGAATATTGTAATGCATATAGAAAAGTATGAGTACCTCTACATTCTTCTACTGATGCATTTTTGATGGTATAAGGTCACACCTTTACTTGTGATTCTGGATCTTCATATCGATCATAGAGATCAATCTCATTTTGATCTAATCCAATAGCAAAAGTAAAAGCCTTAAAAACAGAACCTGGTTCGTAAGGATACGCAATATTTTTATCGACAAAAAGATTTGGTCAGAGAGGATTATTTGCCACATATTTTGCAATTGTGGAATCTTGTCTTTCAGAACTTGTTGCCAATCTCATTTCTCCTCCTGTCTGAATATACACAGGAAAATCTAAAAAAGTAATATTATCAACAATCTGAGCTTGGTCAGGATGAAGTGGCTTGAGAGTATAGACATCATTATAATGGTTAGGATCAAAATCAGGCGCATTCGCAGAAGCTAATACCTGTCCACTAAAAGGATCATATACCAAAATACTAATACTATCTGCCCTAAAAGCATCACGATATTTGCCTATTATTTTTTCAGCTTGTGTCTGAATCACAGGATCAATAGTTAAATAGACATCATATCCATTTTCAGCATTCTTGATTTTAACATCATTTGCTCACAACTGTCCTATAACACTAGATGCTGCTCATTCGATACTTCCATCTATTCATTTTAGAATATTATCAAAATATTCCTCTACTCCATAGGTAGCAATTCCATTACTCGACATATATCCTAAGATATGAGACATAAACGTTCCATAAGGATAATATCTTTTTGTATACGACTCAGTTCCAATACCATGTAATAAAGGAGACTTAAATGGTCATCATTTTTCACTAAAATAGATATTTTTCAACTGATTGAGTCCATCGACAATACTAGGATTCACTCCTGTGACTAACCTCACATATCTATAAGTACGAACAGTAAAGAGGTTTTTCACTTTTAGAGAATCATTGATATATCAACGCTTAATAAGCACTGATTCTATTTCTTTGATTGCTGTGGAGGAAGATATTCCTGAAGCTTTCCATACTTTAGGTTCTATAAATACATAATTATTATTATAGATATAGATATAATCACGATTCAATGTCCTCAGATCAGCAAGTAGTCATGGATCAGAATAATACTGAAGATAGTTATACCTTCTATCTCCAATCACAATCATTTTATCTAATTGATTTGAAATTTTCTGTTCCAATAGTTCTTTGGTAGTGCCAGATAAAATATTTTGATATTGTAACGTATATCCAGTCCAATCAAAAGAATCAACATATCCATTTTCTCATATCGTCCCTGTTCACGCCATAGTACCACTTATTACACCATCTCCATAATAGTACAATACAGGAGCAATAGGAAAAATAGTTTCTTTCGTAAAAGTCTCTACATTTTTTATACATTGTTCTTTATCTATAGTATCAAAACCATTCATCTGACAGAGGTGGATGTAAATCAGTGGCGTGAGCATACTAATCACTCTCTGCTTATCCCATACTAATGATGGATCTACAAATATATTATAAAGAGTTACATTTTCAGTAAGTTTGAGTGGTTGGGATTGTGAAGCATCACTGACATAGATATTTCATCTTTTCGCTGCAGTAGTCTTTGAGAGACTGTGATTCTGATTGAGTAATGCTTGATAATAATCTCCTTGTATTACTTGAATATAAAAAGTTCTTACAAGAAGTGTTCATAAAAGAATCATAAAAATAACAACAATTTGCCATTCTTTCGTCTGCATAAAACGATACAATTGAGGATATTGTGCCTTAAAATCTTGCTGAGTATTGCGCAATAGACGCATAATATGTTTAACTATCTGTTGTAATGTCATATTATATATTAGTTTTTTAAAATAGCAAAGAGAAAACAAAGTATTTATACGGAAAAAATTTGCATTATCAAATAAAAAGCATATAATAAAAGTGTTATTTTTAACTCATATACACATGTACAATGGTTACGAAACTCAAAAACTTCGCCCACAAACTCTTTGGTCTCTATATTATTGGAGGACTTACAACACTTGCTCTTATGAATACTGCTAGTAATGTATTTGCACAAAATGCAGGAGGTAGTCAAATTGGATGATTCTGAATCAATGCAGAAAACACAAGTGGAATTGAGGGTATCAATGCAGGTACAGATCAATGAGATAATATTCTTAGTGTTATAAAGAAATTTATTAACTATGCACTTGGTCTTCTTGCTTTGATCGCACTTGTTATGCTTCTCTGGGGAGGATACAAAATGGTAGCATCTGGAGGACAAGAAGATGCCTACAAAGAAGGTCTCAAGATTTTGAAAAATGCAGCTATTGGTATTGCATTTATCTCTATCTCTTGGTTTATTGTTACTTTCATATTCTATATTATTGGACTTGTTGCTACCAGTTAATCAAAGATGTATTATACACTAAAAAGTTCTGACACAGTGTCAGGATTTTTTCTTTTTTTAAAAATTCCATTTGAAACAGAGAAAGTAAATCAGTATACTATATTATCTACAAAATTATAGATTACAAAAGAGAGAAAGTCTCTTGTGTATGTGAAAACAGTAATTTATAATTTATAATTTATAATTTATAATTTCCTACGTGGATATTTTTGAATTTGAACTTCGTTATAAAGCATATACAGGACTCAATCAACTCTGTAAATTTTCTCGAGACACAAAAATGCTCATACAAATGGTTGCTACTACCGATAAAGGGATTGCAGACAAAGTACTTCAAGAACTCAATCCACAAGAACTCAAAGAGATTACAAGAGGCACTTACACCGTATTCAAACACGATTTTATTCGTCAGAATACTGAATTTTCTGATACTTTTACAAAAGAACAATATTACTATCCACTAGCTGAGTATATAGAACGTCTAGAATATGAGCTGAAAGTTATTAAAGAAATGGGATTCAATACTTATATACTAGTTGTATCAGATTTTACGTCATGGGCAAAAAATAATAATATTATGGTAGGACCAGGAAGATGATCTGGAGCTGGTTCTTTACTTGCCTATCTTGTATCTATTACTGACGTCAATCCTTTTGCTTATGATTTGCTGTTTGAGAGATTCCTCAATCCTGCACGTATTTCGATGCCAGATTTTGATATTGATTTTGAAGATACATTAAGAGGGAAAGTGGTAGAATACGTCACAGAAAAATATGGTTATGATCATGTATCAGCAATTGGTACATATATGAAGATGGCAACCAAGGCAGCATTTAAAGACGCAGCCAGAGCTATTGGAATCCCATTTGATAAATCTAATCTTACTTCCAATCTCATGGGAGATGTTAAATCTCTTAAACAAATCATCAATAAAGATAATGGAGTAAGTGATGAACTTCTCACTATTTATGATCAAGATCAATATATTAGAGAATCTATTATCCAAGGCTCAGAACTGGAAGGTAATCTGAGACAACTTTGAGTGCATGCTTGTGGGATTATTATTTCACCAGATCCCGTTACAGAACATACAGCAACACAACTTATAGAAAAAGGAGGAGAGAAAACACTGGTAAGTCAATTTGATGGTCCAACACTTGAATATATTGGATTATTAAAAATGGATTTTTTGGGATTGAGAAATCTTTCTGTTATCAAAAACTGTATCAAAATTTTGAGAGCAAAATTCAAAAATCTACAAAAAAATTGAGCAATCACTCAAACCCAAATACATTATCTTGAAGATAGTGTACTCTTCGATGAATTTATAAAAACGATGTCCTTTAATCCTATTTTAAACAGCGAAGAAGTATTTGAAAAAGTATTTATGACAGGTGATACAACTGGTATCTTCCAGTTCGAGTGAGATGGTATTAGAAGATTTCTGATTGATCTCAAACCAAATCATATTAATGATCTTGTGGCAATGAATGCTCTCTATCGTCCAGGTCCGCTCGAATTTATTCCTAGCTATATTAAAAGAAAACATGGAGAAGAGCCTGTAGATTATATGTTACCAGAATTAAGAGAGATACTGTTATCGACTTATAACAACGACTGAAAACTTGTAGAATCTGAGAAAGCGAAACTTGAAGAAGATTTGTGATCTATTATGGGATTAACCTATGGGATTGCTGTCTATCAAGAACAATTAATGTTTTTAGTACAATCAATGGCTGGATTTTCACTTCCTGAAGCAGATCTCCTGAGAAGGTGAGTAGGTAAAAAAAAGAAGGAAATCATTGAACAACTCAAATTAGAGTTTATGGAAAGAGCTCAAAGTTTTAGATGATATACACCAGAAACAGCAAAATTCATCTATGAGAAAATGATAGAGCCAGCCGCATCTTATTCCTTTAATAAATCTCATGCCGTATGTTATGCTCATATTGCATATCAGACTTGATACCTCAAGGCTCGTTATCCATTAGAGTTTTATGCAGCATTACTTAGATCAGTAGAAGAAGATACGGATAAACTTTCTGGATTTATTGATGAGATTCAAGCTCATAATATCACTATTGAATCACCATATATAAATAAAGCATATAATCATATTGCAGCAGGGGAGTCAACCATCATCATGGGATTCTATGCTTGTAAAGGTATAGGATTTGAGATTGGTGAACAAATCGAAACTGAAAGAAAAACAAATGGAATATTCCCTTCATTAGCAAAATTTTTAGAGAGATGTCCTTTTGTAGCTAACAAAAGAATATTAGAATCACTCATCAAAGCAGGATGTTTCGACGAACGATATGATCGTAATACCTTACTTATCAATCTTCCCATACTACTCGAATGGCACAAAAATGCTGCTCAGCTTGATATGGGACTGTTCGGTGGAATGGCAGAAACACAAGAACTTATCTTCCAAGAGACAAGCTCTACAAGTATTATTGAACAATGTAAATATGATGTCGAAATTTTCAAAAACATGATTTCCTGACATCCATTAGATGGGCTATATCCATATGCCAAAAAATTCGGATTTATCGAACAGTACAAGAAAATAGTAGATCCAACTTCTTTCTCTTGTGCCGTCATGGTGAAGAAAATTATAAGAGCAAGAAAAAAATGATTTTTCATTCTGGTAGAAGATATCACAGATTCATTTGAATTTTTTGTCAAAGAGCTTCTCGATATTAAAGTATATGATATTCTTCTTATTTCTGGATTTAAATCGAGAAATTGGACAATCGATACTATGATCAAAGTGAATATTGAACAGTTTATTGAACAAGCAAAGAAAGCTAATAAATATGATCCACAATGGACAGTAGCAAAAGTAAGAGCATGAAGAAAAGGCATAGTCTCTAATCATACGACACTATCTCTCGAATCTGAAGACATCAAGGATATTATAAAAGAAGAGGAACAAAAAGATATTTTCTGATGAGATCAAATATTTGAAGAAGAAGTACGTATAGATACACCTCAATCAGAAAACGAAAATACTCCACAACAATGACCCATCATTATTACGTTACCAGATTCTATAGAAAAAATTAAACTTTTAAGTAATATTATCAATAGTTCTATAGGAGAAGATTATACTATTCTTGTATATGGGACAACCTATCATATTTCACAACAAGGTATGGATCTTATTAAACAAATTACAAAATAATAATTAATGGTGAAATATGAATAGTAAATATAGTCATTCCATATTATAAGCAATTTTTAACTTTCAACTTTTAACTCTCTATGGTGAATCTTTATGAATATATTACTTCTTATGATATACTAGATGATATAGTCAATCCATGTATTATTATTGCTGATACTAAACCTACAAGAGATATCCCAAATCATATCACTTTCTATACTTTTTCTGATATCTTCAATAATAAGATTACTATACCTGACGAAATTCCTTGTGTTTCAATAGCATATCGTATTACCACTACAGATATGCTCACTATCAACAAAGAATATAATATAAGACCCATCTGGATAAATCTTAATCCTGGATTAGAAAGTATATTAACAAAAAATAATCCAGAAGAAAATGATATCACTACTATGCTTGGACAATACTATCAGGTCATTGAACCAGTCAGTATCGAACAGCTTTTACATTCATTTCAATCTAGCGTCTATATTAGAATACATAACAAAATATTACCGAAAACCTTACAAACTCAAACCTGGGATACAGGATTTACAAAGATTATTGATTCTGATAAATATTCAGATTATGTACTTATATCAAATCCTAGTATCGCTGATGAAGTAATAGGAAGTATCCATCATCTTAGTAAACATACGGATTTTTCATGTAATCTTTATCTTCAAGAAAAATTTTCTATCTCACTCAGTACCCAACTTATTGATGATATAAGAAGAACACAACATATTATTATTATCATAGATCATAAAGCTACTGAACAAATACGGATGTATTATGAAACACTGATCAAAGAACAAACAAAACGTAAAGACATAACTATCCAATATATCTTCCCACAATTTCATTTAGTCTCATCTCTTCTACCTGAATATCTCTCTGAAGAAGCACATTTTGACCAGCAAGCTTTTACTCAGTATCTTCTCTGGGCTACAAATCGCGAATAGAAGAATATAGGATTTTAATCTCTATCAGTCCATGAAAACAAATTTTTCTCTCATAGACTCTTCTCATCCTCTCATAAGAGATAAATTTCTAAAAGATGTGCAAAAGAAATATCAAACACAGATAATACAATATCTCCTTATTATAGATAAAGATATTATGAAAGAACCCGCTGCTCTTCATATGTTATTATATCAGTGTAATTATAATTCAAAACTTTTTAATACTCTCCTTCATAAGTCTATCATTTATGAAAATATTCAAGCTCATCATTTCATTTTTATGAACTAAATCAAAAAAACTCGTATAAACGAGTTTCTTTTTTATTAAGAGACAATCATTATCTTGCAGGAGAGAATGTAAGATTGATCGTATATTCAATATAGTCATTTGCAATCCCTTCAAGAGCCGTTAATCCCCAAATCCTTCTATCAATAGCAAATGCTGATTGTAAAACAATATTCTCATCAGCCATATGTATAGTGGCTGGGAATGATATTGGATGAGTTTGATCAGTAATAGTAAGATCCCCATTCACAGTATACCCTGTTGCAGTAAGTACTACAGAAGTGATGTTAAATGTAGATGTTGGATAAGTACTAGCTGAGAATATTCCTTCTTTGATATCTTTGAGGAGCATAGCATTATTAGGATCATCATGTACTACGATAGAGTCCATATCAAATATAAATTTTCCAGACGTTATCAGTCCATTATTCAAATCAAGAGTACCTGTAGTAATAATAATATCTCCTGTATGAAATCCAGTTGGTTTAGTAGCTTTCCATCATAAAACAGAACCAGACACTACTTCATAGAGACCTTCAGTAGTACCAACCAAAGTATCATATTCTTCTGAGAGTGACTCATCTACAATTTCTTCTGTATTTGGAGCAGATGCTACAGGAACATCAGGAGCTTGTTTTGAAGAATAGTAGACATATCCAGAAGCGACAAGGACAAGGAGAATTAAAGGAATAATAATTTTTTTCATATGGAAGATAGAATTTAAAAATTAAAAACACCATTCCAACATAAGAAAATCATCAAAAAAATCAAGCACTTTTTACAGTTATTGTACAAAAGCAACTTGATTGTTTAAGGTTTATTTAAGATTCGACTAACTGAGACCAGGAATTTTTCCTCCGCCCATCATACTAGCCATGTCAGAAGGATCAAATCCAAGGATTTCTTTCGTCTTTTCTGCAGCTACTTCTTGAGCTTTATTTTGTGCTTTCGTCACAGCCTTGACGAGTAATGATTCAAGGGTAGATTTCTGATCAGGAGCAAGTAAATTATCATCATTGATTGCAATGTTTTGAACTTTCATCTCTCCTGAGATATCTACCACAACTGCATCCTCACGTTCAGTTCCGTCAGAATCTACAAATTTTCCTTCTTTTGCTCTAATAAGAAGGTTTTTCAGTTTATCTTGGAGAGTTTTGTATTTGTCATATAATTTTTTCATTTCACCCATCTGTCCAAACATATTCATAATAATTGAAAATTAAAAATATAAAATTAATGTATTATACTATTTGACTAACTTCTCATACAATTTTTTTTCTACTTCACCATTGGCTTGTGCTGTATCTCGATCGATATCAAGTTTCAACTCATCAGCTACACATTTCATAATA
Source organism: uncultured Candidatus Peribacteria bacterium (assembly GCA_964458335.1). Lineage (GTDB taxonomy): Bacteria > Patescibacteriota > Gracilibacteria > Absconditabacterales > Absconditicoccaceae > Aalborg-AAW-1. The sequence goes on along the minus strand of CAYWIJ010000001.1, from coordinate 93,375 downwards.
AAATATTTATGAATACTAGATATTGCAGCTTGTTTAATAGTCTCAATATATTTTTTTGATTCATCTTCTCCCATACGTTCAAGATATGCTTTCAAACCTTTTTCACCACCAAGTTGTTTACCAAGATGATCCATTCTATTTTTTAGTTCTTCATCAATAAGTGTCTGCGGAATAATCACTTCAAATGATTTATCGACAGCCGTAAGATAATTATCCACCCATTCATAAAGAGAATTTTCTTCTTTATTGCTTTGGATTGTTTCTCTTACTTTTTCTTTCAATATTTCCACAGACGTGATATTATCGTCTTTACTAAATGTTTTATCGACAAACTCTTGATTCAATTCTGGAAGTACTTTTTGCTTAATATCAACAATCTCACAAGATATTTGTGCTGGAACTTCATCTCCTTTATGGTTCAACAAAGGAATTACTGATGCTGTACTGTAATCAAATTCTACTACATCGCCTTTCTTATTTCCAATAAATTGTTTATGGAGAGCTGGATGAGTAGCGAGTTCCTCCTGTCCAAGATATTGATTTTTCCCTTTTCCTATTTCTTCTCTCTGTTTATCAAGAAAAGTAATTTTTAATCTCATCAAAGAAGTATCAGTCACCACATCTACATCGTCAAAAGTAGCATATGAAGATCTTAATTGATCCAGAGCAGTATCGACATCTTCATCGGTAACTTCCATAGTATATGCTTTCACTTTTTCTTTGGTCCATGTATCATTTTTTGTGATGACTTCTGGAAATACATCGAGAGTAAACGAAAGTGTTCCTTCTTCATTTTGTTCTTTAAAGTGAGCTGTATCCAAATTGTATATCTGCCCAATCCATCTTACATCAGGAGTTTGAGTAATGATTTGTTGGATAGCACCATTTACCAAATCTTCCATAGTAGCCATAAAAACTGTCGCAGGATTTGCTAACTTTTCTACCATATTCAGTGGCACATGCCCCTTTCTAAATCCAGGTTGTACAGCATCTTTTTGATATTCTTTAATAACTGCATCATGACACGCTTGTTTCTGTTCTGGCGTTACTGTGACGACAAAATTATAATTTGATTGATCTCCTTGTTTCATATCAATCTTGTATTCCATTTTTTTCATTATCAATTAATGTATTACATTTAAAATGTGTTGTTGTGTAGTACAAAACAGTAATTCAGTATACAAATTTTTCCAACAATTGCAATACAACATTATAGTATTCTCACATCAGTAGTAAACACAACAAGCTATAATTTCAATAAAAAATATGATTTATCAGCCCACTTTCTTATTTTCTCCTTGTATTTGAACTATAATTTCACTAATATAATCCGTATTGACTATAAAGTAGTCCTATTTTTTTACTATAGAACAAGTGTATGTCTATTTTTGCAAAACCACAGGAAGAAGGATGAGAAAAGAAAAAACCGATCATCATCAAGAAGGTTGTCAAAGCCGATGATAAAGATAAAAAAGTTGTCGCTTCTGGCAGCGTTGGGAGTGGATCAGATTCATTTTTTGGAGGTCTAGGATTTAAGAAAAAAATTGAACCAGTAAAAACTAAAGTTATACCAGTACAAGAACAGGAAAAAATACAAGCAGAGAAAAAAGAACAAGAAAAACAAGCAGCAAATGAAGAGTTTTTTGAACAAGCATCTCAAATTGCTAAGAAAAATGCTGTCGTTATTCGTAGTGGAGAGCCATTATGAACAAAATCTCACTCAAAATGAGGAGGAAGTCATGACAAAAGATCAAATGTAAATTTCTGACAAGGGCAATACAAAGAAAAAAACAAAAAAAATGCCTATAACAATAGTTACAATAATACTCCTGTAACAGAAAAGAAAAAAGAGCCGCTTGTAGCAAAACCAAAAATCATTAAAGAAGCAGCTGTTTCTGATAGTTTGATTAAGAAAGAGAATATTATCATCAAAGATGTTATTTCTGTAAAAGAATTTTCTGAAAAATCTGGTATTCCATTTCCACAGATTCTCAAATTTATGCTTACGAACAAGATTATGGGAGGTATCAATACCGCTCTTGATTTTGATACCGTATCATTGATTGCTCTAGAATTTGGGGTAAATGTTAGTAAAGAACAACAAACTCTTGATCTTGATAAGGTGATGAGTGGTGATCTTAATGCTATTCTAGAACAAGATAAATCTGCTGAAAATACGATTTCTAGAGCTCCTATTGTTACGGTGATGGGGCATGTTGATCATGGGAAAACTTCATTACTTGATTATCTCAGGAAAACATCTGTAGCTGGTGGAGAATCTGGAGGTATCACACAATCTATAGGTGCAAGTAAGATAAAATATAATGGGAATGATATTACCTTTATCGATACCCCAGGACACGAACTGTTTACAAATCTTAGGTCAAGAGGTGCAAAAGTAACAAACATCGTTGTTATCGTCATCGCTGCTGATGATGGTCTCAAACCACAAACTATCGAATCTATTAACCATGCCAAAGAAGCTGGAGTACCCATCATTATTGCTCTTACCAAAATTGACAAACCTGATATAAAGGTTGAACAGATTAAAGCTGATGTAGGAAACTACGGGCTAATTCCTGAAGAACGAGGAGGAGATGTGCCTCTTATTGGAATATCATCTAAAACGGGTGAAGGTATTGACAAACTTCTTGAACAAATTCTTTTCCAAGCAGAAGTTCTCGATCTGAAGTATGACCCTACGAGATCAGCAGTTGGAGTAGTGATCGATGCTAAAAAAGATGCAAAACAAGGTATTCTGACTTCTATTATTGTCCTTACTGGTACCTTGAAAGTAGGAGATATAGTCGTCGTTCATAATACCTATGGTAAAATCAGAAAGATGATCAATTCAGCTGGACAAGCCATTAGAGTTGCTAAATGAGGAGAGCCAGTACAAATTTTAGGTATCAATGAAGTACCAGAACCAGGTAGAGTTATCGAAGTAGTAGCAAACGAAAAAGAAGCAAATAGAAGAATTGAGGGTATCAATGCATCACTAGAGAAGACCAGTGTCAGTACGCTATGATCATTCCTTGAACAAATGAAGAAAAATGATGGAGCAGTACTGAAAATCGTCTGTAAAGCAGATGGTCCTTCAAGTCTAGAAGCTATGAAACAAGCGTTAAATAATATTCCACTCCCAAAAAATGTATCATTCAAAATCATACATAGCGGTATCGGAGACGTGACTGAATCAGATATCGGACTTGCACAAGTGTCAGAAGGTATTGTTTTAGGTTATAATATTAATGTTTCAGCTCTTCTAAAGAAAAGGGCAGAAAATGCAAAAGTAACGGTAAAACTCTTTGATATTATCTATGCACTTACTGATTATATCGAACAAGTCATGAAAGATATGGTAGAAAAAGAATATAGAGAAGTTGAGAGAGGTAAACTCGAGATTCTTGGAATTTTCTATAAGAAAGAAAAAACGATGATTATCTGAGGTAAGGTAGTTGAAGGTAAAATTGCCAATGGTATGAAGTTTAGAGTTGAAAATGAAGATCCTGAACAAGTTATCTCTGGTGAAATTACTTCACTTCAAAGAGAGACTAACTCAGTAAAAGAAGTATCTGAAGGATATGAATGTGGTATGAAAGTAAAGGTATCGAAGAAACTCAATGAAGGAATGATCCTCACTTTCTACGAGATGGAAGAAATTACTGATAATAACTAAGAATATTTTCTTAAGGTTTATTTAAGGAAGAAGAGTAGACTATCATCTCTACATATATTTTATCCTTCTGTATATCATCATGGATACCTTCAAGAACGAACTCAAAGAATTTTTCACTCCTGCCTTACCTCTCTGGAAAGCTATTGTCACTTTTGCAAAAACAAGCCTAGGGATAGCTATTGGAGTACTTATCGTCTTATGGATTGTGATTAGACTCACTACCTTCGCTAATCATCACCAATTCTATCATAAATATAAAGACCTGAAAGGAAATTATCAAGTAAAAGAATATCATATCCAAGGTCATGGATATCAAGGAGGAGGTATTATGATCAGAAGATAAGCATAAGAAGTAATAGAACCACAGTTACAATTCTAATTGATACATAGATTAACCTGATAATTGAATTTTCTACCAATATTAAGCCAGTTTATCTGCTGGTTTTTTCTATAACCAACCTTTTGACTTGAAAATGATGCAATAATCTGTATCATATCTTCTGTATGCAAAACTTACTTGTCATACATCATATCCAGAGAGGACACGAGAGATCGGCTCGATGACTGTCCCAGCAACCTGCAATACGTAAGGTGCTCACTCCGACCACGAAGGTGGACAGATATTTTGTATGATGATCATAAGACTATCATAACCTCACTCTCTTATCTGTAAACTTTCACTTCGTCTGAAAGTTTTTTGTTTATTCAAAATCTTTCTATTCCATTTCAAAGATACTTCCTTTAGGACAGGTTCTTCGCAATAATTTGTAAAGGAAGTGTCATTGCGAATGGAGTGAAGCGGAATGTGGCAATCCATAGCGAGTTAAATCAGTCTATATCTTTGTTTCTAGATTAACCCGTAATGGATCAGCTAAAGCAATTTAGTAAAATGGATTGCCTCGCTACGCTCGCAATGACGATCATTTGTTATCATTTTTACCTTTTCATTCTTCATTATTATGTATTACATTACTTCAGAATCCGTTACCCCAGGACATCCCGACAAACTCTGTGATCGTATCTCCGATGCGGTATTAGACGCTTGTCTCGCACAAGACCTCCTCTCAAGAGTAGCCTGCGAATGTTATGCCACGACAGGCATGGTGATCGTAGGAGGAGAAATCACCACGAAAGCACACATCGATATCGAAGCTATCGCGAGAAAAGAGATCATCGCTATTGGTTATGCTAGTCAAGAAGCATGTTTTGATGGGAATACCTGTGGGATACTCAATCTCGTCCATACCCAATCTCCTGATATCGCTCTAGGAGTTGATACTGGTGGAGCAGGAGATCAAGGGATCATGTTCGGATACGCCACGAACGAAACATCCAGCTATCTTCCACTCTCTATCCATCTTGCTCATCGTCTCGCCGAACAACTCACCTCTGTCAGAAAATCAGGTTTGTTATCTTATCTTCTCCCAGACGGAAAGACTCAAGTCACAATCCGTTATGATGACCAGGGGCAAGCACAGGTTGATACCATCGTCCTCTCTACCCAACACCAAGCATCTATCGATCACAACACTCTCAAAGCAGACGTGATTGAACACGTCATCAAACCAGTCTTGGGCGACTATCGACATGATGATATTACCTTTCATATCAATCCAACGGGACTGTTTATCATCGGATGACCAACAGGGGATTGTGGACTCACTGGTCGTAAGATCATCATCGATACCTATGGAGGAATCGCTCGTCATGGTGGTGGAGCATTCTCTGGGAAAGATCCGACGAAAGTCGATAGATCAGGTGCGTATATTGCTCGTTATCTCGCGAAGAATATCGTTGCAGCTGGTCTCGCTGATCGTTGTGAGATTCAACTCAGTTATGCTATCGGGGTCGCTCAACCACTCAGTATCTTCTTGGAGTGTTTTGGTACGGAGAACGTAGCAATCTCTGATATTTTGGAGACCATCAAGAAGAACTTCGATCTCTCACCAAACGGTATCATCACAAAACTTGATCTTAGACATCAAGAGTATATCCAAACGACTGCTTTCTGACACTTTGGGCGTGAAGGATTCTCGTGGGAGAGTCTGGATAGTGTGAAAGTATTCCAATCATTGTTAGGATAAATTTCCTCTTGGAATAGTCCAGCAACTCTCTATACTTACTGATAGTTTACATCTCATCACTATAATGACCATACAATCTACATCAGCAGACATGATCGTTTATCAAGCGCCAAACTGAGCGATAGAGCTGAATATCGATAATGAACAAGAGACTGTACGAGCCAATCAAGCACAAATGGCTGAGCTTTTTTGAGTCACTCCTCAAAATATCACACTACATCTCAGAAATATTTATAAAGAACAAGAACTGATTGAAAGCACAACATGTAAGGAATCCTTACAAGTTCAATTAGAGGGTTCAAGAACGGTAAAACGTACTATCAAACTCTATAATCTCGATGTATTAATCTCTGTATGATACCGTATCAACTCTCTTACAGGAACCAAATTTCGTCAACGAGCCACCACGACACTCAGACAACATATCACTCAATGATTTACTATCAATCCCAACAGAATACAACTCAATTATCAGAAGTTTCTCCAAGCAGTCGATGATGTCAAAGCATTAGCATCACACAGAGATATCCCTACTGATGATATTGTGGAGTTAATCAAGGTCTTTAGTCAGACCTGGTTGAGTTTGGATGCCTTTGATAGGGGAGAATTGTTTGTAAGGGAGCAATCTCAACAGACACTGAATCTTCATGCCAAAGAACTCTATGACGATATTCTCACTCTCAAATCTGAACTCATGACTAGAGGAGAGTCCAGCGAACTCTTTGCACAAGAAAAAAATCATGGCAATCTTGAGGGGATTTTCGGTAATGTCTTTCAATCGGTCTATGGTGATGATGCCTATCCGAGCATACCAAGCAAAGCAGCTCATCTTCTCTACTTCATGATCAAAAATCATCCCTTTACCGATGGAAACAAGAGATCAGGAGCATTCTCTTTCGTCTGGTTATTACAGAAAGCTGGCTATAGGTTTAGAGAAAAAATAACACCACAAGCTCTGACCGCTATCACGCTTCTCATTGCAACCAGTGATCCGAAAGACAAAGATCGTATCGTCTGACTGGTGATCATGTTATTGGGGTAAAAACACACTTATCAGACTGATCTTAGGGTCAGTTTCTTTACAGCATTTTCTCTTGGTTTTCGATAAGTAAATAGTTAGAATTGTAGCAATTTATTTCTATCATACTCTATGTCTGAAGATCAAAAACAATTACTTCAAAAAAAACTCCGAGATATAGCCAATGAACTCCGTGGTAAAATGAATGCCGATGAATTTCGTGATTATATTTTAGGATTTATCTTCTTCAAATATCTATCAGAAAAGATCTATTTGTATGCCAACAAGTTGCTTGAGCAAGACAACATGAAATATGATCAGATTGATGAGAAATCACAAGAAGGCAAAGAAGTTCTTGAAGCTATCAAAGAAGATGCACTCGATAAACTCGGATATTTTCTGAAGCCATCAGAATTATTTCATGTAATAGCAAAGAGAGGAAATGCAGCGACTGATGATAATAACAATGAAGATACCCAATTCATCCTCGGAGATCTCAAAAACATCCTCAATAATATAGAACATAGCACCATGGGGACGGATAGCGAAGATGATTTCGATCATCTGTTTTCTGAACTTGATCTCACATCTCAAAAACTCGGTAAAACAGAAAAAGAGAAAAATAATCTCATTGCAAGAGTACTTGCTCATCTCGATAAGATAGATTTCCAATTAGAAAATGCAAAGATTGATATCCTTGGAGATGCCTATGAATATCTCATAGGACAGTTTGCCTCAGGAGCAGGGAAGAAAGCAGGAGAGTTTTATACTCCTCAGGAAGTATCACAGATTCTTGCTCAGATCGTCACCACAGGTAAAACAAGACTCAAATCTGTCTATGATCCTACGTGTGGGTCAGGATCGCTTCTTTTGCGTGTAGGAAAATATGTCGAGGATGTAGGAAAATACTATGGACAAGAGATGAATAACACCACCTACAATCTCGCTCGTATGAATATGATCTTGCACGATATCCACTATAGTAAGTTTGATATCAGACAAGAAGATACACTCGAACATCCACAACATAGAGATACCCAATTTGAAGCTATCGTAGCAAATCCACCTTTTTGAGTAAAATGGACTGCAAATCAACTTTTCATGTCTGATGAAAGATTTAGCCAATACGGTAGACTCGCACCCAAAGGTGCAGCAGATTATGCTTTTATTACTCATATGCTTCATCATCTTGCAGAACATGGTACGATGGCAGTCGTGATGTCTCATGGAGTACTTTTTCGTGGAGCAGCAGAATGAGATATCCGTGAATATCTCATCAAAGAGAAAAACTATATAGATGCTGTGATAGGCTTGCCTGCCAATATCTTCTATGGGACTCCTATCACAACATGTATTCTTGTCTTTAAAAAATGTCGTACCCATCCTGATGATGTGCTCTTTATCGATGCGAGTCAGTGATTTGAAAAAGTCAAAAATCAAAATATGCTCAGAGAAGACCATATCGAGAAGATTATCACTACCTATAGAGAGAGAACAACACAAGAAAAATACAGTTATGTCGCGCCACTCAGTGAGATCGCAGACAATGAGTACAATCTCAATATTCCTCGTTATGTCGATACCTTTGAAGAAGAAGTACAGATTGATCTGGATGCAGTAGCAAGTTCTATACAAGAGATAACAAACAACATGAAAGATACTGATACAGTGATAGCACAGTTTTGTAAAGAATTAGGTATCAAGAGTCCATTTTAGTTAAGTGATATATAATGAAGATTAAAAAAATTATATGATACATCATTGTATGTATTATTGTAATATGATCATTCTTTGAAAAGAGTAGAAATATTATGGTTCAATGATTACAATATATAGTATCATTTCAAGCTAATAGAAAAACTGAGCAAATGCAAAATCGACTAACTGGAGCATTTGAAACTGCAAGAGAAAATATGTTAAGTTGATCAACTTTAAACAATTAATCATCCTATGTCCCCAACCACTCACTCATCTCAGATCCCTCGTCTCCGTTTTTCTGGATTTTTTGGTGAATGGAAAGAGATCAAATGAAATAATTTATTTGAAAACATATCTGACAAAAAACATAATTCAGATCTACCGATTTTAGCTATCACACAAGAATATTGAGCAATACCTAGAGAAATGATTGATTATAAAATTTCTGTTACAGATCAAAGTATTGATTGATATAAAATTGTCCAACAAGGTGATTTTATTATCAGTTTAAGATCTTTTCAATGAGGTATTGAATATTCGACATATAAATGAATCTGTAGTCCTGCATATATTATACTAAGAAAAAAAGAAGAAAATATATATGACTTATTCTTTAAGCATTACTTTAAAACTTCTAAGTATATCACCAAACTTAATAAAAAATTAGAATGAATACGTGATGGGAAAATGATTAGTTATAAATACTTTTCTGACATTTCTCTACCTTTTCCATCTCTCCCCGAACAAACCAAAATCGCTTCATTTCTCTCAGCAGTGGATAACAAGATACAGTCACTCACTGATCTGCGTACCGCATGGGCAGAGTATAAGACTGGACTGATGCAACAGATATTTAGTCAGGAGATTCGTTTTCCTGGGTTTACGGATGAGTGGGAGGAGAAGAAGTTGGGAGAGATAGGAGACTTTCAAACAAGTAGTATAGATAAACTATCAAGAGAAGATGAAAAAGAAGTATTTTTAGTAAATTATATGAATGTATATAGACACGAAAGTATTGATAATAATAGTATAAAAGAATATCAAAAAGTTACAGCAAAAGACTCTCAAATAGAAAGTTGTAATCTAAAAAAATGAGATATATTATTTACACCAAGTTCTGAGACTCCTGATGATATATGACATTCTGTAGTAATATTTGAAGATTTAAGTAATGCTGTATTTAGTTACCATTTAATGAGATTCAGACCAAAGTCGCAAATTAACATATTATATTCTCACTACTTTTGTAATATACCAGAAGTATTAAAACAAATGTCTCAGTTAGCAACTGGAAGTACAAGATTTACATTGTCGGTCAAAAACTTTGCTAATATTGAAATAAAACTTCCATCACTCCAAGAACAAGAAAAAATTGCTAACTTTCTCTCAAGCATAGATGATAAGATCGCTGAACTTGAGTCACAGATACAGACAGCGAAGCAGTGGAAGACAGGGTTGTTGCAAGGGTTGTTTATTTAGATTTTTATACTAGTAATGATTAAAAAATTAGCATACTATATAAACTTTTATTCAAGAAACACATATATTATTTTTGTAATATCTATTTTCTTACTTTCACTAATAAATTATTTTTTAAGTAGCAATAACACCTGGCGACCATCAACTGAGACCAAAGATCTACGATTCTATTCTTGAATTGTTATGGTATTGTTTTCTATTCTTTTTATAGAACAATATTACTCATCTCCTAAAAATGTAATTACCAATACAATACCATTAATACTACTGTGGATATCAATTAAGTCAGATATTGTTGATGAATATGTATGGTGGATAGCTGTTATCTTTCTTTGAATGCTAACTATATGAGCAACTATTTGAATGTCTTTATATGATGAAGAGCAAAGCCCAAATAATACACAAAACAAAATCTCAAATATTATAAAAAATATAGTAAACTTTTTTTGAACATGAAGAGTTTTATATTCATCAATGTTTATTTTTATTTTAATTAATTATTATTGAAAGAATGATATAAGTAATACTTATACATTAATATTATTTGTATTATGGGCATTATTAATGACTATAGATTATTCAAAATTAAATTTACACAATCAAATATGGCAAAAGTATAAAAATATCAATAATGATGCAATATGAGAAGTTTTTGGAGTGCAATCAAAGAAAATTTTCTTAGTAAAATTATTTAAAGATAGAAAAAGTATTAAAAACTTTGATATTGTAAAACTGAATTATTCTATGAAAGATACTGATGGTTTTATATTTACAGGAATAGTTTTTGATACATATTTTTTAAATCAAGAAAGACGAGCAAAAGTTTTACAGCTATGAAGAGAGAGTAATAATACTAGTAAAATTCTAGAAAAGAATATTGTTTATAAAATAGAAAAAACAGAAGAAGTGACGTTAAGCGAAGATTTAAATATAGATTGATTTGTTGGTATAGTATCGGAATGATCTACGGTAGGAGTAATAAGATTTGAATATTCTAAGAAAAAAGATGATTTACAGGAGTGAGATTTATTAGAATTAACAGTATGAGAAAAAAGATTATTTTATCAAGTCATTAACTGAAGAACAAAAAAAGAAATTTTAGAAGCAAAAAATGAAACATGATTTATAGAATGAGAAGCTATACAATTATGAGAATGGAAACAAGAAAAATATTGTTTTGAAAAATTTTGACGAGTACCGACAATAAATACTCCATTATTCAGAGCAAGCACAACAGATATTGAAGTGCCTGATATTGAGTATCCAGAATATACACTATGAGTTATCCCATGAACAACACTTCCATCGGTTATAAATTTAGATACTGCTGTGAGTCATCATATGGCTCTATTATGAGTTACAGGATCATGAAAATCTGTTCTTGCTAGAGAAATAATCAAAGAAATAAGTAATGACACAAAAATTTTTTGTATTGATTTTACAGGAGAATATATAGAAGATTTAAAAGCACTAAATCCTATACCAATAATACCACAAGATAAAATGTTAGAATTAGAAAAGATAATAGCAGAAAAAACAAAATCTTCAGACAAAACTAAAATATTAGAATACAAACAACAAATTCAAAGTAAGTTGACCGACTTAATTAAAGAATTTATAATTTCAGATAATAGTCTTTCTCTATTTGAGCTTCCAGAATTATCAAATACTTCATTTATAATAGATTTTACACAAATATTTTTCGAAGCGATATTTAATTATGCCAAACAAAATAAATGACAAAAAATTTGTTTAGTCTTAGAAGAAGCACATACTATCATACCTGAAACAAATTTCTTATGAGATTTAGGTGATTATGGGAATACTAAAGCATTAGTAAGCAAAATGAGTCAAATAGCATTGCAGGGTAGAAAATATTGAGTTTGACTTATCATTATAGCGCAAAGAACAGCTAATGTATCAAAGACTGTTTTAACTCAATGTAATACTGTAATATGTTTTCAAGCGTTTGATGACACAAGTATGTGATTTTTGGGGAATTATGTGGGTAAGGATTTAGTACAAATTTTACCAAATTTAAAGCCATTTCATGCAGTTGTAACATGAAAAGCAATAAAATCAAACTTACCTATGATTATTAACTTATATAGAGAAGAAATAAAAGAATAGAATTTTAATAACGAATTAAATATAATGTTTACAAATATAACTAAAAGAAAAATATTAAAATTTCTAAAAGAACAATGAAGTTCAGTTTTTTGAGATTTATCAGAACGAGAATTTATTAGTATGATTTATGACGTGGATAAAATTCCATCATATGACTCTAGATATAAATCTTTTAATCGTGACTATCATCAACATAGAGTTAGTAATTATGATCGAGAAGATGATCGACGACTTACTGATGACAGAACTTGAATATTACATATTCAACCTGAAACATTAGTACTATTATTAGAAACTTTAGTAAGTCCAGAATGCAGATTGGATTTAGTTGAAATACAAACATATAAAGAAACAATAAATGAAATAATAAATCCAGATTGATATATGTTAAAAATAGATAATCAAACAAGCTGACATAACATATATAAAATCTCTAAAATATCTGATAACCCATTACATATTCCTGAAAACTCTTTTGAATTTGATAAAGGAACAAATTATTTTGATAAAATAACTTATGCTAAAAATTTATTTCGAAATCATGGAAGTAGTGAACATGAGAAAAAATCAGCTATAAAAGAACTAGCAGATATATTGGAATCACTAAGATGAGAATTTAAACAACTAAATTTATCTGATGATGAAAAAGATCTATTTAATATAGCTAATAATTATGCTATTAGACATTCAAATTCAAAACAGAAACAAGAGTATAATCAAAATATATTTTATGATTTCATATTTATACTATACTTAAATCAAATTAAACTTATTGAATGATTGAAATGAAAAATATAAAAAATTTATCTATGATATAAATAACAATGCCTCACCAATCCGAACTCACGCTTGAAGATAATCTCATGACTCAACTCCAATCTCTGGAGTATGATCTCGTGAAGATCGCAGATGAATCTGATCTCATCGCCAACCTCAAGACTCAACTTGAGATCCATAATAATATCACCTTGTCAGACAAGGAATTTTCTCTCATCCTAAATCATTTGAGTAAATGAAATGTTTTTGATAAATCTAAAATCCTCAGAGATAAATACGCTCTCAGCAGAGATGACGGATCAGTAAAGTATATCCAGTTTATCAATCAAGTCCACCGATGCCAAAACGAGTATCAAGTCACTCGTCAGATCTCTATGGAATGAAGTTATAAAAATCGTTATGATGTGACTATCCTCATCAATGGACTACCACTCGTACAGATAGAACTCAAGAGGAGAGGATTGGAACTCAAAGAAGCATTTAATCAGACTAATCGTTATCAACGCCATAGTTATGAGAGTAGTGCAGGATTGTTTCAATACATCCAACTCTTCGTCATCTCCAATGGTGTGAATACCAAATACTATGCCAACAATCGTAACCAATCATTTAAACAAACGTTCTACCGAGCAGATAGAGAAAACAAGAAGATTACCCAACTCGATGCTTTTACCAAAGAGTTTCTCGAACCATGCCATCTGTCCAAGATGATCACCAAATACATCGTCCTCAATGAGACCTATAAGATACTCATGGTATTGCGTCCGTATCAGTACTATGCCACCGAAGCTATCGTCGAGAGAGTCAAACATAGTGATAAAAACGGATATATCCGACATACGACGGGGTCAGGTAAGACATTGACGTCATTCAAGACGGCTCAGATTTTGGTAGATCTTCCAGAAGTCTACAAAGTAGTATTTGTCGTAGATAGAAAAGATTTGGATTATCAGACGACCAAAGAATTTAATAGTTTCTCTAAAGGAAGTATCGATGGTACAGAAGATACCAAACAACTGGTTAAACAACTCTCTGATGATACCAAACTCATCGTCACGACGATACAAAAACTCAATACAGCGATCACCAAACAACACTACTTAGATAAGGTAGAGAAGATACAGCATGAGAGGATTGTATTTATCTTTGACGAATGTCATCGTAGCCAATTTGGAGATGTACACAAACGTGTGAGATCATTTTTCACGAATGCACAGATGTTTGGATTTACTGGTACACCGATCTTTGCCGACAATCACAACAAGGGACAGACCACAGCAGATCTTTTTGTCGAATGTTTACATAAATATGTCATTACTGACGCTATCAATGATGAAAATGTACTCAGATTTTCGATAGAATATGTAGGTAAATATACAGAGAAATCATGATCTCGCAATGATGTCGATATTTCAGTAGAAGATATTGATACCAAAGAGCTCATGGAATCTCCTGAACGTCTCACTAAGATCGCTGATTATGTCATCGCTAATCATAGTCGCAAGACGCATCACAAAGAATTTACTGCCATGATGTGTGTGAGTAGCGTGGACGTCTTGACGAAGTATTATGATATCTTTCAGACCAAAAAGAACGCTGGAGAGCATAATCTTCGTATTGCGACGATCTTTTCGTATGGGACGAATGAAGATGATAAAGGAGCGAATGGACTCATCGCTGAAGATGTTCTCGAAGTCGCATGACCAGTCAATCAGCATAGTAGAGATATGTTAGAAAGTTATATCGCTGATTATAATCAGATGTATGGTACGAATTATACGACCAAAGATAGTATATCATTTTATAACTACTACAATGATATCGCCAAGAGAGTAAAAGCGAGAGAAGTTGATCTCCTTTTGGTAGTAAATATGTTTTTGACAGGATTTGATAGTCCATCATTAAATACTCTCTATGTTGATAAAAATCTCAAATATCATGGACTAATCCAAGCATTTTCTCGTACCAATCGTCTTCTCAATGAAAAGAAATCACAAGGGAATATTGTCTGTTTCCGTAATCTCAAACAAGCAACTGACGAAGCAATTACTCTTTTTTCAAACAAAGAAGCGATAGAGAAAGTAATCATGGAATCCTACGAAGTCTATCATGAGAGGTTTAACAAAGCTATCCAATCACTTCTGGAGATCACACCAACCATTGATAGTGTAGATGATTTATATGGAGAAGAAGAGAAACTTGCATTTGTACAATCCTTCCGTGAAATTATACGTTTACATAATATTTTGGAATGATTTGCAGATTATCGTTTTGAAGGATTTGCTATCTCATCACAAGAATACGAAGACTTCAAGAGTAAATATCTCGATATCTATGATAGTACCAAATCATGAGGCAAAGAGAAAGTATCTATCCTTGAAGATGTAGATTTTGAATTGGAGCTGATCCAGCGTGATGAGGTCACCGTGACCTATATTCTTTCACTCCTTGCCAAACTCAAAGGCACGAAGGATATCAACAAAAAAGAAGCTCTTCAACAACAAATTATGCAAATCATCGGATGAAATACTTCATTACGTTCAAAAAGAGAATTAATAGAGGAGTTTATCAATACCTATCTTGCTACGATCACAGAAACTGAACAGATTGAAGATTCATTCTATACCTTCCTAGACGAAAAGAAAAAACTTGCTCTGGACGAACTTATTCAAGAAGAAAAACTCATTCCAAGTGAAGTACATAAGATTATAGATCAATATATTTTTAGAGAAAAGAAACCTCTTCGTGATGATATTGTAGGAGCATTAGAGGCAAAACCTACTATTCTACAACGTACTCCTATCATAACCAGAGTCACAGACAAACTCATGAAATTTATAGAGATATTTATTAATGATTTGTAATTAACAACGCTCCTCTCTCTCCTCACTCCCATCCCTGTCAGAAGGGATTTTTTTGCTTGTAAAAATCACCATAAACTGTATTATATTGATAATTTTTAACTGATAACTCTCCACTGTTGTGAACCAATCTCTTGCTCTCAATATCCTCAAATCTGGTCGTAACGTCTTCCTCACGGGACAAGCGGGAGCAGGGAAAACCTATGTCATCAATCAGTATATCCAGTGGTTGCGATCCTGTGATGTCCCTGTAGCAATTACCGCTTCGACGGGTATAGCAGCGACTCATATCGGAGGAGTGACCATCCATTCTCGATCAGGAATAGGGATCAAAGATAGACTGACCGACCACGATATGGAACTGATCCAACAGAAAGAACACCTGCACAAGAATATTACCAAAGCGAAAGTCCTCATCCTGGATGAAATCTCGATGATCAGTGCCACAACCCTGGATATGATCGATAGAGTAGTGCAGATGATCAGAAGAGATGGTCGCCCGTTTGGTGGACTACAAGTGATCCTGGTTGGAGATTTTTTTCAACTTCCTCCCGTGATGTCATCACAAGATGCGAATAATACGAAGAGATTTGCCTTCGCAGCGAAAGCCTGGAAAGAACTCAATCTCGCGATCTGCTATCTCCATACCCAGCATAGACAAGATGAAGGAGACTTTAGTATCGTGCTGAACGAACTCAGAAAAGGACAAGCCAGCGAAGCGAGTATTGCTCTGCTCAGGACGAGGATGGATTCTGAGATCACTCATACGAATCCCGTCAAACTCTATACCCACAATATCGATGTCGATAGGATCAATGATGAAAAACTCGAGGAACTGACGGGAGATGAACAGTTCTATAGAGCTCAGTGAGCGTGAGACAAGAAACTCATCGACACCATCAAAAAATCCATGCTCGCACCCGAGTTTCTCTATCTCAAGATAGGTGCTCAGGTTCTCTTTGTAAAAAACAATCCAAACAAATGATATTATAATGGTACAACAGGTGAAGTCGTTGGTTTTGTCGCAGGGTCAGGATATCCGCTCGTCAAGATAGCGAATGGTAACGTCATCACGGCAGAACCAGAGAAACGATCTGTAGAGAATGCCAACGAGATCATCGTGAGTGTCACGCAAATTCCTCTGAAGCTTGCCCGAGCCATCACGGTCCACAAATCACAAGGGATGACGTTGGATGCAGCCGAGATGGATCTCAGCAAAGTCTTCGAACCAGGACAAGGCTATGTCGCACTCTCGAGAGTGAAATCATTAGACAGTCTGAAACTTCTGGGGCTGAATGAATCGTGACTCAACGCACATCCCCTGGTCGCCAGAGGAGACGACTATTTTTGGAATCAGTCTGAACTCCTGGTTAAGGAATATAGTTCTCGAGCTGATGATATCTGGGAAAAGTTACAGAGACGTTTTGTAGAACTCGTCGGTGGGAAATATACGAAAGACGTTACTGAAAAATCCAAAGTTATGCTCTCAAATTACACAACAAAGAAAAATAAATCACTAACTCGCCAAAGCACTAAAACACCAAAAATTGATACCTATGCCACAACGCTCTCCTATATTCGCAAACAAATGCCTGTAGCAGATATTGCAAAGATCCGTGAATTGACTCCTAGCACGATCCGATCCCATATCATCAAACTTCACGAAGAAGATCCAAATCTCAATATCACATATCTCAAACCTGAAGACTCTCTCCTCAATCTCGTCAGAAGTGCCATCACCAAACTTCAATCACAACATAAAATCAATCTTTCTAGACAAATCTCGTCCAAATCTGTGTTTGAACTTCTAAACGGTACTGTGAGTTATGATGACATTAAAAAATGTATGCTCTTTATATAGCCCACAAAAGATAGATTCTGTTAGTACTGTTGAATATATTTTTTATATTTAAGGATTGGTTGTAGTTTTTTTCGTTCTTGTTGAGAAAGTCCTTGAGTATAGGGAACATAAGAAGAAGCATTATATCCTAATGTTTTTATCTGTGCTTGATAGTATGCTTGCAAAGACAATCATTGTATATTATTTGGGAATTTCAAATTTCCGCTATAAGGAGTAGTATCATTAGGTGTACCAAAACTTGTTTCATAAGAATCCGATTTCATGATAATAATAGGTAGATTGTTATCATATATTCATGATGTATTCAACAATTCTATAAGAGGTAATCAACTATTATTCGCATAACAATGGAGAAGTTGTATATTACTTATTCACTTATCTGTATTATAAGAATTTTTAAGAAGCGATATAATTTCATTCGGAGTAATATTGAGAATGCCTTTGCTATCTATTAATACCGTAAATCCCGTATTTTTATCTATACTAATACCACCATGATTAGCAAAAATAAGACTATACGGTCTTTTATCTTTCTTGGCAGTCACTACAGTATTTTGAATATTATCATAAATCGTCAATCTATCACTTCGATAATCTGCAAAATCACTATCACGAAATAAAAGGGTAGAACGATGATCCCTAGGAGTAATAGTATTATAGTAATCTATTATCTTTTGAGTTGAAGCAAACTGATTAGACTTACCAATCATAGTAATAAGTACATGATCAGGTCAGACAACTATATTTTTTCAACTTTGAATTCTATGCTGGATAATAGTATTCATAATCTCTGTCTTCTGAGCAGCATCATACCTATAAAAAGGTTCCTTGAGATTAGCTAAGATAGTTCTTGCTACTGCAAATAATTCAAGAAAAGAAATACTATCATGATAATATTCTTTAATAGCGACTTTAAAATTTATATCAGCAATCAATGCGAGAATATCTTTACGAATATCTCTCTGTTCTCCATCATATGACACCTGTAAAGTATAAAAATCATTCTTCTGGTTTTCATAATATACCATACTTTGTCATTCTATTCATTGCCTAGTCTTATAATATTCATATTCAGCACTATACATCCATAGTAATAATTCATGTTCACTATTCATATTAGAAATAAATCATTTCATGATATTATCATTCAATTGTTTATAGGTGTAAGGTTCTATTTCTCATAATGGAGAATATAAGGTAAGTCATTTTTCCATTAATCTTTTATTAAATCATAATCTATGAAATTTCATATTCTCAGTATAAAGAGTATTGTTTTCTTTTTGAAGAATATTATTGTCTTCTTTTATTTTTTTATGATCATTTTTTTCTTTCTCTAAAACTGACAATAATTTCTGTTGTTGCTTATCTTTAACATATCGTATACCTCATGATGCTACAGCGCCAGTTAAGATCGCTGGTATAATAGATTTATAAAATACTGATCTCATCTTATTATTATCCATAGAGATATTATATATAATGATATAAATATATTTAATTTAAATATACATATTATAAGACAAAAGTAAAGACATTATCATTTGAAACATACCTCTACTCTCAGTATACTATTCTACTATATTTCTATTTCTGCTCGTATCTCGCATTAAAACACCATTTAATTATCTCACTAGTATGAAACATCTTCTTATTCTTCTCATGGTCATAGCAGTCAGTATTCCAACTTCTTTTGCTACCTTTAGTGATACAAGTGATCACGAATATAGGAATGATATTGATCAACTCGTTGACCTTGGTGTCATCCAGTGATATCCAGGCAATGTTTTCAATCCTGATCGAGCAGTCACTCGTGCTGAAATGCTCAAGATTATTATGCTTGCAGCTGATATTTCTATCAATACTGGTTCACAAAGTTGTTTTCCTGACGTGAAATCGAAGGACTGGTTTGTGGATTATGTCTGTACTGCAAAATCCATGGGTATCATCAAATGATATGATGACGGTACATTTAGACCTAATGCTCCAGTTCTATTTTCTGAAGGGATTAAAATAGGATTAGAAGGATTTGGGATCTCTGTGAGAGAAGAGGAGAAAGGGGAATTACGATACGAGAGATATATGGATTTCGTCCATGATAATACCATCTTCTCCAGATATAATATCTATCCAGAAAAAGGGATGACTCGTGCAATGATGACTCACTTAGCTGCTAGCATCCTCAATCACTGAACAGCACAGCGAAGCAATATTCGTGATAATCGTTCTTTATGATGTACTGTAAGACAACCATCTACAGCACCAACTTCAATAATGCTCAATGGTGTACAACGTAATTTCTTAACTGATATTGGGAGCAATTATAACCAATCCAAACCAACGAAACTGATCGTAGCCTTCCATGGCCGTACCAATCCGAATACGATGGTCCGTACCTATTATAAAGTTGATAGAGCTTCTGATGGGAATACCATATTCGTCTATCCATCGGGACTTCCAGAAGAAGGACCAACCCGTAACTGGATGAATCCAGGAGACAAAACCACAGCACTTAGAGATTATGCACTCTTTGACAAGATAGTGGAAGAGTTTAGTGAATCCTATTGTATTGATAAAGATGAAATCTATGTTATCTGACACTCACTCGGAGGTCGATTTACGAACAATCTCGCTTGTGCTCGTGGTAACGTTATCCGTGGAATAGGATCAGTGGGGTGAAGTATGACCATAGGATCAGCAAACTGTTCTGGTCCCGTGAATGCCCTAATCATGCACAATCCAGAAGATAATCTTGCATCCTTTGCCGGTGGTGAAGCTGCTCGTGATACCTTATTAAAACAAAATCAATGTGATGTAACTCAATTCAGACCACTGCCAAATGATCCAGAAGAAGGACACTGTATCGAATATACTGCTTGTATGAACTGATCAAATGTAGTACGATGTCCCTATACTGATAGTATTGAAAATGGGAAATATTATCCACATACCCGACCTGATTTTGCTGGTAGCGAGATATGGAAGTTCTTCACTAGTCTTCCATAGGAAAAATTTAAAATTAACTTAAATTCGAACGAAAAGAAGCAAATTATTTATTATTTACAGGCTAATAACTAATATCTCACAACTAATAACAATATTTTATTTCATCTTATTATCATATGAAAAAATTACTTATCATATCTACATTTGCTCTCATCACATTTGCTCTCACTGGATGTACTACTCAACCTACTGAAAAAGTTTCTACTGATGGTATCATTATCTATGATGCAAATAGTCGAAAAGACATTATTCCTTACAGTTGTCAAAGTTTTAATGACGGATGTAACCAATGTAATAGAATAGGTTCAGGTGATGAAGCTACTTGTACAAAGATGTTTTGTGAGGTCTATGCAGAGCCAGTATGTACTGATACTCCACAATCTGACGAAACAAATCAAAATCTTGATGAAGAGACTACAAAAAGTATCTATATTGGTCTTTCTATCGATGAAGCCACTACTGAAGCAGCAAAGAGAGGAGTACCATTCCGTATCATAGAGATCGATGGACAACCTCAAGCGGTTACTATGGATCTTCGTCCAGGTCGTCTCAATGCCATCATTACTTCTGGATTTGTTACTGACCTTTCTATCGAAGGAGGAGTTGAAATACAATAATATTTCAAATTCAAAGCAATAAACTCTCTCACATCATTGAGAGTTTTTTCTATAAAACAAATATTAAAAATGTCTTGATTTTTATATCACACTTTCGTATAAAGTAATCACTTATCAAAAATAAAAGACAAAAACAAAAAGCTTCTTAGCTCAGTTGGTAGAGCATTTGATTCTAAAGGACTGTTGGATTCTTTATTATCAAAAGATCATCGTCTGATAGTGCCCACAAACACAGATTCTATTATATACCTTATCTCCTAATAGAGATTTGGACATTAAACTTTCTTTTTAAAGAAGGTTTTTTCTTATAATAATTTTCTCTTGCAATTGATATTTCATTCCATATACTACCTTGTATAACATAGTACTATACAAATATAGACATATGATTTTATATTGTAATACAATCACTTATGGAATCTAAGATTACCACACAGATGAAAAAATGAGTGATAGAGTATATCGTATTAGCAGTCATTGCAAAAGGGGAGGTCTATGCTTCAGATATTATTGATACTCTCAAGAAGGCAGATCTTATCCTTGTGGAAGGAACACTCTATCCACTCTTATCTCGTCTAAAGACAGAAGAATTACTAAACTATTCTCGAATAGAATCTGTCCAATGACCTCCTAGAAAATATTATCGTCTGACCACAAAAGGAGAAGAATCATTACAACTTATGCGTAAAACTCGATCCTGACTTACAAAAACTATTACAACTATTGATAAAGTCAGATAATTCTCTTTCAAAAAATTATTTCACGCTTTATCATTTCGTCTCTTACTGGAGGTACGACAGGATATATCTGGAAAAATGACAGTAGCGTAATGTAATAAAGTTTCCTTAATGCGAAGTATGAGCAGAGAAATTCTTTATAATAGCCAATAAAAGATTCCTCCACAAAGTCAGAATGACAAAAATATAATATCTTTTACATTATTACTTCTTATTAGTATGAAAAAATATACTCTTCTCTGACACATATTCGAGTTAGAATCACGTGCATATGATTTCCTAGATAGCTACGTACAACGTATCGAAACCTATGCAAACAATAATACCATCAACAAAGATATTCTTGAAGATATCAAATATAATATTATAGAAAAATTATATACTACAACATCTCCAATCAATGAAACTTTTGTAATGAATCTGGCAAAAACTATTGGAGAACCAGAACAAATCTTTGAAAACAAAGATGATACTGAAGAAACAAGCTGATCTGAAAAGTCTACTCTTCTCAATAGATGGCTTGGAAAAGAAAAACCAATGATTTGGGGAGTATGTTATCGGATTGCAAAATCGCTCAATATTCCTGTTAGTATTGTTCGTTTGATATTTTTGATAGCAGCATTTATGTATGGAACAGGTCTATGGTTATATCCACTCTTAGCACTTTTCGTACCCTTTAAAGATAAAAAAATAACAACAGGAATAACAGGAAATCTCTTTTTTGAGATCATTCGTGTCATCATTTGGTTAGGTGTCACATTTTTCTTGGCAAGTATTCTCTTTGGTTCATTAGTTGGATTTACTGTATTATCCGTTTTACCAACCCTTAGTAATCAATCATTACAAGCTATTATACCTACCTATCTCTATCCACTAGCTGTGCTTGCACTAATTTCATTGATTATATTAGTCATAGGATCACTTGGAGCGTTGATCAAAAAAACTTGGATATCAAAAAGTATTGCAATGATTGCTATAATTATCATTATTGGTAGTAGTATTACTGCTGGTATTACATGATTTGCAACAGTAAGTACCTATAACTACAATCCCAAAACTGTTGATACACAAACTATAGGTACTCTCACAACAGATGAAAATACCATTATCATAAACCTCAATAGTGACCAAAAACTCACAAAAGGAAACTATTTTGGTTACTGGTTTGGAGATAAGTTTAGCAATCCTGGCGCATTTCAGAGCATCGAACTTCTTCCAAGTGAAAACAACGAAATTCGTATAGAAGTTGCTGATGAGTTCAATATACTTCCTACAAACAATCTAGAAAATAGAATGAACAAACGTAGTCAAGTAGTAGCTATAATCAGTGGTAATACTATCGACATTACTATTCCAAATAATATCTTCAGTCAGAGAGTTCCCTTTTCATTCGCTGAAAGGACAATAAATATTTCTATTCCAACGGACAAAAAAATAATCTATAATAATAACTCAAATATCAAATATAGGACACCAAGCACATGGTATGAATATGAAGACGAGAAAAATTATCCTACAAAAGCTATCTACTGTACAGATAAAGTATCATTCTCATTCTATTCAAAATTCAATGATTGGAGATGTACAGATACAACTTTCAGTGAGGTAAATAAAAATTGAAATGATGTTTCTGATCAGTATAACAATGAGATCCCACATAGTGAAGAAGATATTATTGAGCGTATGTTTCAGTGACTTAGTCTATCACAAGGACAAGATCTTGCTGATACAAAAGGACGACCATTCCGTGTGGTAGAAGAAGATGGAAGAGAACTCCCTAGAACAGAAGACTATCTTCCAGGTCGTCTCAATGCAATGATCAATAAAGGTATCATAACTGATATTACTATAGAATAAGATAGTTTAAAATCATAAAAATCTATTTTAGTGATTGAGATAGATTTTTTTGAAAATGGAAAGAGACTTTTAAAACATTACCCTTGCATTATAACTTAACAAGAGATATAATTTCGGAAGAGCTATAGTGATATTTTATTTATTATATATCTCATACACATGTTTAAAAGAACATTTACAACATTTTTTGCAATTGCAACTCTTACCTTCATAGGTTGGATGTCTGTTAAAGCTACACATGTTGAAACCACTACTATCATCACACCAACCGATATTGCTACATGTGAAAATGGTAATGAAGAATCAGATGATTATAATTATGATGCGTGGCACGTAGGGAGTGTTAGCTGTCCAACAGATGGTTCAAGTTTCTTTTCTATTGATGAAGAAGGAAATCTTATCCTCGATAATTCTTCCGATGTTACTAAAGTTGCTCAAATATTAAAAGGGTATAGTCCTGATACTCGTCCAACTGATCTAAGTGAAATCATAGAAGGATCATCATGGACTACGATTACCCCAGAAGGTGGTACTGTTGGTACCTTCCAAATTCCAGTTTTTTATGATATTGATGGTGAGACTAAAAAATTCACAACTCTCAGATCGTATAGTCATAATGAAGGAGAAAATACCATTACTGAAGAGAGTATATGGACAATAAGTAGTAATGTAGCTGATCTTACAAAGGATACACCATACGCACTTTCTGAAATCATTACTGCTCTTGGAGATAGTTATCAAGTTCTTGGTTTCGGAGTATCCTCAGGGAAAGATGGAGAAAATAAAATACAATCAATTGTCTCTCAAATAATTTGGGATGGAACGACGTATATTTTTGCAAAAAACAATATTCTTTCTCTTTCAGGGTTTTCTAATCAGACAATGAGAGTTGGAGATTCAAAAACTCTAAATGGTGTACTGAATCTAGCTAGTTTTGGTGGAACAAAAATAGAAGGACATCATTTATTTGTTTTAACCTCTGGTGATGAATCAGGGATTGAGGTAACTTCAGTTGGTATACCAACATTCCTTGGAACAGAGATTCCTTTTGATTTTGATACCGATATTACAACTGGTGCAGGTGCAGATATTCCTCTTAATATAACAATAAAAGCCCTTAAAGAAGGATCTTATACTTTTAATTATAAAGCTTTTGTTGGTGAAGACGAGGTAATTAACCAAAACTTTACCATCACTATTGATAAAAGACCATCATCTGGTGGTGGTGGAAGTTATACTACAACATCAAATACATCTCATGATAATACAGATATATCCACTATAGATACGGATGTCTCTCATGATATAACAGATACTTCTCATGATGATATGATAAAAGACAGAATCACTCAAATATTAGAAAAGATTGAAACTATTGAACATACTAATGAAAAATATAATGATGAATCTATAGAAGCATATCTTTTTGCAAAAGAACTCAATATTACAACTATGCCTAACATTGAAGAAGCAAGAATAGAAGATACGCTGACTAGAGCAGAATTTGCTAAAATGATTTCAAATTATGCAATCAATATATTAGATCATACACCCGATAAATCAAAGCTTTGTGAATTTAAAGATCTCGACGAAGTAAATGGAGAATTAGCTGAATATGTTATCACTGCATGTCAGTTAGGTATTATGGGACAAAATATGGGGGATAGTTTTAGACCAAATGAGGCTCTTTTAAGGGCTGATATTGTGACTATTATTTCTAGATTACATCATTTTGCTTCTGATTCAGAAGGATCTTATTATAGTGATCATATGGCAGCTATGAAAGAAAAAGGATTTATCACCATTGATGATCCAGATATGATTGAAATTAGGGATTATGTATTTATTATGCTTCAAAGAATTGCAAAAAGTATCTCTAATGATTAAACTTAATAATCATCTTCAATATCATAAAGAAATCGGTAATTACTACCGATTTTTTATTATATTACATCATAAATACAAAACAATACTATAACTTATACTTGTATAAGTATGTTACTTTCACTACATTTACCTATGAACTTTATAACCTTACAAACTTTATAACTTCTATGAAGCTTCTCGTCTTTCTCGGAAATCCCTGACCACAGTATCATTTTACGAAACATAATATCTGATTTCTTATCGGAGATGAATTAGCAAAAACTCGAAACTGCCCTGATCGATCTTTAGATAAACAGAGTAGAGCACTTATTACAATAGGAAAATATGAAAGAGAAAAAATAATTCTTATCAAACCCCAAACTTTTATGAATCTTTCAGGACAATCGGTTGCCTCAGTTCTAGGGTATTACAAGCTCACATCTTCTGACATGGTCGTCATCCATGATGATATTGATCTTCCCTTAGAGATAACGAGATGGAAATTCTGATGAAGTTCAGGAGGACAAAATGGTATCAAAAATATTATACAAAAAATAAATACTGACCAGTTTGCAAGAATCAAGATAGGAATTGGAAGACCAACTCACACATGAGCAGATATTGCTGATTATGTTCTTAGTAAACTGCCTCATGAAACCATAGAACATCTCTGAGCACTCTCCAATGAAGTCTTAGATAAACTCAATCAGCATTTCTTTAAGAAAGCAAAAAGCAACGACCCTTCTCACAACTAATACTTAACAACTAGCAACTAAATTCTCTTGCACAAAACGAAAAAATTACTATACTCATATCAACTCTCACTATCCTACTATTTATCTATCTCACTATCCTACTACCTCCATGTCAGACAAAAAAATTTCTAATCCTATTTTACTCAGTACTGATACTTTGCCAGGTTTTTGACTTGATCTCATTTTTTCTACTGCAAAAGAAGTTGGGTGTGATGGTATTGATCTAGCATTATGGAAAAATTTTGATGCTTGGCATGAAGGATATGTAAGTAAACTCTCAAAAAATTATAATCTTCCAGTCTATACCATCCAAACTTCTGCAAAAGTTAATGCAAAAGAGTTGAATCAAGCTCTCAAAATTTGTGAAAAAACAGGTGCAAAAAACATTCTTATCAATGCTCCCAAATATTTTGATGTAAAATCATATAGCTTTCTAACTAACAACTTAAGTACTTACCAAAAACAATATCCTCATATTGATTTCAGTATTATTAATCCAGATACTGCTTCTATGGCTTTCTTACCTCTACCTAAATATCGTTTTAATACCATAGGAGAAGTTATCAAAAAATTCCATTGTAAGTTATGATTTGATATAGCAAATATGGATGAAGATACTATTGATAGTATGATATTATCTCAAGGTAAAGATATTGTAGAAAACATATCTATATCTTATCTCTCTGATAGAAACAAAGAAAAAACTCATCTTCTCCCAGGAGAAGGAAGTTATAATCTCTCTAAAATTCTTCAAACGTTAAAACAGCACAACTATATATGATTCTTTAGTATAAAATTAAATTTTGATCGTCAGATACTTGTAGACAATGAAAAAGTATTGTTTCAACTACAGAAATCTATAGACTACATTATTGAACATTATAAATAAAGCAATCTTTACATTCTTTTGTACTCCCAATTATGAAACTGTCACTTGAAGTATCACTCTTATCAGAACTTTTAGATCTTTCTACAAAATTTATTGCAAAAAGTTCTACTCTTCCTATCTTACAAAATATTTATATTTCAGTAGTAGATAATGAAGTAACTCTTAAAGCTACTGATATGGAGAAATATATTCTTATTAATTTTCCAGTAGATAAAGCTGATGATGGTGGTATTACTATTGATGCAAAGACTTTTTCTGAAATTATTAAAACTATAGAAGAAGATTATGTTGAATTGAGTGTCAGTGGAGATAATCTTGCTATTAGTTCTGTAAAGGATAGTTTTACTATCAAAGGACTTCCATTACAAGAATTTGTTGCCTTACCTGATCTCAAAGATGCTAAAAATCTGGAAATTCCTGTAGAAACTTTTACTAATGGTGTTAGTAAAGTAGAATTTGCTGTATTAGAAAAAAACTTCAGCCCTGTCTTCACTGGAGTATTTATGACAACTAAACATGAGGAAGGAAAAGAGAATATCATCTTTGTGGGAACTGATTCTTATAGACTTGCTGAATACAAGACTTCCTATGAAGGAAAAGCACAAGAGATGAAAATTATTATACCAAAATCTTCCATCAATGACATCAAGAAAGTAGGAGATTACTGTATAACCAAAGGACAAAATAATAATGTTATGATACATTTTTCTCATAACATGATCCTTTGTGAATTTACTGTAGGAAATATGTCTATTAAAACAAATTCACTTCTCATACAAGGAAATTTTCCTGATTATGACAACGAAAAGATACTTCCAAGAAATTTCAATACTACCATTACTATTGATAGTTTGGCTGCTGATAAAGCTATTAGGAAAATTGGTATTCTAACAAAAGATAATAATAATTTCATTCATCTCGTATCCCAAGATAATGTACTTGATATATCATCTTGAACTACTGATCTTGGACAAGCAAATACATCACTTCCAGCTATTATAGATAAAGGTGATGTTAATGTTGGTCTCAATGGTAAACATATTGCTGACTTCATGAAAATTGCAAATTCTGATCGTATCAATATGAATTTTGTAGACAATACATCACCTATTGTTCTTATGGAGCCAGACAATACTGCCTACAAATATGTTATTAGACCTGTAAAATAATCACTATGATCAGAAAACAATGATTCACTATCTTAGAATTGATATTAGTACTCGGTGTACTGAGCACACTTATCGTTATGTCAAAATCTATGTTTACTAACCCAAACAATGATGTGTTGCAAAGCGAAGTATGTATCAATCAAATATCTACTCAAATTGAGTGATTTCTCAATAATGCTATTACTGGAAAGTGATATCTTAACGGAATAGTCAATCCTACCACATATACTATAAAAGTATTACATACAGATTCCACAAGATGGAACTCTATTAATCTTTATACCGATGGAAATAGTACATCAGATACAAATGGAGAACTTGATGATGTATTCCCTTCTACTTGATCATATAATGTCTTTGAGAATTTTTGGAGTCCTGATCGTTCAGCTATTATTGCGAATGATTGTCAAAATAAAAAATTTGTAATATTATTATCTAGTATACCAACTTATTCTTCTGATTTAGATTCTCATGAATTAGAAGAAGGTCCTATTAAAACTCCTCCTCCAAAAGGGCTTCCTCCAAAAGGGTTTCCTCCAACCAATGAGTTGCCCACAATAGATATCATAACGATCAACAAGAATTTAGAATCAAGCAGTGATAATCCTGGATGAATATCACTTTGTAACTGAGAATTTCCTTGTACATGAACAGATGACCCAATAATAGCCTATACTCTGACCTATCGAGTATGTTCAAATTACAATGAAAATACACAAATAGGAGATAATAACTGTATTCACACCTATTCAAATCGTATTGATCTGGCAACACAATCAGTAAAAAGTAATAAATGTTTAGGAATAGATAGAAATAATAATGTGTGCAATAAACGATCAATAGATGATTTTTAGTATAACATTTTCTACACTATGTCTTCACCACAATTTTATGAAGTCATGAAATATCCTGTCCCCATTAAACAAGATTTTTATTGGTATATCACAGAACAAGACAAAAAATCTCACAACCAACCCCAAATTTCTTGAAAATTTTCTTGGATACAAAAATGAGATCTCATGAAATCATATAGTGAATTTATCAATACACATCTTCATTTTTTAGAATCGATCCCTTTCATTAGTCAAATATATCTCTGTAATAGCATTACCTTTAATGCTTTACATCCTTGATCTGATATTGATCTCTGTATCGTCACTAAACCCTGATATCTGTGGTATGCAAGATTTTGGTCACGATGATTTTTTACTTTTCTCAATCTGAAGAGAGTAGCTTGATTCGGTGATCATAGTTATAAATTTTGTCTTAGTTTCTATATTGATGGAGAAAATACTAATCTTATCTCTCTTCGCAAAGAAGATGGTGACATCTATCTATCATATTGGATAGCTCATACTGTATTACTCTATACCAACAGCGATTATGATGATGACTATCTTCTTAGCCAGAATCAACAACTTTTATCTTATCTTCCCTATCATCCACTCACTCAGTCTATTTTTCTAGATACTATTGTTATGAGAAGAGAGACACTATTCAAAAAAACTATTGAAATAATCTCTTCATCACGACTTGGACAACAACTACAATTTCTTATAAAATATATACGATGAAATATTATCAATACCTATAAGACAAATAGACTTTCCCCTCATAGTAAAGAATATATTATCGTTTCTCCTACTATGTTAAAATTTTATACTGATAAGAGAACTCTTTATCAGCAAAAGCGAAAGATGGCTTCTAGAGTAAACAAAACGAATGATAACCATAATATAGCACACAAATAATTGAAACATTTGCATATACATCTTGTATCAGTAGTATAGATTCTATCTGATACATTTTTTATATCATAAGGCAAGGAATGAATAATATTAGAGCAAGTGTAGACATAGGAAATGGATACATAAAATGAATTATATTTGGTAATGAAGATGGAAGAGATATTATTCTTGCCAAACAAATTACAAAAACTGAATGATATCGTAAAGGAAAGATACTTGATAGTAATCTTCTTGCCAATACTATCCATGAAATGATTGAATGATTTCAAAGAAAAATTGGTGGAGAATATATTGATGACGTTATTGTGGGTATTTCACATCCTGAGCTCCTTGTCGAAAGAATTAGTGAACACAAAAGGATATTAGGAAATAACACTATTCAATCTACCGACATCAATCATCTCTCTAAATTGATTGGAGATATTAGTGAAAAGCATAATCATGAAATCATAAAAATAATCCCTGCCTATTGGATATTAGATGATGAAAAGATAGAAAAGAATCCTGAATGATCTGAAGCAAGAAAACTCACTATGGTTGCAGATATCTTCTATCTACCAAAGATATTCTATCAGCATCTCTTTGATATTTTTCACTCTATCAATCTCAATGTAATCGACATCATACCAAATATTTTGTCAGGAAGCGAATATCTTTTGGATATTGATCACAAGGATCTAGGTTCTATACTGGTAGATATCGGAGCCAATCAAACATCATATGCCGTTTTTGAAGAAGGTAATCCACTTCTCTATGGAACATTACCAGTATGAGGCGATGATATCACAAAAGATCTTTCTATCTGACTTCAAATCGATATTAAGCAAGCAGAACATATTAAAATTCAATACGAAAAATTAGGAGAGAATAATGAAGAATTAAGATTAGATCATAAATTTCTTCATGAAATTATTTCTGCAAGATATGAACAAATCTTTGAAAAAATCAATGATAAACTCAGAAAAATCAAGAAAGATGGTAAGCTTGCCTGAGGAGTACACTTAACAGGACAAGGAAGTCTTTGGTCAGAAAGTATCATCTATGCAAGAGATATCTTTAAATTAGCTGTTTTCCCAGCTCATAGTAATGATAAGTATCGCGACTTATCCAATGATCCAGCATATCAAAACACCTTAAGTCTTTACGAATGGGCAAATAAATATCATAATAGAAATAAATGACTTTTCTCATTTCGTGGATTACAAGGATTACAATCTGGAGGAAAATCTCTCTTTGATAGTATCATCAATTTCTTTAAAGAACTCTTCTAAAATAATGAAAAACGAATAATAAATAATGAAAATTATATTCATAATAACTAATAACTAAAAAATTCTTTTACACTATAATCAACCATATTAGAATGACAATCGCAGAATTCAATCCAGACCTTATCTCAGGAGCTAAAATCAAAGTAATTTGAGTGGGTGGTGCTGGAAACAATGCCGTTAATAGAATGGTCGCTGAAGGACTGACAGGAGTAGAATTTGTAGCCATCAATACTGATGCTCAAGATCTTGCTAAATCACTTGCTCCTACAAAAATTAATCTTGGTATGAATATTACGAAAGGACTGTGAGCTGGTACTGATCCAGAAATTGGTCGTAAAGCAGCAGAAGAAAGTAATGATGCTCTCAAACAAATGCTCCAAGATTCTGACATGGTGTTTGTAACCTGTGGAATGGGTGGAGGTACAGGTACAGGTGGAGCTCCAGTAGTTGCCTCTATGGCTAAAGAAATGGGTATCCTTACTATTGGAGTTGTTACTAAACCATTTAGTTTTGAGGGGAAAAAGAGATTTACTAACTCTGAAGAATGACTTAAAAAATTCAAAGATGCAGTAGATACGCTTATTGTCATTCCAAATGATAAGATCTTCTCTCTTGTAGATAAAAAAACCACCTTCAAACAAGCATTTACTATGATCGATAAGATTCTTTTCTTAGGAGTACAAGGTATCTCAGACTTGATCATGAAACCAGGAGACATCAATATCGACTTTGCCGACATCAGAACTATCATGAAAGATTCTGGTAACGCATTGCTTGGTATAGGGTACGGTGCTGGTGAGAAGAGAGCAGTAGACGCAGCTCGTAAAGCTATCGAAAATCCACTTCTTGAAGCAAATCTTGATGGAGCAAAAAATATCATCTTCGCTGTTACTGGAGGTCCTGATCTTACACCTATTGAAGTACAAGAAGCTGCAGCTATCGTTGAAGAACTTGCTGATCCTGACGTTAATCTTGTTTGGGGAATGACATTGGATGAATGATATGACGATGAAGTAAAAGTCACAGTGATTGCTACAGGATTTAATTCATATGAAGAAAATACTTCTCTCAAAAAACCACAAAGAGATGAACTCGGTAGAAAGGTAGGTGGAAGTCAAGATTTTGTAAGTAGAACACTTGGAAACAATAATCCATTTGGATCTACTGGTAGAAATCAAGAAGTTTCACCACAAGAACCTGAAGAAGAACAAGAGGATTACGAAACTCCAGCATTTATGAGAAAAAAAATCTAATTTCTTAAATTGTCATTGCGAGGAACGAAGCAATCCATTTAATAATGGAGAGCTATAGTTTATTTGCGATGAAAATACAACATAAAACTACCCCAAAATTTGACAAAATAATTTTTCTGACTATAATTTTATTGTTTATTTATCTTTCTTACCACTTATATCTCATGAGTTTCGATCCTCTTATGCAAGTATCAATTATTACACCAGAAGAAACTATCACTTATACCAACGCCCTTGATACTGTGATCAATACTCCAACAGGACAAAAACATATTAAAAATTCCAATGGAAATGTCGATCTTGTAAAGAGAGGGAAAGTGCAACTACTCCTCAGAAGAGAAGGTTCTGATAAACTTGAAACAGTAGAATTATATGTCAACAATGGAGTTGCCTATGTAGAAAATAAAATCATCAATATTGTTACAGATATTCGTGAGTCTGCATAGTAGCATTGTAATCCTGCCTTTTACTGGAGGAGACGACAGGAGCGATAGTGAAAGATCTATTGTCGCACTTTCAGATATCTCTGTCTAAATATACACATCACAATAATTCAACCCCAAACTCCTACATTCAGTCAGAAATGACTGTTTTTTGTTTTATCTTGTTTTCATCGTATAAAATCAGTAAAATAACAATAATCTTTACCACACGTACAACAATGTATTTTTGAATTATCGGGGAACATGAAGAACTTGTTCAGTATGCATTATCTTACCTTCATGCAACGGATATAGTCTTTCTTAAAAAACATATTATCACTTTCAATACTACACTGCCAGAAAGATTACAAACCTGTGCATCACTTATCAAACGAGGGAGAGTAGTATCAGAATCAGATTTTTGAGAACAAGAAATTTCTGACACGTTGGGAGTTGCAGATAAAACATTGGGTGCAAAACTCAAAAAGAATCATAATTCTATCAAAAGATTCAAAATCGTCGAGCTTATCCATACTGACGTAGAGATCAAAGAATCAGGAACAGAAGTGATAGAAATTGATAAAAATACATACGGAATCGTGAATGGATACCAAAATATCTCACTCTATGAAACCATCGACTTTCATAAACCTATCTGAGGAATGGGTATCGGTATGATGCCAAGTAAACTCGCTCTTACCCTGATTAATATTGGAATAGGACAGTATGAAACTCTTACATCATCTACTCAAAATTCTCAAGTAACTCTTCGAGATCCCTTCTGTGGCTTCGGTACGACAAATTTTCTTGCAAATCACCTCTGATATAATACTATCTGATCAGATATTAATCCTACACAAGCCAAACAGAACCGAAAACGACGATCTACTTTATGAACCTTACAAACTTTATGAACCTTATGAACTTTTTTGAAACATGATGTGACACAACCCTTCAAAAGTCCCATTTTCAGGCACGGAAACATTATCGTCAGTGAAGGACGACTTGGTCATATTGTCACTCACAAAACAGCACTCAACGAAGTACAACTCTTTAGCAAAGAAGTTGAAACTGTCTATAAATCCTTCTTTACCAATCTCACAGCACTCAAAAAAACTGATACAAACAACAAAACTATGACAGTAGTTATCACTATTCCAACTTGGCTGAAGCATAATCTTTCTATCTCAGAAACAATAAAGGATCATATTACTACGCTCTGACGAATAACCAGACTCATTGAACAGCCTTATTCGAGAGAAAAACAACTCGTTGGAAGACAAGTGTTGATAGCAAGATTTTGAGATTAGAAAAAAATCGTCGATAGTAAACTAAAGACGATGTAATTTTTTGTTGCATTAATTTTCTTCAGTTATGAATTTTGGTTTGATACGAGTTATATAACCTATACCATATGATACTATCAATATTAGTAATACATATAATATACTATACCAAGATATTTCACCTCCGATCAAACCTCCGATCAAACCTCCGATCAAACCTCCGATCAAACCTCCGATCAAACCTACAATCAAACCTACAATCAAACCTACAATCAAACCTCCGATCAAACCTACAATCAAACCTACAATCAAACCTACAATCAAATTCTCTTTCATATCTTTGCTCAAGAGATTCCATCTATTGCTTATAAAGAATATCAATAGTGCACATACTAGCAGATATAGAAATTCCCAAGTCCATGAAGTCCATGAAGTAGAAGATGGCATAAACAAAGTCCCTGATGAAAGTTGCAATGATTGTTTTGTGATGGTTTTTTTGGTCAACCAAATATTATATGTCTTGCTTGTACTGTCTTTTATGACAATATTTTTTTCAAAACTTTCATAATACTTTTCTTCACCAAATCTATTCAGAAGTTCAAAATCTTTAATTGGAACTTTTTTGACCACTTGAGGTTTAGATTTTGATTCTATTTGGAATGAAAAATCATTCATCAATGCGAGAGAATCTTGTCCATAACTGAAGGGAAAGAACGAAACGATGATAGTAAATACTATCGATAATTTTAAATTTTTCATAATTTTTATTTTTTGTTTTATGTACACTATTGTACTTCAATATAATACACATTTAATTATACAATGTCAAGTATTTCTTATAAGATCATCTCTATCATTTTACTCTGCAAATCTCTATACTAACTAATAGTTTTATCTCTCTACAACAACATATGAATCGTCCTACTTGGTTACGAATTATCTTTGCTCAAGCTCTCATAGCTACTCTTGGCTCTCTCTATCTCGGTTTTTATGGTGATCCTGCAGCGAATCTTCTCTCTGGAGACATCTTCAATCCAGAAAATGCAATGAAAATATGTGTTCTTTGTCGATATGCTAGGATACTTATGTATCCACTTGTTTTCATTTCAGGAATAGCCCTCATTCGCAATGACCAGAAAGCATGGGTGTATATGATTCCTTCTGTTGTACTTGGTATTATACTCGAATCATATCAGTATGCATTAGCGATTCTTCCTCTCTTTGATAGTGTTTGTGATCCAAACAATCCTTGTACCATTCCGTATCTGAACTATTTCGGATTTATCACGATTCCACTTCTCTGTCTCATTGCCTTCATCGTCATTGGAGCTATGATTTTATGGGCTATCAAAAAGCAAAACAATGCAACCAACAATCAGTAATACATTCTTTCGTGGAACACAACACCAAGCACGAGAGAGTATAAAAACTATCTGTCAGACACAGTGATCGTGTGTGGTGAGCTTTGTGTATTTTGCTCAAGCGATGAAGTTTGATCTCTTCAAAGATAGTGAATGACATATCATTGCGCGCAGTGAAACAAGTCCTCTTGGGGGAAGGAACGAAGTAATCCACTCATCTATGGATCGCACTTCGTTTGCGATGACAAAAAATAAGTATAAAACAGCTCTCATCAACGCAGACATGCTCACTATTGATGGGATTGCTATGCAGATATTCGACTATTGTGGACAACGATTTTTCAACCCAAAACCCAGACAACGAACCCAAAATCTGAACGGGACAGATTTTCTCCCTTTTATCCTGAATCAAACAAGAAACCAAAAAGTAGGAATCATTCTATCCACAGTGTATGATCCTAAATTACATAAAGGACCAGAGCGAATGGATAAAGGTTTGTCTGAACTACAAAGGCAATATCCTCATATTGAAATATTACTTGCGCACCAGACTGAATTCAAGAACAGAGGTCAGGATTTTCCTTTTGAAGAATTATGAAAGATTCTAGAAAAAAAGAAATCTGACTATGATCATATATTATTTCTGAATGGTATCGGAGGACCTATACAAGAGATTTGGACTGAAGAGCATAGAGATTTTTTTGATAATTCAGGACTTATTGTACTAAACAATGGGGCAACAATCGATTATTACAGTGGATTTGAAACCAGAGCGCCAGAACGAGTTGTGAAGATGAGAATAGGGGAGACGCTATGGAGAATTACTACCCAACCGAAGAAAAATCTTCATAAATTTCTCTCGATGTTCCAAATAGTTCCCTATCGATGATATTTGATTAGAAAGCAATTAATATCTAAGACAAAAATTTAAGATCATATAATGCAAAATAACCCAAAAACCACTTGAAACTACACTATAAACCATTACAATAAACTGATTACTATACCTTGTAATATATTTTAACTATACTAATTTTCTTGTGTAATGAAGACAAATACACTATGGAAGTCATTTATCGATAATGAACAGACACTAGCTCTTTCTCATACCTATAAAAATGGGGTCTATTATCATCTTATTCTGACGATTGATGATCCCGTACTTTCAGAACATATTAAAGATATCTGTATCCAAGAGATTCACCCTCTTCTTGAATCACTCTCTGATGAACATATTAGTATAAATACTATTGAAGGACTCGTAGAACATTCACTCCAACAAGTGAATCACGCATTTTCTCTTTTTGCTGAACAAGCAAATTCTAATCATTATATTGATATCAATGGTGCATTAGTCATATCATATCAAGGAAATGTTTTAGTATCACTCATAGGAGATAGTAGTCTTCTCATCTGTAGAAACGGAAAGAATATCTATAATATGACAAACACTGAGGCTAATAAGAAAGGAACAATTAGTCACTTTACTGATTATATCAGTGGTAATATTCATAGTGGAGATAGTATTCTTATCCTTGGATTTGACCATAGTCTTATCCTTCATAATGATGAACTTCACAAAATTGCTCAACTCATCAATGTTAATGAACCAGAAATGCTTATTGATCTAGAAAATATGATGAAAGCAAGAACTGAAGAAGAGAATCTTTGATTTATGAGTTTAGTCAGGAATGTATCTCAAACTATTGATTTCTCTGGAGTTAATAGAAGTACAAGGAAAGTACTAAATTATCTTCCAAAGTGAGCTATAAATAGAGTAAGTTTAAAAACAAAAGATCTTCGGACACAAAATTCGTATGCGATAACACTATGAGTATTAGGATTATTTGTTCTCATTTCTATCTATAGTATTATTAGTGGTGCACTGAATAAAAATACTAATAATCCTACTATCAATACTGATCAATGAGTACAAATTGTCACTATTGATGATATTAAGAAAGAAATTAATGCATTCCAAGAACTTGACGCAACTACTTCTGATGAGAAAGGAACAAAATATAAGGAAATAAATGACAAACTTGAATTCCTCAAATCTCAAGGGAAATGGTTAGAAGATGTAGCAGCGCTTCAAAAAATTCTTCAAGATAAATATTACGAAGGATTTAATATTATAGCTATCAATAATCTCAATGATATTACTGGTGAATTCAAATCTATCTATCCATTTTCAGAAAATGAAACGAAAACATTAGGTACGCCTATATCATTAGTATATGAAAAAGGATTCTTTATTGCTGGTAATAAGTGAGCTGTCATCAAAGGTATTAATCAAGATGTTAAATGAACACCAGTATCTTATTCACTAGCAAGTGATATGCAAAAATGTAATTTAGACTTAAGTAAGTCAGGGCTCTACTGTTTTGATAATAAAAATGAGCTCTACCGTGTCACAGCTGGTTCTGTCACACCATTTAATCTTGGAGCTGATATCGCATTACCTACTGATATAAGAGATATAGGAACATTTGGGAGAAATAATATCTATCTTATGATCAATCCACAATCAAACGGTTGAAGTGATCTAATTAGAAGATATACTATTCAAGCTGGTAATTATGCATCTTTAGGGACATCTCTCTGATATAGATTTTCTGGTGATGGTTCAGGATCAAGCTCATCATTTAGCAACATGACTATTGATGGAAACTTCCTCAGTTGGTCATCAAGTGAAAAGAAAGTCTACCAATTCCAAAGAGATGCTGCTACAAATAATCTTAATAGTCGTATCATCAACCTTCAATGAGGAGATACCACTTTTGTTACTTATTCTGAAAATGTAAAAGTTATCACTTCACCAAGCTCTCGTTATGTCTATCTCTTTGACAAAGGAAGTAATACATTCACCGTTTATCTATCTACCCCTCTCAAAACCACTCAAGGTAATGAAATGAAATATAATCTTCAATACGTCATGAGATATACTTTTGATAAGTCACTTCCTATTCTTGATGCCACAGTTCCTGACAGTAGTGCGACACAACCAGTATTGTATGTTATGACTACCAATGGTATCTTTGAAGCAAATCTCAGTCAAGTCATCAATCTTTATGAAAATAAAAAATAATTTTTCTTTATAACCCATTTATTTGAACTTTATAAATGCTATCTTCATCTACAATATGGAATCTATGGAATGAATTCTGGATTTCAAAACAGCATCAATTTCTCACTCCAGCATCACTTATCGCTGATAAAACAAGTACTGCACTTTTTACTGTAGCTGGTATGCAACCACTCATTCCATATCTCTCATGACAAGAACACCCCCTTGGAGCAAGACTTTATAATATTCAACCTTGTATTAGAACAAATGATCTAGAAGATGTAGGTGATAATTCTCATCATACCATGTTTTTTATGATGGGAAACTGGTCTCTGGGTGATTATTTCAAAAAAGATGCTGTATCACGAAGTCGAGAGTTCCTTACTCAATATCTTAAACTCGATCCTCGTAAACTTGCTGTAACGGTCTATGAAGGAGATGACGAAGTACCAGCTGATAATGAAACAGCAAATCTTTGGAAAGCACAAGGAATACCAGAACACAAAATTTCTTATCTGACTGCTGATGACAATCGACGATCTCCTGGTCCAATATGACCTTGTGGTCCTTGTACAGAAATGTATTATTGGATAGGTGAAACAGAGTTTCCAGATGAAACAGATAATGTAAAAAAAGATGATAGTCAGTGGTTAGAAATCTGGAATAATGTTTTCATGGAATATTACAGAGACGAATCAGGAAAACTTACCAAACTAGAAAAACAAAATGTAGATACTGGAATGGGGTTTGAAAGAATCTGTAAAGTACTACAACTTACTCTCAGTCCTTATGAAACAGATCTTTTCTTACCTATCATTTCTACAATTGAACAAGCTACTCGTCAGTCATATATTGCTGATGTAAATAATCCTATAAGCAAAAGTATGAGAATAATAGCTGATCATATGAGATCAAGTTGTTTTCTTATCGCTGAGTGACTCATACCTTCTAATGAAGGAAGGTGATATGTATTGAGAAGAATTATTAGAAGATTATATTTTCAACTCCATGAATTATTAGGAGAAAAAGCTATATTTTCTGACATTATGAATTCTTGTAGCAGTATTATAGAAAGTATTATTCTTACCTATCAAGAATGGTTTCCAATCATTTCTGATAAAAAAGTCTTCATAGCACAAGTCATAGAAAAAGAATTACAACAATTTGCAAAAACTCTTTCACAGGGACAAAAGATTCTTGAAAAATATATCAACGAACTCTGAACAGATAACGTTCTCAATGGAGAAAAAATATTTATGCTCTATGATACATTCTGATTTCCACCTGAACTGACTGAAGAAATTGCACAAAAGAGAGGAGTATCACTTGATAAAGAAGGTTTTGAACAAGCTATGGAAATAGCAAAAGAAAAATCCAGAACAAACACAGCTAAAATCAATACGAAAGATATTGATCGATCAGTCCATACTGCCTGATTACAACCTACCCATTTTATCTGATACACTGACTTTAAGTCAGAAAGTACTTGTTTGAAAACGATAGAATTTGATAACTATAAGGTCTTGATTTTTGATCAAACACCGTTCTATGCGACAATGGGAGGACAACTCCATGATATTGGTACTATAGAAGATAATGGCATAATCTATACTGTCTTCGATGTACAACAATACAATAGTGTATTTCTTCATTTTGTCAGGTAATTATATAACAATTATATTGTATTCTATTATCTCTTTGATAGAATTTTTTCACATAACAAAATTTATATCGTTTATCCTATGTAAACATATTTTTATTTTATAGTTCACACACATGATCAGAAAAATTCTTTTAACTTGTATCGCACTAGTAACAGGAGCAACTACAGCTTTTGCAGCGAATAATCCACTAGTAGATACATCACGAACTCTTACTTCTTATAATGGCTCTGAAGCATCAGGAACAGTATCATTTACTCAAGACATGATATACAGTAAATTCTGTAATAATGTATCAGAATGATATACATATACTACTAATAAATTAACTGCTACTGGTATTGGTGTGAGTACGATGATGTATTGTGAAGGATTACCTATGACACTAGAAAACAATTTTGCTATTAGTACTGAAGGGACATCAGCTCTCATAGCTGGAGATAAACTGACTATTACTACAGAAGAAAACAATATATTTGTATTTGCAAAAAATAACATACCTGGCCCAGTGATGTGTACTATGGAATATGCACCAGTCTGTGGAGAGGTGGAAGTACAGTGTATCAAAGCACCTTGTCCACCACTTAAACAAACATTTGGAAATTCCTGCATAGCTAATGCTCAGTGAGCAAAAAATATCACACAAGGCGAATGTTCTACTCTTGTATGATGAGATACTGATGAATATGGTTGCATCTGATCAGCTGGTTATACTTGGAATGAGGACAATCAAGAATGTGTAAGATCATGGGAATATGAAACTGTATTACGAGCATATAACCATGGTATAACAAAATATAATACTATGCAATCATTTAGAGCAGATGATTATGTCACCAGAGAACAAGCGGCAAAGATGTTGATGACTACCATTGATACATCAGGAGTAGAAGAATGGATGATCAAACAGCCTGAAGGAAGTTGTGAATGGACTGATAAAGCATCTATTGATCCAACACTTTATGATCAAGTATTACGTTCATGTACCAAGTGACTTTTCAGAGGGTCAGATGAAGATCTTTTCTTACCTCATCAAGCTATCACAAGAGAACATATGAGCTTCTTATTTGATAGATTAGCAAGCTTCATACCAAAACTCAAAGAACATGATTATATTGTAGAAAGAGGATCTACTACACCATATACGAGATTAGAATTTGTACAAGTTCTACAACAACTTTCACAAGTATTAGAACAAGCAGCAAATCAAGATTTCTCTCAACAGAGCGAAGACCTACAAGCAGCCAGAACACTCTGGGAAAGTAAGAATATTACAAACTATAAAATGATTCAACAAAGATCATGTTTCTGTATGCAAGAATATACTCGTCCAATGATCTATGATGTCAAAGGCGATATTGCTCAAAGATGAACTGCAAGATACAATGATAAAGACAAAGAAAAAGTTCCACAAAATATAGAAGTACAACTCAATAGTATCACTGATGCCTTCAACATCATCGAAGATGCTATAAAAGATAATGTTGATAACTTAGAAGTAGAATATGATAAAACCTATGGATATCCTACAAAGATATCTATTGATACTAACTTTATGATAGCTGATGAAGAACAATATCTTTCTTTCCAACTCATCAAATAAACTCTATCACCATCAACATGAAGAGTCATTCCGATCTTGATTCGGAGTTTCTTTTTTTATAAAAAAATCCTGCCTTTGCAGGAATGATCTACATGGTATTAAGTGATTTTCAATACCTTACCTGTCCAATTCCTCATCTTTTGTAAAAGAGTAGTATCTTGATGTAGTGCTTTACCATACGATGGTATCATATCAACTATCTTTGTTTTGTATTGTGGGAAGCATTGTTCAATAATTTCTATCATAATAGAAACTGCTGTACTAGCTCATGGAGATGCTCAAAGCAGAGTGGTCAATGTTTTATCTTGCGAAACAACGACCTCTGTCCCAAACTGCAAAACTCCTCATTGCTGAGGATCATGTTTGATAACTTGTACACGATATCAAGCTTCTTGTAATTCCCAATCTTGATCACGAGCACTGGGCATATATTCACGAAGAGCATTCATACGCACTTTACTTGATTGAAGTACTTGTTCAATTAAGTATTTTGTCAGACCAAGATTTCTTGCTCATGCTTGCAACATCGTCCAGATATTGTAGAGACGAAGTG
The DNA here is from genome assembly GCA_964458335.1 of uncultured Candidatus Peribacteria bacterium. GTDB lineage: Bacteria > Patescibacteriota > Gracilibacteria > Absconditabacterales > Absconditicoccaceae > Aalborg-AAW-1. The sequence continues at coordinate 50,670 of CAYWIJ010000001.1, read as the reverse complement.
AGGCAAACAAGTCTAATAGTGATCCCTTTTTTAAAAACTTCGTAGTAAATCCTGCATACGGTCAGAAGAGTAATGTTTTCTTACCATTGATGATACGAGTATCTAAATGAGGAACAGACATAGGAGGTGCTCATACTGCTGCTTTCCCATAGACTTTCGCTTCATGCTCTGCGATGATATCAGGATTTGTACAGACGAGCCATTGGCCACTCACAGGAAATCAACCAAATTGTTTTCTTTCAACAATTCCTGATTTCTGGAGAAGTGGTAAAGCTCATCAACCAGCTCATAAGAATACAAATCATGTAGTCAATGTCTTAACTTTCTTTGTATGTTTATCTTCTATTTCTACTGACCAGATTTTATCTTCTCACTGAACTAAATGAGTTACTTCTTTTCACAAAAAGAGAGTAGTATTCTGACTTTTTTGCACATGATCGATCAAAATACGCGTCAATGCTCCGAAATTCACATCAGTACCAATTTCCATACGAGTAGCTGCTATCCTTTCACTTCTCTCACGTCATTTCATTATCAAAGGCATCCACTCAGCAATCTGATCATAGTCCTCACTATACTGCATATCATTAAATAAAGGTGATTGAATCATCGCTTGATGACGTCTCTTCAAGAATTGGACATTTTCTTCACCAAATACAAGACTACAATGAGGGACTTGATTGATAAAATCTAACGGATTGTGAATAATATTTTTATCAACTAAAGTAGACCAGAATTGTTTTGAAATTTCAAATTGTTCAGCAATATTAATTGCCTTAGTAATACTCACACCTCCATCTTTATCTTGTGGAGTATAATTCAATTCACAAAATGCTGAGTGTCCAGTTCCTGCATTATTCATTGCAGCACTACTTTCTTCTGCTAAACTATCCAAGCGCTCGATGATAGCAATCTTATACTCAGGATTCAATTCAGAGAGAAGAGCAGCTAAAGTAGCACTCATAATACCAGCTCCCACTAAGACAATATCATAATGTTCTTGTGATTTCAAAATATAATTTACAGTAGAAAATAAACTAAGTTGTAAAAGTAGTGTAATCGTATGAAGAAAAATTGCAAGAGGAAAATCTCTTGATTTCCACATAAAAATAGATATATAGATAATAGTCTATATATTTTATTCTCTACCAAGATAATGGATTCCATATTCAAAGCACTCGCAGATCCCCAGAGGAGGAAAATCATACAACTCCTGAAGCAAAAAGATATGCATGTCAATGAATTACTCAAACACTTCGATATTACGCAAGCAAGTCTATCTCATCATCTTGATATCCTCAAAAGAGCAAATCTTGTGATAGCACAGAGAAATGGACAATTTATCTCTTATAGCCTGAATCTGTCTGTCTTTGAAGAAGCCATCAGTCTGTTTTATAATCTTTTCCAACACTAATGAAAACAAACCGTACTCAACTTACTCTCCAAATCATTTGTATAGTAATCATGGTCGTGATAGCAGTCAGCACCTATCATGTTTTGCCTTATACTGTAGCTACGCACTGGAATATCAATGGAGTAGCAGATGGACGAGGAAGCAAACTCTGACTGTATCTATGAATACCCGCTATCACAATCGCACTGCTCATCATGATGAAATTTCTACCAAAGATCGATCCAAAGAAAGAGAAATATGAACTCTTTATGGATACGTATCAAAGCATACAAACCATGTTGGTGTTTTTCTTTACCTACCTGTTTGCCGTATGTATCTACGCTAATCTCTACGAGACACCGTCAATGTCCTTTTTTATGCTTTTGGGGTTAGGAATCTTGTTTATCCTCATAGGAAACGCTATGTGAAAGTTGAGGCAAAACTATTTTGTCTGACTGAAAACTCCATGGACATTGTCAAACGAACATGTTTGGAATACAGCTCATAGATTTACAGGAAAATTATGGGTACTATGATGAATCATGATGATTATCGAAGCATTTGTCATGAAATATCTAACATGGGTAGTACTTGGGACTATTGGTATCCTTATCATCGTACCATTTATCTATTCGTATATAGTGTATAAGAAAAAATCAGTTCAATAATATATTAACCACTCCAACATGAAATTCATAGCCATACCTATCATGGATATCATGATTGAATTTTACCAGACACCCAGAGAAGTACAAACTCGTTTTTTTGATGGATATCTGAAACTTATTCAAACTCCTGATAAAAAAGAACTTCAAAGACCACTCCCATTTTTTAATCCTATGGCAAAGGAACATATTCTTCATAAAATCGAAACAATGAAAGTTATGGGATTTGAAGAAATATTTGAGCAAGCATGTAAAGATAGTTCTGATACTGATAATCACACCCTACAAACCTATTGGAATCTTGCTGATGATGTAGCTGGGTGATGGACTATCAAAGAAGAAGTCGAAGTAACGAGTAAAAATATTAGACCATTTATTAAGCGTTGATTCTGTGTGATTGTGTTTTTTGCCAGTGAAGATATCACTCCTCATCTCATCAAACAAAGAGTAGAAGAGTATATATTACTTTACAAATCATATACTACAAAATAATAAATTCACTTGTAATACACTACTAAAATACCAATACTTATGGTAACTTTATTTTGTAATACTATCTCCCTTATGGCTACTACCAAATCATCAAAGCACACCATCTGAATTATTGTCTTAGTACTCATCATCCTCATATTGCTTGCCAGATATGTCGTATTCAAAACACAATTTGAAGAGCGAGGAGCAGGACTTGAGAGAATAAGTGAACGACAAGAAAATTACAAAAAAGAATATCCTGACGCGACCAAAGAACAGATGGACCAGGCCCGAAGAGAGGGAATGTCCGCGATAGAACAACGACAAGCAGAATACAAAGAAAATAATCCTAATGCTACCGACGAAGAGATGGATCAAGCTTGGAATGCATTACGAGGAACGACTGAATAAACTCTTGTATCTCGGATCAAATTTTTCATACCGTCAGAATCTTTATTTTTTCATACTCTATCATGCAACTGGTTACTAATCTTATGGAAAATCAATTTTGGGGAGATTATTTTGGATCAGTAAAAGATAAATATAACATCAGTTGGATGATCCTTTGTCCATGACATCACTAATCATAATCACTACAATCAGAACTTGTCCTCAAGGACACGTATTATAAGAGTAGCGACTGTACTACTTGTCCTATCTGTGAATCTAACAACAAACCTAGTACATGATTTTTGTCGTTACTTAGTAGTCCTGCAAGAAATGCGTTACTTCATAAAGGAATCAATACTGTAGAAAAACTTGCACAACATACACAAAAAGATATCCTCAAACTACATACGGTATCGGTAAAGCTTCGCTTCCTCTCTTAAATCATATACTACAACACCATTGATTAGCTTTTTATTATCTCTATCATTCTTAGTATGACATTCTCTCCGAAAAAACTCTATTGGATAACAACGATCCTCTTATTAGTCTATCTCATTGCAGTAGGAGGAAGCACGCACCAAAGTAGCCTACCTTGGGTCATAGAAGCCATCCAAGCATTAGGGACACCAAGACGATTGATGCAACTCACAGGATTTGGTCAAATCGCTCTGGTGGTAATCATCATGATTTTACCTTCTTCAAGACGAACAAGATATAAAGAACGATGTTATGCTATCGTCGGAGCAGTATTTCTCTGAGCACTTGCTTCTCATCTAATTACTGTTGGATTACATCCTATCATCGTTGCACCGCTCTGAGCACTCGGACTCCTGATAGGATCGTATATACAGTGGAATAAATCATTGACAAAATAGCGTCAGTCTTTAACTGATTTTTATTATCAATAGTATTGCATATGTCAGAAACTCAACTTTTGTGATGAACAATCCATGAACTTACTCCAGAAATCACCAAAACCATCCAAGATGCTAGTATAGAAAAAGAACGAAATAATCTGACTGAACTTGCACGTAATGAATGGATATGTTGGATGACTATACCAAAAAAAGAGGAGACAAGAGAAAAACATCTTGTACGTTTTGTAGAAGAAATTCACGAAGGTAAAAAAAGACCTTGTTGTCGACCTGGTTGTCCTCATCGCAGAGAAAGTGCAAAGAAGTGGTTTAAATAAGTTTATTCTATTCACATATATGATATCACCACTAGAAACCATACCAGGTATTGGAAAATCTATTACAAAAAAGCTCAATGACATCAGTATCTATACAGTCGAAGATCTTATTGGTCAAAATCCTGATGAACTCTATCATCGTTCAAATATTTTCGCTTGACTACAGCAAGATAGATGTTTATTATATACGTTTAGATGTGCAATTTATTTTGTAGAAACGCCCAAAGAAAAACACAAATCTAACAAACTCAAGCGACGAAATTGGAAAGATAATTCACTATAATCATTATTTTTATAAGGAACTTTTTCAACAGCACGGATCACTGATTATTTCGATCATCACAGCTATTACTATTATTATATCAGCACTGGTATTCAAAGGTACTACCCATGAAAATCTTCGACTCTATATTTTGTGTTTAGGAACTATGGTAAATGCTGTTTTTGAATTTTATCCTAAGAAAAAATAACTTATGAAAACAAATAATAATCTGAAAACATTTCACTTCTTACTTTTGGAACAGGTACTGGTCGTGGTATCGCAGTCGTTTTTATCATCGCAGGTATTATCGGACTGATTATTACCCTCATTGCCTATAGATCGAGATATTACAAGCTACTTTCTCATAGCTATTTAACTTCAAAAAACGAGGATTCTGACCCTAATCCTGTTAGTCCTGCTGAAGTGGGGATAAATTAGATATTTGAGTTGCAGCACTATCGTGAATAACTATATTCATGGTAGTTTTTTATATTTTATTATAAATCACACTATGGCAGTTATCAATCCTAGTATCAATTTTAATGGGAATTGTGAAGAAGCATTCAACTTTTATAAATCAGCATTTGGAGGAGAATTTGGGAAAATCGTTCGCTTCAAAGATATGCCAAGCGATCCAGCACATCCGATTCCAGAAACTGAAGCAAACAAACTTATGCACATTACCTTACCTATCGGTCCCAATGTCTTGATCGGAAATGATGTACCAAGTTTTATGGGCACAGTCAACGAACAAGAAAATAGAAGTAAAATCTCCATACAAGCAACAAGCAAACAAGAAGCAGAAAAGTTATTTACCATCTTATCACAAGGTGCAACAGTTGAAGTTCCTTTAGAAGAGAGTCCTTGGGGTTCATACTTTGCGATGTTGAGAGACAAATATGGTATCGAATGGATGATTGATTTCGATCCAAGAAATAACCAATAATATAACTAATTGAATCATTTTACTCTTAATAAATCTATTATGACAAAACTTACCGTATCTACGAAAATTTATGCACCTCTCTCAACAGTGCGAGAACGCAGACGAAAACCTGAATATATCACTCAACGAGCATTTGCGGATGTTGCAACTCGACATTGTCCATGGGCAAAGGGGGAAGAACCAAAACTAGGAGAAATCTTTACCACTCGTATGGAAGCTAAAGATGGAAGTTTCTGATTTGATATGACGGGACAATATACAGCAGTAAATCCTATGGAAAGTTTTTCTTACACTATGGGATCGTATGAAAGAGATACTGACTTTGTCGATGCTGGTCGTGTCGTCGATGTATCATTTGTAGAAGATGGTTCATGTGGTTGCGTGACGATGAGCGAGACCTTTGATGCAGAAGATATCCATGATCATGCCATGCAGATCGCAGGATGGCAAGCTATCTTAGAAAATTTCAAAAAAGTATGCGAAGCAAAATAATTCTCATCACTATGTTGTTTTACTGATATACTATCCATTATGGCTCTCCCAAATATTTTTACCAAAGAAGTCTCTGAACAGATTGTTTCTAGGATACAACAACTCACTCCTGAAACTCAACCTCTCCGAGGAAAGATGGACGCAGCACAGATGTTAGCTCACTGTTGTGTATCATACGAGTATGGTTTTGAACCAGAAAAACATAAGAGACCACACTGGCTCATGAGACAGATCATCACGCTTATGGCAAAGAAAATGGTAACTAGTGAAGGACCATTTCCTAAAAATTCTAGAACATCTCCTGACATGATCATGGATACAGAACATGATTTTGTTCTCGAACAGCAGAGATTGATCGCCTTTATCCGTAGAGTACAAGAACAAGGAGAGGACTATTATGATGGATTAGAATCTCGATCATTTGGGAAGCTGACGAAAGAGGAGTGGAACAATCTCTTCTACAAACATCTCGATCATCATTTGAGACAGTTTGGGATATAAAACTCCTTGCAGAACTACCTTGAATGAGTATATTTAGGGTAGCTTTTTTGTTAATGTTATTTATATTAAGAGAAATATTATGAATACTCACATTAAAGAACTTATAAATCAAATATTACAATCAGATGAAAGACTTTGGAACGAAGATAAAATAGAGTTAAACCAAACTCTTCTTTTGGATTTGATAGAAAATATCGATGAAACGGTTATTGATTTGTTGCTCCAAGAAAAAGACTTGAGAGAAAAGTTTTTTGTGAAAATCAAAGATGTCTATGTTTTCAAAACAAACGATTTTCGCTTTTTCATGGAAGAAAACAAAGTAGATAATTCTTATACTGCTTACAAAAATAGAATTGGCTTAACAGACGGCAAAAAGTTTTTGAAAGATACTAACGATGTAGTGTTGGATTTTCCGTATAAAGATTGTGTTTTGGAAGGCGGGCAAAGCACAGAAGAAGGCACAGATACTTATTTTGAATACTCTGAAAAAGCTGAACAATACGAAGAAAAACAAGGCAAGAGAAAAGAGATATTTTTCAATTCTGTTTTGGCTCACGATGAGATAGATAGACTTTTTGATCATAAAGCACTTACAAACTGGAAAAGATTTACCAAAGACGGCGAGCAAAAAGTAAAAGAAATCAAAAGAGATGAAGATGGAACGATTAAAGAAAATTTAATTATCAAAGGAAATAATTTACTGGCTTTACACTCTCTAAAAAAGCAGTTTACAGGGAAAATAAAGCTGATTTATATTGATCCTCCATATAATACTGAAAGCGATGGTTTTGTATATAATGACAGTTTTACACACTCCGCTTGGCTCAGTTTTATGAAAAATAGGCTGGAAGTAGCAAGTGAAATGTTAAATAATACAGGTTTAATGTTCATTAGTTGCGATGATAGAGAACAGGCATACTTGAAAGTACTACTTGATGAAATATTTGGCAGAGAAAATACAGAAACACTGATTTGGCACAAGGTTGGTGATGATTCTGGAAGATTAAAAGTAACACATAGGTTTAGAAGAGAACACGAATATATTCACATTGTTTATAAAGATAAGAAAAAAGTATTCTTCAATAAATTTGAAGCGGAAAGAGATTATAAAAATACTTATACAAATCCAGATAATGACCCTAGAGGAGCATACAAACAAGGAATTATTTCTCATACAGAAGAAAAATCTACAGAAAACGGAAAAAATTTCTATACAGTAACAACACCTTCTGGGAGAAAAATAAACAGACAATGGAGAGTTGATGAAGTTGAATTTAGAGAATTAGATAAAGATAATAGAATATATTATGGTAAAAGTGGAGATTCTATCCCCTCTCTTAAGGTTTTTATAAATGAAACTAAAATGGCAACCCCTATATCAATTTTGCAGGAATATGGAACTGCAAAATCTGCGGGGATCAAACTTAAAGAATTATTTGATGGAGAAAAAGTCTTTGATTATCCAAAACCACCAGAGTTGATAATGCATTTATTAGCAGTTGCAACAAATGAGGATGATATTATTCTTGATTTTTTTGCTGGCTCTGGAACAACAGCTCAATCATTGTTAGAGCTTGATAAAATAAGTGAAATTAAAAGACGTTTTGTCTTAATTGAACAAATGAATTATGTTGAAGATGTTACTTGTCCGAGAGTGCAAAAAGTAATGAAAAAAGAGAATATTAATGATTCTTTCATCTACATTGAACTTGCAAAATGGAACGAAACCGCCAAAGAAAAAATACTGGAAGCAAAAAATTTGAAGGAATTAGAAAGCTTTTTTGATGAAATGTATGAGAGATACTTCTTAAACTACAATCTTAAAATCAAAGAGTTTAGAGAAAAAGTTATCAATGAAGAAGAATTCAAAAATCTCTCTTTAGACGAACAAAAGAAAATGTTTGTTGCAATGCTTGATAACAATCAAATGTATGTAAACAAAACTGAAATGACGGATAAGAAGTTTGGGATAAGTGAAAATGATCAGAAATTGACGAGTGAGTTTTATTTTAATGAAAAATAAACATGGAATCGTTATCATTTACACAAATCATTATTATTATAATATCATTAATTTTTGGTATTATAGCTATAAAAATTGCTATAAATTTTGACATAAATAAATACTTAGAAAGAAAAGATAAAATATTAGTCAATAAGATTCAAAATACATGTTTGCATATTAGTATAACCCATAATCCAAAAGAAAACAATTATATATATAAGAGTTTATTTGTATCACCTTCATGAACTTTACAATGGCAATGTCAAAGATGTAGCATGGTGTGTGATCATATAGATCGAGATCAACAAAAAGAAATCGCAAAATACTATATCAACAATCCACAAGAATATAAAAAACAAGAAGAAAGATTTCATAAATTATTGAAGAAAAAGGGTATTTTATAAGCTTTTTAAAGCAATAAATAAATCATGTCAGATATTAAAAATCTTTATGAAACAATAAACATCCAGAAGGAGGCACTAAAAAATTTTAGTCCTGAAACTTTTGATATACCAAGATTTATTACAGATAATCTGAAACATAATTTTTTTGATTGGCAAAAAGAAGCTTTAGAAAATCTTTTATTCTACAATAACCCAAAATCAAAACTAGAAAAAAAGCCTAGTCATATAATGTTTAATATGGCAACGGGAACAGGTAAAACACTTTTAATGGCTAGTAGTATTTTATATTACTATCGGCAGGGATACAGACATTTTCTTTTCTTTGTAAACCAAAACAACATTATAGATAAAACAGAAAATAATTTTATAGACAATACTCATACAAAATACCTTTTCAAAGAAAAGATCGTTATTGATGATAAAACTATCAGTATAAAAAAAGTTGATGCTTTTAGTGATAATCCACAAGGTATAGAAATTAAATTTACTTCTATTCAAAAACTCTATAACGATATTCATCTACAAAGAGAAAATCAGACTACTTTGGATGATTTACATAAATTAAATATTGTGATGCTTGCTGATGAAGCTCATCACTTAAACACAGAGACAAATAAAAAACAGAACAATCAAAATAGTTTGTTTGAATTGAATGAAATTGAAAGCGAGATAAAAGAAATCACAGGGACAACAAGCGAAGCAGAAATAGAAAAAAGAGGTTGGGAGCATACAGTTATAGAACTTATTTTGAACAAAAACGGAAAGAAAGAAGAGAATAAAAATATTCTTTTAGAATTTACAGCAACAATTCCGACGACAGAAAATATTGCTAAAAAATACGAAGACAAAATCATATACAAATTTTGACTTAAAGAATTTTTACAAGCAGGATATACGAAAGAAATCAATCTCATATCTTCCACTTTAGATAAAAAAGAAAGAGTTTTACAAGCGCTACTTTTTCAATGGTATAGACATAAAATCGCACTAAAAAATGGTATTGCAAATTTCAAACCAGTTATTCTTTTTAGAAGTAAAACCATAGATGAATCAAAAATAGATTATGACCTATTTTTAAATTGGATTAATGACATCAATACAAATGACTTTAATTTTATAAAAGATATTTCAAATAAAATTCATGAATCAAAAAATCCAAGTCTTTTTGAGATGGGAAAATCAAGAACAGAATGATTATTAAATTTTATCAATAAAGAGAATATAAATTTTTGAGAAATAGCAGAATGGATTAAACAAAATTATCAAGAAAGGAATACTATTATTACAAATTCTAAAACAAACAAAACAAAAACAGAAAAAACTGATGAAGAAACAGAAAAACTTTTGAATAATTTAGAAGATAAAAATAACCATATTAGAGCGATTTTTACAGTTGATAGATTAACAGAATGATGGGATGTTTTAAATCTTTTTGATATTGTAAGACTTTATGAATGACAAAATGCTGGTGGAAGTACTAAAAAAATTCCAGAAGCAACAACTAAAGAAAAACAGCTTATTGGAAGAGGTGTAAGGTATTTTCCTTTTGTATATAATGATAAGATTAAAAATAAAAGAAAATTTGATGATGATCTCAATAATGAATTAAGAATATTAGAAGAATTATATTACTATACATATGATGAGGAATCAAAATATATTTCACATCTCAAAAATGAATTAAGAAAAGATTGATATATTAGAGATGATAAAATTATTAAGACATTTACACTCAAGAAGAATTTTCAAGAAAGTGACTTTTATAAAAATACAAAAATTTGGTATAACAAACAAATTGACAATCCAAATAGAAAAAAGAAAACTTTAGAAGATATAAAAAAAGATTTTTTTGTTCCATATAAAATCAAGGGATTAGAATTTACCGAGCAAGAAATTGATTTTGAAAATAAAGAAGATTTACAAAGACTTAATTTACAAGAAAAAGGATTAAAAACAGTTTCCATTAAATTTAAAGACATTGAAAAACATATTGTTCAAAAAGCTATCAATATCAAAGCCAAACAAGAAAGTTCATTATTTCAATTTGAAAGATTAAAAGAAGAGTTAGAAATTGAAAGCATTGAAGAATTACAAAAACAAAAACTCGCTGATTTTGATGTAAAAATAATTGTTAATAAAGATACAAATTATGACGATATTGATAACAGCGATAAATTAGGTTTAGTAATAAAATTTTTAGATAATATTTTTGCAGAACTCAAAAATAAGATTGCTCCAAAAGTTTGAAGTGAATTTGTTGCAGGAGATTTTCATAAATTCTTTGCAGAACCGAAAACAAAAACTATTGAAGAGAAAAATCTCGATGATAGTATTGCACAAAGTAATGAATGGTATGTTTTAGATTGATTTGTAGGAACAACCGAAGAAAAAGCATTAATTCAATTTATAAAAGAAACTATAGGAAATTTAGAAAATAAATATGAAGAAATATATCTTTTAAGAAATGAAGAAGTCTATAAAATATTTGATTTTGAAGAATGAAGGTGATTTATGCCAGATTTTATACTTTTTCTAAAAGCAAAAGAAAAAACAAATATTTTAAATGAATATAAAACAGAACTATATTATCAAATATTTATAGAACCAAAAGGAAATGAATATATTTGACTTGATCTTACTTTTAAATCAGGAAAAGAATGACGAAAAGAAATCTTTCTAGAACAAATTTCACAAAAATATGGAACTGAAAATATGATAAAAGCAGAAAACCCAAACTATAGATTAATTTGATTACCATTTTTTAATGAAGATCACAATACAAACTTTAAAGAAAATTATAATACATTTTTATAATGAATATTCCCCATGCCCCTCACAACTTGCCCCCACTGTCATAGATCCAACTCTCGATGGAGTATCTATCGATGGCTCAATAAGAGAGAAAAACGATCAACGAAATTTTTTATCTGTCCTCATTGTCATAAAGATAGTTATCTGGATATTCCTCAGAGACGAACCCACAAATACCTGGGGATACTCGTACGATGACTCATTCCATTGATCGTTGTGCTAGCATTTCTCTCTACCTATATCTCACGACGACAAGCTATGCTGTCTATCATAGTATATCATCTTGCTTGTTTTGTAGGGATTATTCACTACTCCCATCGCACAGTAGTACCACCAAAACAATAATTGCAATTTTTTAGCTTTTCATTCTTCATATGATGATCACTCCTTTCATCCGAGCCAAAGATAATAACGCTCACGAAATCGCACAATACTATAGGGATATATTTGGTGATGATGCTCACATCATTCAAGAGAATCCTATCGTAAGTAACTTCTCTATCTATGGACAACCACTCGCTACACTCAACGGGTGAGATAGACCTGAAGCGAGTCTGAATCCTTCTATTTCATTTTCATTACGAATCAAAGACGAGGGAGAAACCAAACGCATTTGGGATAGACTTTCTGATGGATGATTTGTGATGATGCCATTTGATAAATATGTCTGGAGTCCTGCTTATGGATGGTGTGCTGATAAGTATGGTATATCACGACAAGTGATGTATGATAATCGTGAAGAGACAAAAGTGACTCAACTTATTCCTAGCTTGTTATTTGTGCAAGGGAATAATGGGAAAGCGCAGGAAGCGATAGATTTCTATACAAGTATATTTCCTAATTCAGATATCGATTTCACGCGAGCGTATACAGGAGACGAAGGAGAAACTCCAGGAAACCTGGCTCATGCAGAGTTCAAACTCAATGGACAACAATTTATCGCTACGGACAGTGGTGCAGATCACAAGTTCAACTTCAATGAAGGAATATCACTGGCAATCGAATGCGATGGACAAGATGAGGTAGATTATTATTGGGAAAAATTAATATCTGACTGAGGTTCAGAGTCGATGTGTGGACGATGTAAGGATAAATATGGTGTGTCACGACAAGTAGCACCAAAGCAGCTCGTCGAAGCAATGTCTCAAGCAGATCAAGACGCCGCAAACTATGCCATGCACCAAATGCAAAAAATTATTATTGCAGATTTGTATCAGTAATTTTAATTTCTATCACGATAGTGCCTTTTTATATTCATCCTACTATATTGATTATGCCTAAAGAACGTCTTCTACTCTATACAGATGCTGTTGTTGCAATTATTATCACTATTATGGTACTAGAATTAAAAGCGCCTCACGATACGCATCGAAGTGCGTTATATGAGATGAGACATGAGTTTTTATCATATATATTAAGTTTCGTCTATATCACAATTTATTGGAATAATCATCACCATCTTTTTCATACTATTAATAAAATTAATGGTAAAATGATGCGAGCGAATAGCACGTTACTATTCTTTCTTTCACTTATACCATTTGCTACTAGTTGGATGGCAACCAATCATTTTGAAACCAATACAGTAGTATTTTATGGTATTATCTTGCTATGTGTTGCTTGAGTGTACCTTAATCTTGAGATTAAGATCGCACATGCTGAATGAAAAGGCTCTTTGTTCACAAAAATTTTGCGTAGGAGTACAAAAGAAAAATTATCGCTATTGATGTATGTGTTGGGGATCGTCCTCAGCTTTGCTATGCCGCTATGGTGACTAATTATGTACTATATTGTTGCTGTACTGCGGTTTATACCTGATAAAAGATTAGAAAAAATAGCAAATACATCATTATCATAATATGTTATTTTAGATTTTACCACCCATACTTATGACTACTAAACGAGAAACTCCTGAACAGTATATTGCTTCTTTTGATGGTATTGCACAAGAAAGATTATTACAGATTAGAGCAATTATAAAAAATGTGTTAGGAAATTGTGAAGAAGGAATTAGCTACAATATCCCTGCATTCAAAAAGGATGGAGTATGGACTTTTTACTATTCTGCATATGCGAAACATATTTCATTATCATTTTTCCCAACAGCGGATACGTACGAACAATTTGAACGTGAACTCCAAGATTACACCCACAGCAAGTCAGCAATCCAGTTTCCACTACATCAAGAATTACCAGAACCACTCATTCGTGGTATCGTTACTGATGCACTTCCTCGTATTATCGCAGCCAGATCCAAAAATAAATAAATACTTTATATTATAAAATAGCTTGTAATTATAAACTAAATAAATATACTAAGACATATAATTTATAATGAAAAATAATAAAATGAAAAATACGATTGAACGAGGGATTGGAATGTTCGGAGATGTGACCTTTGATCCAATAACAAATAAACCTGTTCAGACTATGCAAGAACGCCTAACACAAATTATCGAACAAGTACAACTTGCTGACCAATTGGGTGTAGATTTGTTTGCAGCAGGGGAGCATCATCGTCCTGATTATGCAATCTCATCTCCTGAGATTCTTCTCTCAGCTCTGTCTACGGTGACCAAAAATATCAAACTCGCTAGTGGTGTATCGGTCATCAGTTCCACTGATCCTGTAAAATTATACCAAGATTTTGCTACCATTGACCTCATCAGTAATGGTCGTACTGAGATTATAGCAGGAAGAGGAAGTTTCACTGAGTCATTCCCTTTATTTGGATATAATTTGGGTGATTATTCACAATTATTTAGTGAAAAATTAGACCTTCTCTTACAAATCAATGAGACAGAAAACCTCACATGGTCAGGAAAATATCGTGCGCCTATCATCAATCAATCTGTCTTACCTCGTGCTGTGAATGAAGGAAAGCTTCCTATCTGGATAGCCGTCGGTGGTACACCTGAATCCGTCATCAGAGCAGCGAAACTGGGTCTGCCAGTAATTTTTGCTATTATTGGTGGAATGTGGGAACATTTTATTCCGATGATTGAGTTGTATAAAGAAGAATATACCAAAGCTGGTCACGATCTAGCGATAATGCAAATCGGAGCTCATATGCATACGTTTGTCATGGAAGATGAACAGCAGATTATTGATACCTATTTCCCATTATACAAATCTCAAATGGATAGAGTAGGTACAACAAGATGACGACAGCCCTATACACTCGAACAGTTCCAATCAGGAATATCTCAACGTGGTGCTCTTCTTATGGGGTCACCAGAACAGGTGGCTAATAAAATAGCATTGATTGTAAAAACGCTCGATCTGACAAGATTCGTAGCACATATGGACATTGGAGGACCTACTCATGAAGATATGATGCATTCTATCGATATCTATGCTCGTGAGATCATTCCAGCGATCAATGATTATCTTGCTCATCCATCCAAAGAATAATTATAGTCAGGGTTTTTCCTTATTATACAATATCAAAACCATGAAATAATACATAGACAAGGTGAGATCATCAACTTGTTTGAAGCAACCAAACCAACACGAATAACAATCAAAACATAAATTGCTGACCGATATAGCTTATGGCTTTCACTCAACAATCTTCACTTAAATAGGAAATACCAAAATATCTGCAAGTTTTGATGATCTCTTGATTCTTTGTATACTTTCTTATCAAGAAGAAAGTATATCGCTATCAAGCGAAAAGAATTAAGATTATATATTTTCTACTTGTAAAATTTACTCTCAATCACTACCATAAGAGAGTATTTTATATACTAAAAAGCTTCCACCATGTCCAAAATCTTCATCAATCTCCCAGTCGCTGATTTGTCAGCATCCACCACATTTTATCAAGCATTAGGTTTTACCAAAAATGATAATTTTTCTGATGCACATGCGTCGTGTATGGTGTGGGACGATAATATTTATGTCATGCTTCTTACTCACGAATTTACGAAGAAGTTTTTACCAAAAGGAAAAGAGATAGCAGATAGTCACAAAACTTGCCAAGTACTCAATGCTCTTGCTATGAATGATAAGTCTGATGTCGATGTGATGTTTGACAAAGCTATCTCAGCAGGTGGAAAACCAACAATAGAAACGCAGGATCATGGATTTATGTATGGTCGTGATTTTGAAGATCTTGATGGACATATTTGGGAAATTTTTTGGATGGAGGAAAATCAAGCGTCATAAGAGTAATTTAATCGATAAATAATAATGTACTCACGACAAAACACTCACAAAGATATAATTGATGCGATGCGTCAATGTTTTGTAGATTATCCACAAGTAGAGGAGGAGATTAGATACTATGGTATCAAACGATGATTTCCAAACGGTCAGCGATGTGATCTCATCTTCTATAAAAAATCAAAAAACATTCTCAGATTCAATCGCTGAGCATGGATGGTAAAACAAGAGCCAATACTTTGATTCGCATTCGATGAAGTGAATAAAGTGATCGCAAAGATCAGGCTTCACGATATCACTACTATCCAAGACAAAGCTATCCCAGCTCTCATCACGAGGATGGTACAAACACCCAAAGAAGTCAGATATGATGCGTAATATTACTAACTTTTATCATCAATAATCCATATGAAAAATACTAGAATATTCCAAATGTCTTTTGCTAGCGTTTATCCCTATTATATACAAAAAGCAGAGAAAAAAGACAGAACTAAAGAAGAAGTAGATCAAATTATTTTTTGGCTCACTGGATATGACAAAAAAGATCTACAAAGAATTCTTGATGAAGAAACAAACTTTAAAACTTTTTTTGCTCAAGCTCCGCAACTCAATCCCAATGCTTCCAAAATTACAGGTATTATCTGTGGCTATCGTATCGATGATATTGAAGACCCACTGATGCAAAAAATCCGCTATATGGACAAACTCATCGATGAACTTGCAAAAGGAAAATCTATGGAAAAGATTCTAAGAAAATAACTCTTAAATACTGTCATCTGTCCAAATATATCTCCACTTTATGAACTTTACAAACTTTATAACCTTATGAACTTTACCAAACTCCAAGTCCTAACTTATCTCCAAACACTTCCTCGTGATAAAGTAACGACCTACAAAGCTCTTGCTGAGAAGTTTTCTACTCACCCGAGAGCTATTGCCACTTATATGAGGACGAATAAAGAGCTCGATATCTATCCATGCTACAAAGTCGTAGCTAACAATGGATGACTGAGTGGTTATGTGCTGTGAATTGATGAAAAAAGAAAAAGACTGACCCAAGACGGAGTCAGCATTCTCAATAATTGTGTAGCAGAGGAGTGTATTTTGAGAATGTTATAATTTTCACAATGTCAATTCAAAGAGTTTTTGTTTATGATTATCTTCGCTAAAAATATGATCAGCTCATGTAACAACAAAAACTTGTTGATTAACAGATTTTGCGTATATTATTGCTGGTTCTTGTAATCCATGTTCTGCACATAGAATAACTACTGGAGTTTTGAGAGATTGTAATTGCTTAATATGGTATTCTGGTTGAGTACAGAAGTCTTGATACATCTTCTCACCAATATATCGTTTATGATGATCTCATCGATCAATATATTTTCATTGTTCATCTTCATAGACATCAGATAACAATTCATCTCATCCAATTGAAGCATCCCAAAGTATTGTCTTTGATATTGCAGATAAATTGCTATATAATAATCCTAAACCTCCAAAACTATGTCAGATCAAAATAATATTTTTTTCTCATTTCTCTACAAAGTAATTCACTACATCATTAATATCTTGTATATTTTCACTTAAAGAATTTGTAATAAGTTTCCTCTCATTATCTCAATCTCCATACAAATTAAATCTAAATGTACTATATCAATGGTGATTAAAATATAGTTCTCATTGAGAAATTATTGGCTCATCTTGACTTGAAGTTAATCCATGTACGAAAATTATTAATCCTTGTTGATCTTCTACAGGAGAATAAGTTCCATTCACTACACTATTAATCGAAAGTTTCATATCAATACATTTTATTTAAATTCAATCTAGTATAACAAATATTTATTAATAAATCAATTACTTTATAAACTTTCTCACCGCATGAACCTTAATCTACCTCGCTGTCCACGATGTCTGAAATATCCTGAATATATTCGCTATCACGATGAGGAACGATGAGTACCACTGCATGATGAGAGTAAACATTTTGAGATGCTAATATTGGAAATGATGCAAGCATGACTTTCTCGATGGACGATCTTGCAACGTCGTGAAAATTATCGCAAAGCATTTGCAAAGTTTGATCCAAAGAAAGTTGCACAGTTTAATGAAGATAAAATAGAGGAGTTAATGCAAGATGCAGGCATTATCCGTAATAGAGCGAAAATTAAAGCAGCCATCACCAACGCTCAATCCTTTCTCAACATTCAGTCAGAATTTGGAACTTTTGATACCTATATCTGGTGATTTACTGATGGGAAAGTGATTAATAACAAACTCAAATGACTAGAAGATTACAGAGCTACTTCACCGCTCTCAGATACGATTGCAAAAGATCTCAAAAAAAGAGGATTTCGTTTTGTTGGATCAACAACAATCTATGCTCATCTCCAAGCAATAGGTATCGTCAATGATCATCTCACGAGTTGTTTTAGATATCAAGAAGTATAATATTGCTCTTGAAAATATCACTATTTACTCTATACTTCAAACACTCTTTATTTATATATTTCAAATAATGAAAAAAACATTCATAATGCTGATTTTACCAAGTTTACTTATCCTCTGAGGATGTGGTTATAACAATACTACTCGAACGCCAGCAACAGGAGATACAAATACTGCAATCCTGACTGGAGATGATGTACAAGCTCCATTAGTAGATCAACTTTCTGGAGACAATAATAGCTATACACTGTTCTTTGATGATAATAATACAAGCAAAACATTTACTATCCACCATCAGGCTGACGAAGATGATTTTGTTTATTTCATCAATGATGGTTTTACAAAACTTACTGTAAATATTTTCTTCCTTTCTGCTACAGAATTTAGTCCCAATCTCCGTCTAGCTCAAATCATCATGCCTGACGGGACAATGGATTGACCTTTTGGAACTGAAACAACCTATGATCTGACTCAAAATGGATGATATCAACTTCGCTTTCACGAAAACATGATGGCTGGAGATCCGTGGACGGGTGATGCAACTATCACTATTAGCGTAAGTAAATAAATCTGAGCAAATAATCATAGTACAATACCTAAAACCATCATTAACGATGGTTTTTTATTACTTTGAAAATCTTGATATCATTCCAAAAATCATTATATATAAATAGTTATATTTATACTTAGAAAATAAACATGTCCCAAGAAATCTATTATGATGAAGATCGAAATGTAATCCCCATGCCTCTAGAAGAACGAAAGAAAAATCTTGAATCACAAGCTAATGCATGAAAAGTTTTCGATGCTTATGGTACTGAATTACAAGCAGGTGATAGTATCATCTCTATCAAACCTCTCCCCGTGAAGAAATGAGTTGATATTAAGCAAGGAGAAAAATTCACTAGAATTAAACTCACTGATGACCCAGAACTCGTGCTCGCAAGACACGAAAAAAATGGAGAAATGTATCTTAAAACAGAGTTCTTTAAGAAGGGATAATAATATTTCTACAAAAACTCTTTCTATGAATATCAGATAATCCATATTGTAAAATCATACTTCTATGTAACACAGTACCATATCACTTATGACGATCAAATCCATAACAGTGATATTTTTTCTTTTTTGATAGAATAGTCATATAGTTATCTCTTTGTACTTTCGCTATAATCGATGCAGCACTAATTTGTCGAACCAAAGAATCTCCTTTAACTAAGGTTTCTAATCATGTGATTATAACATTTCATTGTCATTGCGAGCGATAGCGTGGCAATCAATTATTCGAAAACAATTCATTCCTTAATCCATAATCTGTCTTCCCATCTACAATAATTTTGATTTCATCAGCATATCACAGTTCAGATAATTGTTTCATAATATCTTGGAGGACTTTCAGAGACGCTTTACGTATTGCATAGACTATTCCATAACGATCAATAAGCTTAGCAGTACACGAGTGTATAGATACGAGAATATCTGGATGTGACAATATCAGTTCAGCAAGATAGGATCTGTGTCAGGATGATAATTTTTTACTATCTGTTACTTGATCATATCGATCAGGAAGATTGTTCCAAAAATTTGGCATACAAAAAACACCACCAACAGACACCGGTCCAGCAAGTGGTCATCTCCCTACCTCATCTAATCATATACTAGTTAAAAAATCCATCTACTTTTTGCATCAAATACGCTTTTATTTGTAATTTAATCTCTTCTTTAATAGCTACTTTCTGTTCTTCTACAAGGGCTTGAGCTTGTCATTGATATTCACCTAATAATGCTTGTCCGCCAGTTCACAATCCATCAGTCATCACCGTATCAATGATATTAGTCATATTATTGGAAACTTGTGTTGTGACATAGTCATATCATAATTTTCATCAGATAACAACTCCAACTACAGCTCATAAGATAAAGATAATTACACTTTTCATTGAATATAACAGGTAAAAAAGTAAAATACATATGTATATTATAAATTATAAAGAATTTATCTCGCCAATACAATGCAAAAATATCTGAAAATAGGAATAGTTACTATTGTTCTCATAATTTTTTGGCGAATAAGTCAAATTATTTTTGATGTTATGTATTCTACTACCAAAAAAAGTTATCTCTGACTTTCTCATGGACAGCGAGTAACGTCACTTGCACCAGACGGTTGATATTTTGAGTATCATTTTAATTACTTTACTACAAGCAAACCAAGCCCACTCAAAGATACAAGTATCAGCAGATTTCAAGATCAATGTACCTACGGACAAGGTAATTGTTACGGATTTTTTGGACAAGATATATTATCATCTTTTCGTTGGATCAATGCTATTCAATATATTGCACAACAAGTAGATACTAATGAACCTAGTGATATTACAAACCGTTTTGAAAGTTTATTTGCTATTCAACCAAAACGATATTATCCATATATTATCTTACAATATTTAGGGGTACCATCTCTACAGACCCAAGATCAAATACATGCCACTATTTCTTGGGATAATACTGTTTTGCTCTGAGAGAAAGGTATTCGTTATTATTGTAATAGAGATATGTTACAAAAAATCAAAGAATTGAGTTATCAATCCTTTATAGAAAAACTCGAAACAAAAGATCCTAATTATCGATATCCTTGCTCACAAGGAGGTGAATTAGCGCATACATTAGCATTCAATTACTATTATTATCTCTCAGATAATGAGAAAGCGTCATTTTATTATAAAGTAGCTGCATTCCATGATAATGTAGCAGCTATTACAAAATCTATGCCTGCTCTGATTGAAGGGAAAATAGGAAACAACAAGATAAGTGCTTACTTATGGTATGATCAGTGGAGTAGTGCAATGGAAAAATATAACAACAACAAAAATCTCAATCCTGACGAGATTGCAAGTTTAGAATCCACGATGGAGAAAGCATTTCAAAAAATGGTCAGTGAATATTCTTTGTATCTTATCACACAAGCATCTCATAGTGCAGGAGAACAAGGTGAATCACAAGAGTGTCAACAAACTCTTGCCTGTCTTCAAAAAAACTGATACATAAAACAACAGCTTACTGCTGTAGAACAAAATTGTGCAAATTCAACAGATATTGATTGTCAGATAGTACGCTATGGGAAAGAAAAAAAGTGGATTCAGTCCAATGGAGTTCTCATCTCACCAGATCAAAAATCTTCCTATATACGAAAAGATGATAAATTTACACAATGATTACAATAACATAATTTTCAGTAAAGTCACTAACCAATAATTTCAATTACTTACATTTTTTGACATAATAAAAAGAATAACTATTATTATTTTAACAATTTTATGAAATAATAGGTGTTGATATGTATAGAAAAATTATTATTGCA
The DNA here is from genome assembly GCA_964458335.1 of uncultured Candidatus Peribacteria bacterium. Lineage (GTDB taxonomy): Bacteria > Patescibacteriota > Gracilibacteria > Absconditabacterales > Absconditicoccaceae > Aalborg-AAW-1. The sequence goes on along the minus strand of CAYWIJ010000001.1, from coordinate 29,159 downwards.
TTATGAATTATCGTGATTTCTCTTCTTTGACGACAACAGATAAGTCTTGCAGCCACTGTATTACAACCTGGAGATATTTTTCCTATTACAGCCAGTAGTACAGGTAGTGATATGGTAGAATTTGTATCTCGTGTTGATATTGATACTGGTACCATACTATATTTTAGTGATAATGCTATTACAAGTACAGGTTCTCGAAGAACAGGAGAATGATATATCACTATTACTTTTACTCAAAAAGTTGAAAAATGAACAATTATGAGATTAAATAATATGAATAATTCATCAACAACAATTTCTCCAAATGGAATTTGAACAATAGTACGTAATGGTAGTTTTGACCTAGCAATAGCAAGAGATAACATGTTTATCTATCAGGGGACTTCATATACTGACAATTCTTCATTTCTATATGGATTAGGATTCGGAACAAATACAATATGGATTAACTCATGAGAGCCCGATTCCAATACTTCTTATAGACCAAAACCACTTATTTTAGGAACAACTGCATTAGAAATAATATCTCCATCTACATATAGTATACAATATAATTGTGTCAATACTAATATGCTCAGTTCTAATTTTCAAGCCGATATCAGCAATCCAAATAATTGGGATAAAAGCAATATTTCTTATGGCAATTCTCCCTGTATTTTCTCCTCCCAGGCTTTACCAATTTATACTATAGAGTGACTCACAGGATCATATATCACAGGATCTAATGATACCTACTATATTTCATGACATATACTCAGTTTTGTTATAAAATCTAATACAATTATCACTGATATTGAAAGTGCTGATCAACTCACTTGCGATGATATCGATGAAGGTCTTTTTGAAAATATTGACAGCTATGATTGTAGTATAACTCATGATGATAATTTTACTTATACCGTAACACTCAGCACTGTTATCTCTTCAAATAATGGAATCTATACCATTATACCTTCTCTCACAGAAAATTGAAGTTTTATCTTTGACGATAATAATTCATGGTATGGTATCATACAGTGAGATTATCTTGCTCCAGATATCTACAATGATGAACTTGAAATACTATCAGGAGTAATCAATGAAACTATCAGTCAATGAGTATCACTTACTGATCGAGAATTACTTTGTGATGATAATGGTGATGGAAGCTATGGATCTGGAAATAACTGTAGCATAAGTAGTAGTGGAGATACTGTTATTGATACAAATATACCATGAGTATACGATATTATCTATACCAGTACTGACTTTGTAGGTAATACTTCCACTACTATCAGAAGAGTTACTGTTTTGTGAGACTATCCTATTATCGCATTGTATGGTTTCGATCCACTACTCATTGAATTGAATACATTATGGGACGAATCGATCGATCCATGAGCAGAATGTATAGTCAGTGGAGCTCTACAATGTGATATTGATCCTATAGACTATTCAGTCCTCGATACCACTATGACAGGAGATTATACTATCATCTATACAGGTATCGATGAACTCAACAGAGTAGCCATAGGATCAAGAATTATAAGTATTATCTATACGCCAGCTACTCTTACACTCTTATGATCTTCTCAAATACAACAAGGAGAATCCTGGATAGATCCAGGTGTAAGGTTTGACGATGTACTTCTTGGTAGTGGTATCATAGTTAGTTCAGATACTGTAGATACTTCTATAGTATGAAATCACTATATTATCTATACTTATACTGATCATGGAGGGTTTGATATACAAATCGTAAGGAAAGTAAGTGTGATAGAAGCATCTTTACCACCCATTACTTGATGAACAATAGGTACATCATCATGAGGATGATATACAATACCTATACAACAAAAAGAGAATAAAGCTCAAGAAAATACACAATGACAAAAATCTCTCCCAATTACACCTACCCAAGAACTCAGAAATGCTTATACTTGGGCTTATCTCAAAGGTATCACTACTCAAGACTCTCTCCAATCTGCTGCTCTCGATCGTCCGATTACTAGAGCAGAGCTTGCAAAGATGATTGTCGTCTATGCTCAATCATTAGGGAAAGAAAAATTCAAAGATGAGCAAGTATCATATTCTGATCTTACAGGAATACCGGCTAATCTTCAAAACTATATCACTCTTGGTTATCAATATCAACTGATGGGTATTAAAGCAAATGGAGATCCACTCACTACATTTAATCCTAATGGATTAGTAACTAGAGCAGAGTTAGCCACAATCTTATCGAGAGTGCTCTATGGAAGTACCTATAATATGGAGTGAATCAATTATTATAGTCGTCATTTACAAGTTCTCAAAGATCATGGTATTATTACAAATGATAATCCAAATCTTCAAGAACTCAGATGATGGGTTATGCTCATGCTTATGAGAACACACAACAACAGTTAAAAGTGTAAAGTATAGAGTTGAAATTAGGTATTAGCAATCGACCTGTCATCCTGAATGATAACGAAGGGTCTAATAGCATAATAAAGAATGAAATATTAAAAATACACCTTTCGTAGGGACGGATTCAATCTCCATCCTTTACATAAAAAAACTCCCACCATATTAGGAAGGGGAGTCTTTTTTTTATAAAATTTTATAAATTATAATGCAATAACTATACCAGGCCCCATAGTTGGAGCGATGACAATTTTTTTGATAAGTTTACCTTTTACTCCTGCTGGTTTGTGAGCATTGATGGCTGAAATAAATGATTCAATATTTTCTGAAAGTTGTTCAACTGAGAAATTAGCCTTACCTACAGTAGCATGAATATTACCTGTTTTATCAAGTTTAAATTCAAATCTACCTTTTTTAATCTCAGCTACAGCCCCAAGAAGATCAACTGCAACAGTACCAGCTTTTGGATTTGGCATAAGTCCTTTTGGCCCAAGAGCTTTTGCAACTTTTGCAAGATCTTTCATAAGATCAGGAGATGTTACCAAGATATCAAAATTCATATTTCCTTTCTCAATATCTGCAAGAAGATCACTAGATCCTACAATATCAGCACCAGCTTTCTTTACTTCATCAATTTTATCTTCAGAAGTATAAACAGCAACTTTAACGGTTTTTCCATTACCATGTGGAAGAGATGTCGTTGCTCTAATTACTTGGTCATTATATTTAGGATTTGCAAATGTTTTAACTGCAATCTCAATAGATGGTACAAATTTTGTATATCCAAGTTTTGTTACTAATTCAGCAGCTTCAGCTACACTATATTGTTTCTTTTTATCTACTAATTTAGATATTTCTAGATACTTTTTAGATTTCTTTGCCATAATGGTATAATAATATAATAATAAAATCGGTACAAACGATAAAACAATCTATCTCCCGGTTCGTCATCCCGAACGAATGTGAAGGATCCAGTCACAATCACTACTGGACGCTTCGATTCCTCAGCGTGACAATGTAAATAATAATAGATAGACTAAGCAACGGTAACTCCCATATTTTTTGCAGTACCTGCAACAGATTTTATAATAGATTCGATACTATCCGTATTCATATCTCCACATCATTTTTTGATAGTAGCAATTTCTTCAAGATCAGCTTGCGTAAGAGATCCTATTTTTTTCTTATTTGGTTCACCAGAACCTACTTTTTGTTTTAATTTCCACAGAATAAGATTTGAAGTAACAGGTCCTATGATTTCAACATCAAAAGATCTATCTGAATAAAGCGAAAGTTTTGCCTTAATTTTTACATCAATAGGAGCAAATTGTTGCATATGCTCCATAGTTTTTCCATTAAATTCTTGGATAAATTGTCCAATATTTACTCCATTTGATCCAAGCATAGGTCCAAGTGGAGGATTCGGTGCAGCTTTACCAGCAACAACCTCAAGAGTTAGTATTTTAGATAATTGTTTTGCCATAATAAATAACGAATTACATTACAAAATATATAACTTTTACCAGACTTTATCATAAATTTTTTCAAAATATGATTTCATTTCTGCTTTATGAGCATAATACTGATCAATAGGTGATTGGATAAACCATCTATCTTCGCCCATTTGGACGATCATAGCCACAAGAAGCTTTTGTTGTACAGTTCACTGTTGAACAAATGTGGTACCAGGTATGTTCACAAATGAGATACGATCTCACCGTAAAAGATTCTCTAGTATATCATTTCTCGTCTCAATTGCAAGCACATTTCATCATAATCTCCTTACTGTAGAAGCCAAATCATTCAATGCAGATCCTGTTCCAAGATATCCATATTGAATATCATATTCATCAGTAAATGCATAGAGAATTTTAATTCCCAATTGATCAGCGAGAGAAAGAGAAGAATACCAAGGTCTAATTCCTACACTTGCTAATTCTCTAATCTTAATTTCATGTGACGAAAGATCAGTAGTAATAAGACTATCGCCAGTAATTATATTCATATTTTGCCCAGTGCCAAAATCACTAGAAGCGAACTGACTACCTGATTCTGTTACAATAGAATGAATATCTCATTGTTCAGAATCATTTTTAGCAGATTGCACACGGAAATATACAATATACACTAAGATCAAAGCAAGAAAAAACGTGACTACTACCAGAATAATAGGTTTTTCATTTGATGTCATCAATCTCATGAAAAAAGATAAAAGAAATACTATTGTACAAGCTCTACTTTATCAAAACTTATCATTACAGGTGTCATACGACCAAGCATCTCAATATTTACTACAAGAGTTCCTTTTTCAATATCAATTTCTCTTACAGCTCCTACAGCTCCTACAAAATTACCATCTTTCAATGTCACTAAATCACCAATCTTATATGGAATAACAAGGCTTGATCTTTCACTTTGTTCAATCACTTGTTTTTTGATATTCTCAAGCTCTATATCAGTGACTGGTACAGGATGTGTTTCTGCTCCTACAATAATACGAACTCCTGGTGTATTACGAACCACGTACCAAATCTTATCATTCATTCTTGATCTTACAAAGACATATCCAGGATAGAGTTTTACTTCTTTAATTGTTGTCTTTGTTTTCCCTATCTTAGTCTCAGTAACAACAGGGTAGTAGTAATCAACAATATCCTCTTCAAGTCATTGTTTTTTTACTCTTTCAATAAGATTCTCTACAACAAGTCCTTCTTGTCCCGCAACAACACTCAGACAATACCATTTATAATCTTTATCTTCTATTTGTTTTTTAATTTCTGCTTGTGTGATAGTAGCCATGAAAAAATAGTTTTTTATTAAAATAAATTTTTTGTAACAGTGAATTATAAATGGTAAATTATAAATTACTGTAGTTCTCCTGATTACCGTCTTACCAAATCGCTAAGCTAATTGATTACTTCATAAGATCGCTTATTTGCTCATTCTCTATATTATTCAACATCAACACTAACGCCTCCAGATGTACCATCATCAGTTATGACTTGTACTCCAGAAAGATCTACACTATCCAAAAGTGATCCTGTTGTTTCTTCGTCTGTTAAAGCTGTCGTATTTTGCAAAGCTTGTTCAACAGAAACATCTCCCTTCATACCAGTATAGAATGTTTTATATAATCCAGACCAAATAGTATCTACACCAATAAAGAATGCACCAAAAACTACAATAGCAACTAGCACACCCAACCCAAGATTAACATAATCTCTCTTTGTGGCAAATTGTACTTTTTGTAAAGTCTCTAAACTATCATAAAACGCTTTCATCATAATCAATTCACAAAAAAAAGAAGTAAAATTACTCAAAACATCTCACTATACATATTTTTTGGTCAGAATACAAGCTTTTTTCATCTTTTTCTCTCTCTTATATACCGCCCAATACTCACCACGATGACTTCATATCTTCCTCATCAGTACAAGGTTGAATAGCCAAAAGATGAGATTCTTGACCACGACCTTGTATAAATTGATTATAAAAGTCACTAAGAGAGTCACGATCCGCCAACATATCAGTTTGGCTATCATTTTCTTCAATTTCAAAATCATCAATCAATACACATGCTATTTTCTTCTTATCGAAATTATCGAGCAATTGCGTCAACAATATTCTATGAGCTGGAACCGTTAACCAATCTTCAGGTAAACACAAAGGAATCACTTTCATACCAAGAATACTCTGATAAGTCAAATGTTGAGATCGGAACTCATTATCCATAGCAAAATTTATATCGGTCTGATAATCAAAATCTAATATATTTTCAAGTGGTATATGAGCATATGTTATCTTTTTCCCCAGTACATATTCTACACCATCATCACCAGATAGCATAGGAATTTTTATTTTTTCTTGCCAAATATATACTATCATATTATATTCTTGCACCAATTGTAAATATGAATATAATGATCATAATAAATATGATTTTGATGTTCACCGCACTGTCTTTGGTACGAGAAAATATTTGAGCAGAGCAGTAGGTTCCTCAAAAAATGATCCATACACTAATGAATTAATGACTTGATCAGCTATTACGAAAGGAGAAGGAAGAATATCTGACTGAAAGTGGGTGGTAGACATAGACAATGAACGATAAACACCAAAAGAAACAACAGAATAGCAGAAGTAACAAAGATATCAAACAACAGTGGGTAACAAATACACTTTTACTTTTATTACTTCTTATACCTCTTTTACTCTTATAAAGAATGTACTCTCAACACTGATAATACAAATTTATCAGCAAGTTGATAACGCTTCTGCCATTCACCAGCAGATAAAAATGTTACATATGCCATCTCTATACTATACAAGCGAAAGATTTCACTAATCTGTGTTTTCAATACATCAAGCAATTCTTTTTCACAATTTTGATAAACAATAACAATATCTGTTTCAATATCGTAGCCGAATACCTTACCAAAATAGTGATCTTTAATAATAAATTCGTGTTCTTGAAGAAGTCATACGATATCATTTTTTAATCCAAAGAGGAAAAGATTTCTTAATATTTTCTGTACCTGTTCATTTATTATAATAGACCATTTATTTTGATCTTTATCAATTTCGATAATACCCGCTTCATGCAATGAATCTACTTGTTTTTTAATAGCTGGGAAAGTCCATCAAATTTCAGCCTCTAAAGCCCTCATAGAAACTCATTGTCTACGAAAAATCAAATATTTAAGAATATCAGACTTAGTTTTTGATCCAAAAAGCTTTTCTATATTCATGAAACAAGATGATAACCAATAATAAAAGAATAATAACTATTAGTGATCAGTATAGGAAATTCTAACAACTATACAAGATGAATTCCTTTTTTATGAAACAAAGAAAAGTAACTATATTAACAAAAATTAATACTATTTCTCAATATATTTTATGAAAGCGTTACTTATAGAGAAAGTAAGTAAAATTTATGATAGCAAAAAGCCTGGATATATTCAGGCTTTAAAAATTAAAAATTTTTATAAATTAACTCCCATAATTTTTTTTGTACAGAAGTCAATATGAGTTCTCCTTCACTGTAAACTTTCAGTCTAATTTGGTTCTGATCAAGAAAACTAAATCCCGATAGAACTAAATAGTAACTCTTAACACATTGATCACTTTTATCAATGTAAATCAATTCGACTTCTCTGTCAAACTGTTGTTCAGCTAACTGAGCATAATCAGTCAAAGAAGATTGTTCACTTCTAAGAACTTTCTTACTGACCATATTAAACTGCAAGAGTTGAATTTTACGAGCTCTTTTCCCTTTTTCGTCAATCAAAGTCATATGACCTTCATTGCCGAAATAGTTAATAACATAACTGTTATCTTCTCTCTCACAGATATCAGTCCGCACAACATCAGTAACTTGTACATTACATTCACTTTCATCAATGAACAGAATAACAGGTTCCTGAGCAGATTCATGTTTAATAATCTGTAATTTTTGAGCCATAACATGAGTTACACTCAAGGTCATCATCAAGACAACCAACATAGACAATTTTTTCATTGTTTTAAATTTTAGGTTTTATTATATATTATATATAATCATTTTATTATAAAAGTCAATATATTTTAAATAATATAAAATATCAACCCTTAACTTCCTATAATTTCACCCATAAGCACAAACTGTTTACTATCAATAATTTTTACTTTTACAAAACTTCCTAAGACTGGGGCAGAGGATTCATATACTTTATAAAGAATTTTTATCTGTTTCTGATTGTCTGTATATCCTGTATATTGCACTTTAGTATTAGAAAGTATTTCTTTTTTAATTAACATGACAGTTCTGATATTTCCAACCTCTTTTGCATTGTTTTCTGAAGAGATTTTTTTAAGTAATTCATTCAGTCTATTTCGACGATCATGTTTTACTTCTTTGGGGATATTATCTTCATACTTACGAGCAGCATAGGTACCAGGACGGACAGAATAGATACCAATATAAATCATATCAAATCTCGCATATTCGACCAAATTCAGTGTCTGTTGAAAGTCTTCTTCTGTCTCGTCTGTAAATCATACTATCACATCTGTTGTCAGAGAAATATCTCTTTTCAAGCTTCTAATCTTATCAACAAATTCAATATACTGTTCACGAGTATATCCACGAAACATCTTTTTCAAAACTGCTGTACTTCACGACTGTAGAGGCATATGAATATGCGGACACATACGCTCCTCAGTTTCATGCAGAGAGAGGAGTTTGTCGCTATAAAATGTCGGATAAGGAGATGTATAACGTAACCACTGAAGATCTCATGGTAAAGCAAGAATATCACTACAGAGTTGATCAAAGTTCGGATATTTATTCACAATTTGTCCAAGTAAAGTAATCTCTTGAATTCCAGCATCAATATGATGTTGTACCTCACCAAGAATCTGATCAGAATTCATATTCTTTTCCATACCTCTCGCATATGGTACGATACAATATGCACAGAATTGATTACACCCAGTACTAATAGGCACGAAAGCAGTTTTTTTCTGACTGGTGAGGAGAGTAGTGGTCCCCTCGGGAAGTATGGACGTGTATTCGTTCGTCAGCTCTCCATCATACTGTACTTCATAACCTATTCTTTTCATCATAAGTGGAAGAAAACCTGTATCATCAATACGAAAAAATAACTCTACATTCTTCCACGATTTATTAATCTTATGGAACATAGGATTGAATGCATGATTGATGTAGACAACATTATCTTCAGCACCAGGTTTTGGACGGAATTCTTCAATCTCCATATTTGATAACCCGATGATATTAGGATCGACAGTCTCAACTGTTCCTACAAAATTACCT
>CAYWIJ010000001.1:0-19947 GCA_964458335.1 uncultured Candidatus Peribacteria bacterium | reverse complement strand
ACTCACATAAGTCATTTTACAGCTTTTCCTTTCGTTCTTCTCTGGACAACGGTATTACGAAGATTGTGCTGGATCATACAACCTGTGACCCAAACCTTCTTATCTGACGGAATTTCCATCAGTTTTCCTGTCACTTTATCTTCAGACTTTTGGCGTACAGAACAGGTATCAAAAATCACCACATCAGCTTCATCAATAGTTTCTACGTAATCTCGATGACAATTTTGTAACACCGATTTGATTCTTGCCGTATCAGAATAATTCATCTGACACCCAAACACAATAGTCGTAAATTTCATACACTTTTCTCTCATAACTAAAATAACTGTCAGCTAATACGTAATAATTCATTATATTTTATAATTCTTAATATTATCTATCCCAATCTTTTTCATTATGATATTATTTAAAATATCACTCTTCATAATAATTTAATTATCAATATAAAATATCAAAATTTAATTCTGGAACTATTTCTTGTAAAAAATGATTTCTATCTTTCATAATTCTAAAGTTTGCATAAGGTAATGCTTTTTGATATTTTGTTAGATGACTAAATGGAACAGCAAAATCATCTTCACTATGATAAAAATATATTTTACCAGCCTGCTTACTAAATTTTTGTAGACTTCATTTTCTCATAAATCAATTTAAATCATCTGCTTCCATTTCATTATCAAATGGGGTACCCAATAATAATGTTTTATCTATTTTTTTATATATTGTATTTTCTGATAAATATTTAACTATAAATTTAGCTCATAAAGAATGTCAAATTAAGATAAAGTTATCTCCTATTTTATCAATTATTTTTTCAAATAATATTTTTCGTTCTTTATATTTTGCATTTTGTTTATTAGGCATTTGAGGAGTATATACAAGAAATCTATCTCATAATTGATTTTGTATTTCATTTTTCCAATCTCTCCTAGATACAATCCAATCTAAATTAATTATTTTATTATTTAAGGATTCTAAGAAACTGCTATAATTCTTATATGTATCACCACCATGAACTATTAATATTTGTTTTTGATTTCACATTTACTTAATTAAATTTATAAATTTAAATAGTATTTTATATATTACTTAAATACTGTAATAAATCAAGTATTTGTCACAAAGAAAGATAGAAAGAGTATATTAACATCCAAAGACGAGGATTAAAAAAGAGAGCAGTACCTGACACATTTTCACGAAACACCAGAGATTGGTGTTTTTTTATTATTCATAATATCTATACTCCTCTTTTTATTGTGCAAAGTAAAATAATGATGATTATAAAAAGTTATCACTCAAAATATATAATAAAAATATCCTCAAAGATATTATAATGATTGGTATATGAAATAATTAATATATGAAGGATATATAGTAAGGAAGTAAGTATTTTTACCATAAATAAAAAAGTAGCAAAATTTTAAGCTCATTTTTTGATTTGTAGGGTAATTTTATACCTAAGGATAATTTTTTTATCGCTTATTTTTTACTATAGAAAAAGAGTATATATAGAACCATTTCTATCAATAAAATAGAAAATTATCTTTTATACATTTCATAAACAATATGATACAAATAAGTTTCTCAAAAGAGCTAATTCACATTTATATTTTCATTACCATTACTTTGCACAATATACCATAATTGGAAGCAAAATAGCGGTTTAAACTCGCTTTTTATTCCATTGTCCTTACATTCACTTTCTTGTATTAAACTTTAGACAAGAGTAGTAACAAGTGAGATCAAACCCTCTATTTTGCCCCTGTAAAATAGAGGGTTTTAAATTGTAAAGAAAATAAAAACAAAATGCCTACTACTGGATTGTCTCTCGACTCTGGAGTTTTAACAACTTTGTCTAATACTGCTCAAGGTATCGCAAATTCAGTTGTTAATATTGCTCCTGAAATTATTGTTGCGGGTGTGGCTGTTTTTGGAGTTCTATTGATCTTCAATAAACTACCAAAATGGTTCAAATCATTCGCTAGATAATTTTCGCCCTTCGGGGCTTCTCTTTTATTTATTTTAAGTTATTCTCATGTCAGCTTTCAAAAAAATTTACGTAGTTTCAAACGCTTTTCAATTCACTAACAAAGATCAACAGATTGTAGTGTGTCTTGAATGTATCCCGCAGCAAAACAAAGCGGTTTCTAAAATCCAAAAATTTTATTTCACTCTTGAGCAATTAGAAACAAATTGAATGATTGCTTTTTATGAAAAAGATGTCCCTGGTGTATGATTTAATAATATGTTCTTACAAACAGAGGTAGAGTACAAAGAAGATATTCTTGCTTTATCCGAAGACAAAGAAGATTTAAAATAAATAAAAAAGAAAATAAAACTTTAGTAATGATTGGGCAAGGGGGGTAATAAACCCCTTGCCCCCGTACCCCACGTTGAACTTTTTACTCTCAAATTCGTGGCTTTGGTACTGCTTTATTTTCTACCCCCAAAAGTTAGATGGTGTGTTTAAGCCAAACTTTCACACTCCACAAGATTATCACTGATAAATACTTGCTTTTGAAACCGCAATACAAATTAAACTCATTTATAGATTTTATATGATTTTATTATAGTGGCAATACTTGGGAGTGGTATAAAGATAGGGGGCTGTCAGATAACGATACAATGGGTATAATCTCCGAAAACTTGACGTATATGGTAACATCAAAATTTATGATGATATACACAACTTATCAAGGTTATATTATCCCTGTATCTAGAGTTGAAACTATATTTGTAGGAGAAACCTGTACAAAAGTATCTATGTATGGTAAAGGATTAAAAGTTATTAGAGATAATCCTTTTATACTAGATGACTTGTATTTATTCCTACAAAGTAATTGTTGATTAGTTGCTGATATAACTCTCTCTCGTATAGATGTAACAACAGATACTAATAAAATTGATTTCAGTATAAAATGCTTACTAAAAACAACTAAAACAATGATATTTAGATGAGATGGATGAATTGAAACCAAATACTTCTGATCTAAAAAATCTAATATCTTTATAAGATATTATAACAAGAAAAAAGAACTCTCTGATAAATGATATTCTTGATTGTACCTAGAATATACTAATGTCCCGGAAGTTATGAGATATGAAATCCAACTAAAAGGGGATTGAATACCTAAAGAAGTCCGTCGTCAAGTTGATAATCTCACTTGATTAACAGACATTATCTTGAATATGTGATCACCTTATCCTATGTTATTTAAATATAAAAAAGGTAAGGCTGATCCAAATAGAGCAGTAGAACTCTTCAACGGCTTTCTAAAAAATCTAACCTCTATCTATGATATTACACAAGTTGCTGACAAACTGGACATTATATATAACGAACGGTACAAACAACACGTTTGATAATACTTTGCCATCATGACTAATTCCTACAATTTAGACGACTATATAAAAGAACTAACCAAAGTAAGGCTATTAGATTTCCTACCACTAGCTTTATTACTAATACTATTACTATGCTATTACAACAAAATGAATTAGAACTATTAGACTACACTACATCACTTCAATTAGATGCGTTAAAAGAGCATTCGATTTACGAAAATAATGTAATTCTACTGGATCAAAACACAACTATTAGAAAAAATATTATGCTTGACCATTTGACAGCTTGTCGGTTTCTCAATCGTTTCCCTGATTTTGATATGACAAGATATAATGAAAATGCTGATAAACGATTATTATCACCTACAGCAGATGTAGTATTCCATAATAGAGAAATTATCAAACCAAAATCCTTATTTAACAATTAAAAAAAGTAGTATGAACTTCTGAGTAATTATCGTATATGGAACGTTTGGATCATGAAAGACATATGGAACGTTGTTGCAACTTTACCAACAAAGTAAAGATAATACGTTTATAATTTCCAATAATCCGTATGGAAAAGTTGATCTGTATTTCTCCACAGAAGTCGAACTATTAAAAGTCATTGACCTCTTGGAGGAGTATATGCAACAAACCAATAGATCGCTATTAAGTTACTTCACTAATTCCTCCTCATATAAAGATATTGTCTTTGTGATTGATGAAGCGCATCTCTATTTCGATAGTAGGCACGCTCTGACAAACAAAAACAATATGGAACGTTTAGGTCTTTTACTAACACAATGTAGAAAAAGAAAAGTAAAATTTTACGTAGTAACCCAAAGACTAACAAACATAGACATTCGTATTCGTAGACTTGCAGATTTCGTTGAGGAGTATAAAAGAAATTCTTTCTTATGACTTATCAAACGAGTTCGTAAAAAAACGTATGAAAATCTTGGAGATATTGGTGATTTAGAAAGTGATACAGTAGTTCGTTTCGTGGACGGCGAGCAAATAACGGCGAAAAAAGAGGCTCTGATATCTTCGGAACTCTTTCGACCACTTACAACGTTTCTCAATGTTTTCATCTTCCTATCTTACGCATATCGTGAACTGATAAAAGAGGAGTATCTGACGTATCATGTAGTTGGTTTTGAAGATACAAAAGTAAACCTTGAATACTACGAAACTCCTTGAACGTTCATTAAAGCTCTTGTAGTAGAAGAAAAGAAAAAATTCACATGAGAAAATTGAACGTTAGAAATTATAGAATCTGATAATCTTGTACTACAATCTCTATCCGTAGCGGTAGAGGAGAGTAGACAAGATGAAAATTGGGAAACACCAGCATATCAAATAAAACAACAAAAACAAAATAAACAATCAAAAATCTTACTTATTAAAAAATAATATTTTATTCTTATTATTCTTACTATTATGAAACAATTTAATTTTACATTTTGATTTATTATCTTTGACTAATGGCACTTACAAAAATAACTCAAATTCAATATTTATTAGATGATTTAAAAGAAATCATAAATGATAATTTTGCAGTAGTACAAAGAAAAAATCAAGAAAAAACAGATTTAGAAACTCAAATCCAAGACCTAGAAGCATACATAGAAGAATTACATCAAGAATTAGAAGAATACGAAAATAATTCATGGACTAAAAAAATTATAATTATAATTTTCTTTATAGCTATATGAATAGCATGTTTTAATCTTTGAACTTATTTTTAATGGCTATTGTTAATTATACTAATCCTACTTTTGCTGACATTAAAGGATCTCCTTTATTAAATTGATATTCTACTGGAGATAGTGCTTTGATTTCTTGAGAACCAAGAACTTGATTGTTTTATTGTAATGCTAAGAATTGATATTTTTTGAGTGGAGTTTGGAGTGATCCTCCATCTTCTCAAGGAATGTTTTATATTGGGGCATGATGAACTCCTCCTACTGTTTTAGCTACAAAAAATTATTGAAATAATACTCGTTATTTTACTCAAATAACTTGTGAAATTCCTGATGCACCTGTTTTGGGTTGTACTTATCCGTCTGCGACTAATTACAATACTGGAGCGACCAAAGATGATCAATCATGTATCTTTCCTGATCCAACTTTTGAGTGTGAAGACGATATGTATTGTGTCCCTAATGATCAACAGACTGTAGATGAATTTTGTTCTGTCAATTGATCATGACTAACTGGAGAAGATACTTTACCTCTTTGTCAAATACAACAGAAATCTTGAACTGTACTACTTACTGATGTCTCATTAACGCAAACAGAAAAAGAAGATATATTTAATTCTTTTGAATGAGTTATCTATGGTCTTCTTGTATTAGTTTTCTTCGTTTTCCTGTGAATATTCGTTAAAAAACTTTTATCCTCTTTTTGGAATTAAAATGTCCTTAACTTGAGCACAAGCATTATTTAGTGCAAATATTAGTATGTTCTCGGACTTTATCCCGTTGATAGTACTATGAGTGATACTCTCCTTTATTCTGTCTATAGTTGGTAAATAATGAGCTATACTTGATTAGATGTTCAATTATGACGAATGACTTCACAAGTAACTAACTATTTTACTTGGACGTTATTTTTCGACTTAATAAATGTATATCGGTTGTCAGGTTTCATAGCGACTGTCGGATTTCTCGCGGTTATTATCTATTTCTTTGAAAGAAAAACAATGACCTTTCTTTCTGTTACCTCTTTAGTTGCTCACTTGAAAGGTCGTGATTGAAAAGAAAGAGTATCAGTAGATAAAGTAATAAAAAGTAACAAATTTTAGTCTTTATATTCTCACATTATGCAAGATTCTATTTTTATAGTACGGTTCAATGTCTTCTATATAGTATCAGCACTCTTCCCTGTACTACTTATCTGTGCTTGTGTCATCGTTTTTTATTCTTTTGTTGTAAAACACTATGTTACTATTAAATAACTGACTTTTTGAAGCTACACCAATCCTTGCTGTTATATTTTGTGTTTTGGCGATTCTCTGAACACTCTATTATATTTTAACTACTATGTTTAAATAATATGTACCAAATTGTCCGTATGTTTACATCATTATATTGGGTTGCTCGTGATATTCTCCGTCCATTATTTAGGTCCACTTTTTTTTGGGTGATAGTACTAACTTTGATAGTTTATAAATTATTGATACAAAACGCTTCAGCTATAGCAATCGAAAATTTCCAATTTCCTTCTTGACAGAGATTTTGATGATATTGGTATTCTGTAGGTCAATTGACTAATGCTAATTATGATTGATATGGTAAAAATGGAATGACTAACAGAGGTAAATGTATTCCAACTTATTGAGATAATAATTGTATAGATGTACCAGCTTGAGTAACTTCTATCGGTGAATTTTATCCTTATACAGGTCAAGATGCTTTAGGTTTTCGTATGATTGCTATTTCTGCTGGTGATAGTCAATATGACGCTAATGTATTATGAGCAACTAATGAGAGTAATATTGCCATCATGGCTAAACAAGATGATTGAGTACAACTTAAATATTATGTTAATTGATGACTGTATACTAAAACGATTTTTAAGACTATCAAATATGATCAATTCTCACCTTCTCCACGATGATGGTATAGATGGGGTTATTCTTCTTGAGATATCCTTTTGGAGAGTTCTTTTTGATGAAAAGAGTATAAAAATATATATCCTATGGTTAGAAGTAATTGAGATATATATTTTTTCAATTTTGCGACAAATAGATATTGGATTAAAGAAAATAATGCTCCTGATGGCTTAAACTCTCTTATAGGAAAAGAGCCTGTATTTTGATGATCACTTATTTCAGCACTTGTAGATGCAGATTGACAGATGACATATCAATGAGATTTTTCTCGATCTACTACAGATGGTCAAATGAAATTGCGATGATGATTACAAGGGGCTTCACGATGATATGAGTGATGATTTGCTACTATTAGAGCTAGTCTTAGTAATGATATATCAATGTATGTGAATATATTGAATGAGGAGGAGGGTGGTCGTCTTTCCGATCTTCCTCCTGAGACTCCTATTGATTATGAGTCTGTTACATTACCTAATGAGCAAGAAATAAAGAATTATAATCTTAATATGTGTACTAATAAACGTATGACAATGAGTAATGATTTTACTTATCGTTCTGATGTTTATGCTTGTAAATTGGCTAGTAATATAAATGTTGCAATGTCTTGATCTGATGTTTTTTCTTGAATTTTGGATCTTGCCTATAATGTATATGATAATCCTTATTCTTCTTTTGTTATCCCTTGGAGTACTTGGGATTTACCTTATACGTGAGTCCAGTCTACTTGTGAGAATATGATGAATACTTGGCGTTCTTTAATGCTTTCTACTCGTGATAGTAATATAAAAGTTGTAAATGATCAATTTTTATCAATTTCTGTTTTGATTAGTTCTTTGTATTATGTAAATACTAATAATAATATTCCTTCTTCTGTAGCTATAGAAGATGCTTGAGCATCTTGTCAAACTGATTTAGATATATTATATTGAAGAAATCAAAATCAAATAAATTCTACGACTTGTACCTGAATAGGTTGTAAAATTGAAAATCTTTTGAATTCACCAGCTCCAACTGTTAATTCTTGGATTGCTCCATTAGGCGAATGGATAGGTAATATATGAATTAGAATAACAAGTATCTATCAATCAATTTTAGGAACTAATTCAGCAATAGGACAACTTACACAAGAATTGAAAAATAAAATATTTGGCTATACTTGAATAAATAATATTAATGTTAACCCTAATATTGATGTAACAGTTCCCGAAATAGAGATACCAGACATTAATATAAATATGTGAGAATGAACGTGAGAATTTAGTTCATGATTCTTTTCTCCTATTACTAATTTCTTTAATGAATATTTATCTTTTGGTGATACACAAATTATAGAAGTAAACAATTACTGTAAAGCTAATGGAGAAAATTATGCAAATTTAATTTATTATGCAATATTTTCATCTTTAGTGCTTTCTTTATTCTTTTTGTTTAATAGATAATGTTTAATAAATTGTTAAATATTGGTATATTATTAGCGTATATATGAGTATGATGATTTATTCTTATTCCTGTTTTTCAGTATTTATATTGATTTATAAAGTCTATGTATATGATGATCTCTATACTATGACCATCGTGTTCTACTGTTACTATTGTATCAACTCTTACTCTTTGATTTTTGACTTTTATGGTAGTCAATTTTGTATACACAAAATGGCTTAAATAATTAGCTATAGATTATAATAGCTACCATCTTTAGAAAGGTCATAATTGCTTTTATTTGTTTTATTAGATGATTTATTGAATTCGTTAATTACTTCTTCTATTTTATTGTCTATTGCGTTATTTATTGATTTAGATATTTCTGATTCAGATTTTCTTATAATTATTGAATAACACAAAATTCATAGTACAGAGATAATGATAAACCAATAGATAGGCATTATAATCTCTCTTCTTCTGTCTCTTTTCTCTTTTTCTTTCAAGTATTCTATTATAGAATCTTGATTAATATTAGTTCCTTCTTTAATAGTGTCTTCCATCATTATAAAATACAAGATAAAGTACTCAATTGTACTTTATTTTTTAATTTTGTCAAATTATAGAGGAGTTTTTTACAAAACAAGGCGGTCAGCTTTGTTTCGGAGAAACAAGCTAATTTTGAAGAAGAAAAATAAGAGAGTAGTTGCAAGAGAAAAAAGCGACAATATTTTACTTTTTTCTCTTGGTGTAACGTACAACTACGAATATTATTTTTTAGGAGAGAAAGAAATATAAGGAAACAGCTTATAAATTTTAATATTTTTTTATATGAAAATTCTCTTGATTTACTTTGCACAATATACCTTGTGCAAGGTTATCATAAAGCAATTATTATATAATCATAAAAAATAATCAAACAAAGAACATAATTTTTAATATATCATAACATATTATGCAAATAGTTTATAACTTATCATTTATAATCTATCATGATTATTATATTCGTGCACCACCCTCATTTTATCTCTAAATAATAGGGGAGTATAATATACTATATCATCTTTTGTAATAAAATCAAAAGAATAATAACTTACCACACATATGATACAAGAAAATAGAGAACAACTAATATTAACGCTCGTGTCATATTACCTGCTTTCGCCATACGAAATGCATAGACCGATATAATCGTACCTGCTACAAATTTTATTATGGTACTGAGATTCATAGTCTATTACATAATATATAAAGTAACTCTCAAACTACTCTTCCATAATTTTAGAAAACCATAACAATAACTATATACTTTTGCAACATCTATATTTATCTGCAATCTGATATTAGAACTGCAACCACCCTTTTACAAAACTCAAATACCAAAAGATAGCAAAAATAATCGCAACTACCAATACAATCAAAAACATACTATTTTTTGTCCTCTCCCCTCTCACAGCACTAGAAAGTTGTCTGATTTTATCTTCTAACTTCGTTTTTTCTATCGTTGCAAGTTGCTTTTGTTCATTATAATCAGGGAGTGCAACCATTGTAGATATTTTACCTTCAAGTTCAGATACCCTCTGCTGAAGCATAAAAATTACCTTATTTTTTTCTTCTAACATACGATCCTTTTCTTGAAATACGAGGAAAAATTTATCAATTTTTTCATCAATAATTTTTTCTAATTTTTCATTAGTAGCTAATCCAGTAGATAACGATTCTCATACTCCATCATTCACAATCTCTGTAGTAGCATGTTGATGAAGTGCCTGAAAATCCTTCTTCATAAACTGAATATCTTTATCATCTAAGAAAATTTTATTTGCAATTTTTTTATAAGCAAGTTTACCACTTTTGATATATCTATCAATAGTTCTTGTAGATATTCCCAATTCCTGTGCTGCTTGTTCTCTTGTAATACGAAATGCACTCATAGTATCTTATTAGTATAGTAAAGTAAAAAATAATATATTTCTGACTCCTCACATCGTTTTAGATAATTTTCTTCAGGACTCGATAAACTATCGACACTACCAAAGAGAGTATAACAGAAGTAATCAAAACCCCTGCTACTGATATAATATCCATATGTACTCCCGTGAGGTAAAAATTAATGATAAATTGACAGATATACATTACGAGAATATTAGTCAACCATCAGACAATCCACAATGTCATATATTGAATTGGAAGTGTAATAATATTAAGGAAGAATCTTAATACTGAAAATCCTAACCAAAAAACAATTCAAATAAGAAGATAGACTTTAATCAATTCACCACTACTCTGTGCTCCATATAGAAAGTTTATTCCAAAAAGGAATCCAAAAGAATTCATCAGATACAAAGCCAATGCATAAGCTATGATACTAAAAAATGGGCGGAATAAGAGTTTCATGTTATGTCCTTATTTATATTATACATAAACACTTCATATATACTGAAATTGTCTACTCGTGTCAAGACATTGTATCAGAATAATAGTTTTCATTTTATTGGAAAAATCGTCTTGATTTTATTGGAAGATTTATTACAATATTTATTGTAATACTTTAGTTGTTTACAAAGATTATATGTCATCAACAATTAACATTCTTGTCAATAAATTGTGAAAATTACAATGAAAAATAATTGACAGCACTCATATATCTCATCTTTTGAGTAAGATTATAGATGAAGATTTTCCTGATGCAAAAGTTTATAAACTCACTCATAATCTTAAAAATAAAGGTTATCTCATGAGTTTAAAAAAAAATTGTTTTCTTGTAACTAATCCCAATAAACAACCTGATGAAGATGAGATTACCATGAATTATTACTGGGAATTACTCAAAAAGCATTGTCAGACTTACATTGTATGAGGACGATATATCTGATGACTGAAAGCACTTGAGTTCCATCTCCAAAATTACGAAATCCCAGAAACTATTGATATTATCAATACACACAAAAATGCTCTAGAAGTTATTATTTATGATAAAACAGTAGCCTATAAAAGATACACCCATAAACAAAATAATATTTTCAATAAAGTAAAAAAATATCTCATCAACATGAAAATTGGGAAATATAGCTTTCCCATTGCTCCATTAGAACTTGCAATGCTTGAATCTCTCCATAATCCTAGTACTGTACAAACTACTCTTATCAATGAATATATCAAAAAAATTATCAGAAAAAATAAAAAAACTCTTAATCTCTGATTCTTTGAGATGATACTATCTCATAATAAACATCATGTAGGAGTCAATAGAATCTATCAACTTAGTAAATCTATCGACCCAATATTAGCAGAGAAACTGCATATTATTTTGAAAAAATACAGTTTTGTGATGCAATAATGAATGAATGTATTACAAATTACAGATAGAGAATCAAAAAATAGGTGTTAGAAAATTATTGAATAAATACGTCGTATTGCTTATAAGAGTAACTTTTTTAGAAAGGAAAATCCGTAATTCGCAATCCGTAATTAAATAATTCTTCTAATACCTAACAACTAATATCTCAATACTAATAATCAGCATCATTACCCTTTCCAATTTCCACAAACTTCATCGTCGGAGCATTAAACATTAGCGAAACTTCCCCTATTGCTCCATTTCTGTTCTTTCTGATAAGTAAGTCAGTCAGTCCTTTCTTATCTGGATCTTCTGGATCATAATACTCCTCTCTATAGATCATCATCACAACATCAGCATCCTGTTCGATTGATCCCGATTCTCTTAAGTCAGAAAGTTGTGGTTTTTTGTCGATACGACTTTCCACTCCACGAGATAACTGTGAAAGTGCAATAATCGGGACTGAAAGTTCTTTCGATAATTCTTTCAATCCACGTGAAATCTGTGAGATCTCTTGAACTCTATTTCATTCAAACTTACTTCCCTGACCCGACATGAGTTGAAGATAGTCTATCACGACGAGATCTAATGATCATGCTTCTATTTTCAATCTTCTTAATTTTGATCTCAACATACCAAGTGTTGCCATCCCAATATCATCAATATAGATATGACTTCCTCCAAGTACTTCCATAGCTTCTCCCATCTTTACAAAATCTTCATTATCAAGTTGTCCTTTTGATATCTTATGCATAGGAATTTCTGAAACCGTAGAGAGCAATCTATCTGCGATCAATTCTTTCGTCATCTCTAACGAAAAAAATGCTACTGCTTTACTCTGGTCAAGAGCAGCGTTGATAATTAAATTCAAAGAAAGAGCTGTTTTACCCATAGCAGGACGTGCAGCCAAGATAATCAATTCACCAGGCTTAAATCAAGCAAGCATATCATCCAAATGTGGAAATGTCGACATCACTTTACCTGCATCAAGTAATTCTGGATTATCAACTATCTCCATATATCTCTCTACTCTACCATTCAATATATCCGAAATATGAAGCAATTTACTACCAACATTCGTTTGTGTCAGATCAAAAATCTTTTTTTCTAATCATTCCATAATAGTACTCGTATCAGCTTGATCATAGACATCTCCTATCATTTGCTGACATACCGATAATACTCTTCTCAGGATAGATTTTTCCTTTACAATCTTAGCATACTCACCTACTCCTGAAGTTGAAAGAAGAAATCCTGACAGATCATACAAGTAATCAATTCCACCAATCACGTCCAGATAGTCTTTCTTTTGTAATTCATCAGCAACTGTTACTGCATCAATAGTTTTATGAGCATTCTTAAGAATTAAAATCATTTCAAAAATCATCTGATGTTCCTTAGAATAGAAATCTTTTGCAACCAGTAAAAGATTATCAGTGATATCCAACATATTATTATCGATCAAGATTCCACTTAGAATCCCTTTCTCAGCTTCGATATTGTGTGGTGGTAATTTCAAATCTTCTATAGAAACCATTACATTATTCAAAATAAATTAAACATAGTCTTATTGTATCATAAATGAAAATTGAGTTTGCAAAGGAAGTATATAAGTATTCATTTGATCTAACGTAAGCTTACGTTGCCAGTTTTTCGCATACAATTGTGTCACTAATGAAATAATCACATAAGGACTTTGTTGTGAAACATCATCATTCCACGCTAAAGTAGGATCTTTATGAGGATAAATTGATAAATTCCAATCACTAATAGTAATATCTGATCATAAAAGATCTACTCGCCCGTCATCATTATCTCTAGGTAATTTATATCATTTATATGCTCAGGTCGGATCAATTTCTTGTCATTTACAGAAGAATCATTTGCTATAGTCACATGCTCGTGTATCGATCACGCCATCATAAACTCATGGATGACTAGTTGCATCAAAATCATGTGCTTCTCCAGCATCAAATCATCTTAATTGCAATACTTGGAGAGAATACAATTGCTCACTTGGAGAATAATAACCATCATTATTAATATCTATTTGATCTTTTAGTACTCTCCTCATATACAATCTCTTCGTCTTATCATGAGAGATCAAATAGAGTTCTTGAGGTTTATTATCATCTGTTTGATAAATAGCTTCTGGACCATCTCCTAAATCTACATCATCATCATCATTTGCAGCTCATGGCACATAATCTACATCATCTTTCACATCCATAAACATCTTTGCATACTGCCCATAAGAATGAGAAAATCCACTTCCACTCTCTATACAATTCATATTAAACGTAGATTCTGTAATATCATAGACTATAGTACTACCAAAGTCATCATTTTCACTTTCATTTAGTCAATCATCATTTGATGTACAATAATAAAGTTCATGATACGATCAACGTCCATCAGGATCATCTTTATGTAACATATTTCAATTACCATAATTGGTAAATTTATCACAGGATCCATCAGCGTTCCAGAATACATCTGCTGATCATTCTTCCATACATCCCATTTGTGTTCTATTCCAATATTCTTCATAATCTATAGTATAATCCTTCACCATGGATTGTAGTTTTTCAAGAAGAAAATAACTCTCCTGTGTCACTTTTTGTCTCGCCTCCAATCATCACTTAATTTTATACATATTAATAAAAAGCGCTATAATTACCGTCATTAATATCAAGAAAACAGTCATTGTTACGAGCATCTCCAAGAGAGTAAATGCATGTTTTTTGGTAATATTCATCTCAAGAAAATAACTAAAACAACATAAAGTAATAACTATATATGAGAGTACTTTTTTGTCATCTAAAAATCAATATCAAATCTATCAATCATTGCAATTATGAGATGAATTATATATAATCTACAATAGATTAACTTTTAACTTTCAATTCTTCACTATACATGGTCCTTATTCCAACTGTTATTGAAAAATCTCATAAAGGAGAAAGAGCTTATGACATCTATTCTAGATTGCTTGAAGATCGTATTATTTTCGTCGGTGGTGGTGTAGAGACCCATATGGTCAACACGATCATCGCTCAGATGTTGTTTTTAGAAAAGCAAGATCCTGACAAAGATATTATCATGTATATTAACAGTCCTGGAGGTGAAGTCTACAGTGGTATGGCTATTTTTGATACGATGCAACATGTGAAATGTGATGTGCAAACCATCTGTACTGGACTTGCTGCTTCTATGGGAAGTATGCTTCTCGTTGGTGGTACAAAATGAAAAAGATTTATTCTGCCGCATTCGAGAGTGATGATACATCAGCCCCTCAGTGGTGCACAGTGACAGATCACTGATATGCAAATCGCCGTAGAAGAAGGTATGAGATTGAAAAAAACCCTCACAGAAATTATGGCAGAACGTACAGGGAAAGATTATAAGAAAGTAGCCGATGATATGGAAAGAGATAGATGGCTGAGTCCTGACGAAGCTCTCGAATACGGAATAGTCGATAAGATTATCTATCCAAATAAGAAATAATTTTTCTGTTGACCGTCATTGCGAGGAAGCGAAACGGATGAAGCAATCCATAGAAAATAATCGTCATTCTGAACGAAGTGAAGAATCTAATAATCAATACCCTGGATTCTTCCTTCGTTCTCTCAGTTTAACCTTCGAGTTAATGCAGAATGACACCTCTAAAAGCTACAAATTCTCCATTGCGAGGATTTTTTAAGAAAAGAAAAATCTGCCACAAAGGACAGATAATCAATAATTTAATATTTAATCAAAAACTAATTCGCTAATTCCCCAATTCACTAACTCTCCACTTTTAACTTATTCCTGTATTAACTCATCTTTATATTCTTCATATAACTTCTGGATATCTTCTGGAACTTCATAATTTGGGAAGAGAGATTGTCCCAAGGTAATTGTAACATGAGACATCTGAGCTACTTTCAAAGTATTGGTTGTCCAAAGCTCAATCTGTTCTATCGTATGGTCATTTTTTTCTAAAATAGTTCTCACTTCATCTTCTGACAAGATATGATAGTCTCATTTCACTTTACGAGCGTCAGGATCATAATTTCTTTTATTATCTTTGATCGCTAAAGCGGTCTCATAAGCAGTTTTTTGATCAGCATACGGATACGTAAACCCACTACTCGTCACTACTAAAAACATGTTTTCATGAGCACATTTCAAAAGGATTTCATGGAGTTTCTTCAGTACAGGATAATAATCATATAACTGAGCTGTGATATCAATCACTATCCTCTCAGGAGGAAATATTGCTGTAAGATCTTCTATCAATTTCATAATTTTATTTTCTTGAGATATACTCACAGCTTGGTATGCATATGACATTATTCCACCCACAAGAACTACTACATCTTGTGAATATTGAGCTAGTATTTCATTATCTACACATGGTATATCAAAATAAGAATTCTGATAGGCTTCTGATACAATATGAAGTAAATTATGATATCCAATCTCAGATAAGGCAAGATAGGTCAATGTACCTGTTGTATGGATCACTGATTTATCTTGTCCAAGTAGGCTACGATGAGCAACATAAGGTAATTCTACTCCAATAATGGGCTGTATTTCAAGCCCCTTTGCTTTGGAATAAAAATCTACTACTCCATACATTCCATTAAAATCTGTTAACGCAATTGCTGGCTGTCAGAGCTCTTTTGCTCTCTGCACAATAGTAGCATTAGGACCAATACCCTCTAACATACTATAAGTTCCACGTCCACGAAGATGTACAAACATTATGATAATACAAGCTACAGTAAAAAATAATCATTGCAATACTACTCTCTTTTATATATATTTAGGAGGTTCATTCAACTCATTTTATCGTTATCATAAGATAATAATGAATATTACAAAAAAATTCATCCTGACCATTCTCCTCTGTTCATTCTTCGGCGTAAGTGTTTCTAATATATACGCATATACTCCAAAAGATCGAAACTTACCTTGAGTAACTATTATACAACGTTCTGATTGGATTACTGATCAATCTATTATTTTCAAAAAATCAACAACTATCACTCCCACAATAGATACAGACACTGATGAGACAGATCCTCTTGCTCCAGTAACTTTAACGAAGACGCAAACAATTACTTCTTATTTAAGTACAGTATTTCCTGAGCAAGTTCTTCTCAATGGTATCATCAAACAGGTAAATGGACAAGAACTTATTTGGTCTCGTGGCTATAAAAATAATAAAGACCATATTGTAATTCATCATACCGTCAATGATCTCAATACTATCAAAACACCAGAACAAGCTAAAGCTATCGCTAACAGTATCTTTCGTTATCATACTATAAATAATGGACGATGAGATGTTGGCTATAATTTTATTATTGATCCACGAGGAAATATCTATGAAGGAAGAGGGGGTGGTGAAGGTGTTGTCTGAGCACATGCAAAATACAATAACGCCGCATCACTCGGTATCGCTTTAATGGGGAATTTTGAAATTAACCAACCTACTCAAGCTCAACTTGCTTCGCTTATCAAACTGAGTACTGCTTTAATGGTCAGATATAATATCAATCCTGATAGTGAAATCTACTCTCATGTAGAAACCAGTACAGCTCCTTATGTCAAAGATATTATTACTGATGCTTTCATCGGACATAGAGATACGGGAATTACTGCCTGTCCAGGTATAAATCTTTATAATAAGTTACCTGAGATACAACAAGCTATCCGCACAAACCTTGTTACCCAAAATAAACTTCCATCTCGTAAAACAGTTAGAAGAGTAACTTATATTTCTGAACCTTATCAGCTTACTACTGATTCCACTACCATTACCCTACCTCTTGCAAGCACTCTACCCATCACAAGATGTAGTACCACTACGAAAAACATTAAAATATCTTGTACACAGGCCAATAGTTCATCACTCAATCTTACTATCTCTAAGAAAAAACCATCTCAGCCTGGTTCTGGACCAGTAAGTATCAGTATCACTACCAAAGGTACAAATCCAAATCTAAAGGCGGTTATCAATATCCTTTGGTCAAGTGATCAACAACTCTCTATGGAGACAAGAAAAAAGAACTATATTGCGAAAAATAACCCAAGTTTAGCAACAACAACATCAAATAAATTTATCAAACAGATTAGTCTTTCTGATATCAAGACATATGCGAATCAAGATGTAAGTACTCTCCTGTATGAAGCAAGTACAACCTTGTCAGAATGGAAATTTCTTTGCCAAAATTGTACCGTAAAAGATGATAAAGGTATAATCACTACCGATAATTCATTTACTATTACCAATCAAGGTACATCTCTGAGATATAGTAGTAAATCGACTAATAAAACAATCCAGTCTATAACCATTACTCCAAAAAGAGCTGATGGAACGACATTTATTACAAATTATGGAAGAAAATCATATGCAGGTATCCCTTGGAATAACTTCTATGGTACGATTGAAATCTCTCAGCAACCGATTAAACTCTTAGATCAAACGAAAACCACGAATCAATATGTCATTATAAATACACTACCTTTTGATCTCTATCTGAGAGGAATCGTCGAAAGTAATGATACAGAACCCGATGAGAAAATCAAAACAATGACACTCTTAGCAAAAAATTATATTCTCTTCTATCTTGAACCAGCACATAGACATCCAAGTATACCAGCCAATGCTCATTATATTGCTGTAGATGATGCTCGTATTTTCCAAAAATATGGTGGAGCTGGTGTAGATAGTACTCTTATGAAATGGAAGCAGGCCTTAGAAAGTACAAAAAATCAAGTGGTTACTTACAAGGGGAACCTCGCTTTCTTACCTTATTTCTCATGTTCAGCAGGATTTACTTGGTCAGGTATAGAAAAATATGGTTGGCAAGATACACCCTATCTTGTATCTGTTTATGACCCTAGTCCATGTACAGATTTCAATGGTCATGGTGTAGGATTAGCTGGAAACGGGGCCACTGCTATGGCAAACAACAAATCAACATACAACGACATCATCAAGTATTTTTATCCTGGCACTACCATCAGTACTTACTAAAAAGATTTATCTACTATCCCTTATGAACTATAAGTATTACATTATTATAGTATGTAGTATTACCCTCATTATCTGAGGAAGTTTCTATTATACAAAAATTTATTCTTATCAGCAACCAGCATCATTTCAAGAGAAAGAACAATTTAATACTCTGACATCAATATCAGATACAGAGAGTAATTCATGAACAGCAAGCTATGTTCTTCCGAATGGATTGATACTGTTCGATACATCAGTACCAGAACAAAGAGATTTCGACTATATAAGTGATGATAGTATCACTAAATTTGTCTCAGCTAAAGTACCTCTGAATAATAAACAATATACTCCAGTTGATCTTGTTCCTCTCCAAAGTGAATATCTCATAATCACTAATCCCACTATGCAACTTCGTGCTATTGCTCTCAAAAAGCTTAATGAACTTGCTACAGAGTTTTATACTATCTTCAAAGATAAGATTGTCATAGTAAGTGCGTATAGGTCCTATAAATATCAGAAGAACCTGGAGAAGTGATGTTCTGTTACACTCTGTGCTCGTGCTTGATATAGTGAACATCAACTCTGATTGACCATTGATATCTTTGCAGCGACAACAGCAGGTAATTTTTTATCCAAAGCTGACTTCAAAAAATACTATGAACGGTTGATGCAGAATGCTCATCGTTACGGACGGCACAATAGTTATCAAAGATGAGTTTCTACCGATACTTATCAACAAGAACCACGACACTGGAGATATGTCTGACGTGAACTTGCTACCGAACTGTATAATAACCAACAGACCTTTGCAGAATGGTATAACGAACAACAAGAAGAAATTTCAACTCAAACAAAAAAACCAGCTATTCAATAATTTGCGTCATCCTATCTATTATTAGGAAAACGACAGGAGCGAAATAAAATAGAGTGTAGCAATCCATAGTCACTAACTCGTCATCCTGACTTAAGTATACGAGTAATACAGGAGGAACGACGAAGGATCTCTATTAGGACGAATGACACCTACTTCATTCTCCATAATTACAAAAAGGACGGATTAACAATCCATTTCTACTATTTTCTATAGTTGCTCATTCTTAATTTTGAATTTTGAATGTTTAATTCTTAATTTTTCATTATTCATTCATCACTTATCATTCGCTACTCTCAACTTTACACTTTTAACTCTTAATAACATATCCCATATCTTTCAGAACATACTCATTATTTCTATAC